>JBFIFO010000005.1:0-50378 GCA_041602815.1 Alphaproteobacteria bacterium | reverse complement strand
GTCCGTCACCTCATACCCGTCCCGTCCCGCGATGACGTAGGACAACGTGCTCTTGCCGGCGCCGGTCGGGCCCATGATGGCGTGCACCTCGCCCTTTTCGACCGCAAGATCGATCCCCTTGAGGATCGGCTTGTCGTCGACCGTCACGTGCAGATTGCGAATTTCCAGCAATGCCATTGTCTTCCCCGATTCCGTATCGTTGCGGCGGCGCGCGTCAGCCAACGCTGCCCTCCAGGCTGATCCCGACCAGCTTCTGCGCCTCGACGGCGAACTCCATCGGCAGGTGCTGCATCACCTCGCGGCAGAACCCGTTGACGATGAGCGACACCGCCTCCTCCTCCGACAGGCCGCGCTGGCGACAGTAGAACATCTGGTCCTCGCTGATCCGGGCGGTCGTCGCCTCGTGCTCGACCTTTGCCGAGGGGTTGCGGGACTCGATGTACGGCACCGTGTGGGCGCCGCACTTGTCGCCGATCAGCAGGCTGTCGCACTGGGTATAGTTGCGCGCGTCCTCCGCCTTCGGCTGGATCCGCACGAGGCCGCGATAGGTGTTGTCGGCGCGGCCGGCCGAAATGCCCTTGGAGATGATCGTCGAACGCGTGTTGCGGCCGAGATGGATCATCTTGGTGCCGGTGTCCGCCTGCTGGCGGTTGTTGGTAATGGCGACGGAATAGAACTCGCCGACCGAATTGTCGCCCTGCAGGATGCAGCTGGGATACTTCCAGGTGATCGCCGAGCCGGTTTCCACCTGGGTCCACGAGACCTTGGAGTTGACGCCCCGGCAGGCGGCCCGCTTGGTGACGAAGTTGTAAATCCCGCCGACGCCGTTCTCGTCGCCCGGATACCAGTTCTGCACCGTCGAGTACTTGATCTCCGCGTCGTCGAGGGCGACCAGTTCGACCACCGCGGCATGCAGCTGGTTCTCGTCACGCTGCGGCGCGGTACAGCCTTCAAGGTAGCTCACATAGGAGCCCTCTTCTGCGATGATCAGCGTGCGTTCGAACTGACCCGTGTTCTGCGCATTGATCCGGAAATAGGTCGACAGCTCCATCGGGCTGCGCACCCCCTTCGGGATGTAAACGAACGAGCCGTCGGTAAAGACCGCGCTGTTCAGCGTCGCGAAGAAGTTGTCTGTGTAGGGCACGACCGAGCCGAGATATTTCTGCACCAGCTCGGGATGGTTTTGCACGGCCTCCGAGATCGAGCAGAAGATGATGCCTTCCTGCTCCAGCCGCGCCTTGTAGGTCGTGGCCACCGAGACACTGTCGAACACGGCGTCGACCGCGACGCCGGCCAGCCATTCCTGCTCCTTGAGCGGAATGCCCAGCTTCTCGTATGTCTCCAGCAGCTTCGGGTCGACCTCGTCCAGGCTCTTGGGCCCGTCCTTGACCTTCGGCGCCGAATAGTAATAGGCGTTCTGGTAGTCGATCGGATCGATCTTCAGCTTGGCCCACTCGGGCGATTCCATCTCCAACCAGGCGCGATAGGCCTTCAGCCGCCAGTCGAGCAGCCATTCGGGCTCCCCCTTCTTGGCGGAGATGAACCGGACGATATCCTCGTTCAGCCCCTTCGGCGCGACATCGGCGTCGATGTCGGTCACGAAGCCGTACTTGTACTTCTCGTCGGTTACGGAGCGCAGTTGCTCGATGGTTTCAGGCGTTGCCGCCATGTCATCTCTCCCGGCAAAGTCCTTGGGGCCGTCGCGTTATCGGTCGGCGGTCCGGCGCCGCGGCGGCGCGGCGGGCAAATCGATGAAGTTCGGCGGCGCCGCAATCTCGGCCAGCGACATCGAGGCCAGCGTGCGCGTCACGGCCGCATTCACGCGGTCCCAGCAGCCCCGGATCAGACACAAGCTCTCGACCGTGCACGCCGCGCCCGACGCCCCGTCGACGCAGGCGGTCACAGCGACCGGGCCCTCAAGCGCCGCGATGATGTCGGCGACGCTGATCTGCTCGGCCGGGCGCGACAGCGCATAACCGCCATGGACGCCGCGCTGTGAGTTGACGAGACCGCCCCGCACCATGCGCTTCAGGATCTTGGCAACGGTCGGCGCCGGCAATCCCGCCGCGCTGGCGATGTCCGGTGCCGTAATGACCGAGTCGGTGGCCTGCGCAAGCTGCGCCATGACCACCACTCCATAATCCGTCATCCTGCTGATCTTGAACACGATTTCAAATACCGCACCAATTTGGTCCAGTTAAAACATATACAGTTTGGTCCTGATTTCAAGCGAAAAACAGATACAAATTGGTCCAGATTGTCGCACCCCCGAAAGGAGTAGCGTGCAAATAGGACTGCGGTTACGCCGCCGAAGCCCCTGCTCGGGCAGCAAACTCTGCATAGACGGCGACGAAGCGATCGATATCCGACTGTTCGTTGCCGGCGCCAAGGCTCACGCGGATTGCACATCCGGCGATCTCTTCGGTCAGCCCCATGGCGCGCAATACATGGCTCGCCCTGACCTTGCCGGATGAGCAGGCGGATCCCGCACTCACGGCGAACCCGGCCAGGTCGAGCGTCATGATCTGGGCATCGGCGGATACGCCGGGCAGGGCGATGCTGCTGGTATTCACCAGACGGTCGACTCCGGCGCCGATGATGCGGGCGCCCGGGACAAGATGGCCGATGCGGTCTTCCAGCCGGTCGCGCAGCCGGGCGATTGCGGTCGCGGCGCCAGTTTCCTCAGCCGCCACCAACGCAGCAGCACCGAAACCGGCAATGCCGGAGAGGTTCTCGGTGCCCGACCGGCGTCGACGCTCCTGCCCGCCGCCGCGGATGATCGGATTCAGTTTGACGGCGTCGGTGGCGACCAGCGCGCCGACGCCCTTGGGACCGCCCAGCTTGTGCCCCGAGAGCGTCAGCAGGTCGACGCCGAGCGCGTCCATGTCCATCCTCACTCTGCCCGCGCCCTGGACCGCGTCGCAGTGCACCAGCGCACCGCTGCGATGCGCGATCTGGGCCGCTTCGCTGACGGGCTGAATGACGCCGGTCTCGTTGTTGGCCAGCATGATCGAGACGACGGCGGGCCGGTCGTCCCGCTCCAGCATCTGCGCCAGGGCATCGAGGTCGATGATGCCGTTCGCGTCGACCGGTACGGTCTCGATCCCGTCCGCCGCCTCGAGGACCGAGGGGTGCTCGACCGCTGACGCAAGGATGCGCGGGCGGCCGCAGCCCCGCAGCGCCAGATTGTTGGCTTCGGTGCCGCCGCTCGTGAAGATCACGTCCGCCGAGCGGGCGGACACCAGCGCAGCGACCTGTTCGCGTGCGTCCTCGAGGAAGCGGCGGGCCGCGCGCCCGAAGGAATGAACCGACGACGGATTGCCAAGATGCGCCAGTGCACGCGTCACGGCCTGCGCCGCCTGCGGGCGCAATGGCGTTGTCGCGTTATGGTCGAGGTAGCAGGGTGTCGCGTCAGTCACATCGCACGGCCGCCCTGCCCTGAATTCATTCGGCAGCGTCGACCATTGCCGGGCCGGCCTGCGCCATCGTCTCGCCGCCGATGAACCGGCCGCTCGCCCCGAGCACACGGCGGTCGACAATGTCCGACAGCGTTACCGAACTCAGAAACAGGTGGATCTGGTTGCTCAGCTCTGCCCACAAATCATGCGTCGCACAGCGCATCTTGGTGCTGGTACAGCCGTGCGGCGAATTGGGATCGCAGCGGGTGGCACGGATCGGCTCGTCGACCGCAAGGATGATATCGGACACCCGCGTTCCGTCCGACCCGCGCGCCAGCAGATAGCCGCCGCCCGGACCGCGCACGCTCTTGACCAGGGCGTTGCGCTTCAGGCGGGCGAACAGCTGTTCGAGATATGACAGCGAAATCTCCTGCCGCTCCGCGATCGCGGCCAGCGCCACCGGTCTGCCGTCACTGTGCATCGCAAGATCGACCATCGCCATGACGGCATATCGTCCTTTGGTACTTAAACGCATTGCTTACTTCTCCCGAACTCTCTCTGGGCGGCGCCACGCCACCCGTCATTACCCGTCAATTCTTGCGATCTGCCGTAGCCACGGCCTTTGCCGTTTCCCGCACGGCGACCGGACCGATCCGTTGCTCGACCTCGGCCAGTTCGCGCTCCAGCTCGTCGATGCGCGCCTGAAGCCGCGCCACCTCCCCGATCTGGCCGCGCAGCTCTCCGATCTGCCTGCGCAGCCCGTCGATCAGCTGGGCATCCGGATCGGGCACATCGCCCATGGGGGTGCCATAGGGCTCGAACTTCTCTTCGGCCGCCACCTTGGACACCTCCTTTGCCGGGATGCCGACGACGGTCACACAGCATTCGACATCCTTGGTCACGACGGCATTGGCGCCGACATGAGCACCGTGCCCGACGGTGATCGGCCCGAGGATCTGCGCCCCGGAACCGACGATCACGTTGTCGCCCAGGGTTGGATGGCGCTTCTGATCGCGCTGGCTGTCGGAGTCCACCGACGGCGCAACACCGCCCAGCGTGACACCGTGATACAGGGTGACATTGTCCCCGATAACCGAGGTCTCACCGACCACGACGCCCATGCCGTGGTCGACGAAGAAACTGCGGCCGATGCGCGCACCCGGATGAATTTCGATACCCGTCAGGAAGCGGGCCACCTGCGAGATCCATCGCGCCAGAATCCGCCAGCCACGATTCCAGAGTGGGTGTGCAATGCGGTGAAAGACGATGGCGTGGAAGCCCGGATAACAGAGGACGACCTCAAGCCGCGACCGCGCCGCCGGGTCCCGCTGCATCATGCCGTCGATTTCGTCCTTCAAATACTTGAACATTTCGCCATCCATCCGTTTATTATGCTGCGGCTGTTGATCGCCGGAGAGCATGCTCCCGAATTTCACCCGCCACCCGACACGGTCGGTGGGCGAAATAACCATTTCACTGTAAGGATATACATTCTCTGATAAAAACGGTCAACAAAATAAGGAAAATTTACACGGATTTCCGGCGCGAAAACGCGAAAACCCGAGTGATTTGATCAGATTTTAACAGACCGCATGACGCGCGTTACCAAACGGTAAGGACAATGCCAGAGCTCATTTTCAACGGTCCCGAAGGACGTCTGGAAGGCCGATATCATCCCGGCCGGGCGCCAAACAGCCCGATCGCCCTGATGCTCCACCCCAGCCCGCAGCACGGCGGGACCATGAACAACAAGGTCGTCTACACGCTGTACCACACCTTCGTGAAGCGCGGCTTTGCGTGCCTCCGGTTCAATTTCCGCGGCGTGGGCCGGTCCCAGGGAACGTTCACCAAGGGCGAAGGCGAATTGTCCGACGCGGCCTCGGCACTGGACTGGCTCCAGTCGTACAACCAGAACAGCCGCGAGTGCTGGATCGCCGGGTTTTCCTTCGGCGCGTGGATCGGCATGCAACTGCTGATGCGCCGGCCGGAAATCACCGGGTTCATATCGGTGGCGCCGCCGGCGAACCTGTATGACTTCAGTTTTCTTGCGCCATGCCCATCGTCTGGCCTGGTGGTCACCGGCGACAAGGACGAAATCGTTCCCGTCGACTCCGTGAAGAAGCTCGTGGACAAGCTGAACCACCAGCGCGGCATTACCGTGGAACACCATATCGTGCCCGGCGCCAACCATTTCTTCTCAAATCAGTTGGAGGCCCTCGACGTCAGCGTTACGCAATATCTGGCATCAGTGTCGGAGGAAACAGCGGCGCGCTGAGGTACCGCACGGTTGGCGCGGTAACGAAACGGGGACGGCACCGAGACGGAACGGAGCGGACGGCGTCGACGGCGTGGAGCCAGCTCTTACTCGAACAGCTTGTCGATGTCTTCCTGGGCGATCGCATCCTCTTCCATCTGCGGGCCCTGAAGAAGCTTTTCCTCACTGTCGCGGACCGCGGCCGGGTGTTCGGTGACCGCCAGCGTGTCGGCGCCCCAGATCTCGATCATCGCCGCGAGGCGCTCTTCGACGAACTGCAGCGTATTGACCACTTTCTTGATGCGCTGGCCCGTGATGTCCTGGAAATTGCAGGCCTCATAGAGATCGGTCGTGGTTTCGGCGATCTCGTCCGCCGTTGCAACGATTGTCGAATCTCCGGTGTGCGACTTCAGGTCGTGAAGCAGTTCGTCGACCCGCTCGGCGATATCGATGATGGTGAACGTCGCGCCCTCGGTCGCCCGCACCACCGCCTGAAGTTCGCGCGCTGCCGTTGCCAGCCGGTCGTCCTTGGTGTTCTGCGTGATCAGGGTGGCGATTTCCTTCTTGGTCCGCTCCACCTGGTCCAGGAGCGTGCCGGGCGTCGCGCCATCGAGCTCGATATTGCCCACCGCCAGTTTTTCCAGCCGGCCCTCCAGGGACTTGATCTCATGGAGGATCTGCTCATTGCTGACCCTCACATCCCGTCTTTGCTGGATTTCCGCGGTGAATGGCTTCCGGTAAGCCGGCCGCACTCTCGATGCTGTCATGTCCTGACCTTAACTGCGTTTTTTTTGCGTCCCCTGGTCCTCCCGCGAGAGTATCGGCAAATTACTTGAAAATAGTTAATGAGGAATAGGTTAACGCGCGCATTTGAGCAATGTTCGGACGGGTTCCGGCCGATTGACCGAGGTGGTAGGGCGAACATCCGCTCTACATTGTCCGTGGCAGGCGATTGTGATAAACGAAGCGCCCGCCGGCAGACAGACCACGATCGTGAAGCAGATCAGACGATGGGCCAACCGCAATCGCCATTCCTCAAAGCGGCTATCGAGCGCGGGTTCATGCACCAGTGCACTGACCTCGACGCGCTCGACAGCCTCGCCTGCTCGGGCGCGATCCCGGCGTATATCGGCTTCGATGCCACCGCCGATTCGCTGCATGCCGGCAGCCTGGTCTCGATCATGCTGCTGCGCCTGCTGCAGCAGACGGGGCACAAACCGGTCGTCCTGATGGGCGGCGGCACGACGAAAGTCGGCGACCCGTCGGGCAAGGACGAGCAGCGCCAGCTTCTCAGCGAACAACAGATTGCCGCCAATATCGCCGGCATACGGCGGATCTTCGAGAAGTATCTCGTGTTCGGCGACGGTCCGACCGACGCCGTCATGGTCGACAATGCGGACTGGCTCGACGAACTGCAGTACATCCCGTTCCTGCGCGAATACGGCCGCCATTTCTCGGTCAATCGCATGCTTGGCTTCGAATCCGTGAAGCTGCGCCTGGACCGCGAACAGCCGTTGAGCTTTCTCGAGTTCAACTACATGGTACTGCAGGCATACGATTTCCTCGAGCTGTCGCGCCGCATGGACTGTGTCCTTCAAATGGGCGGCTCGGACCAGTGGGGCAACATCGTGGCCGGCATCGAACTCGCCCACAGATGCGACCAGAAACAGCTCTACGGCCTGACGACGCCGCTCCTGGCCACGTCGTCCGGCGCCAAGATGGGCAAGACGGCGTCGGGCGCCGTGTGGCTGAACGAGGAGCGTCTGAGCGCGTACGACTACTGGCAGTACTGGCGCAACACGGAAGATGCCGACGTCGGCCGCTTCCTCAGACTCTTTACCGATCTTCCGCTCGCCGAGATCGCCCGGCTCGAGGCGCTCGCGGGGGCCGAGATCAATGAGGCGAAGAAAATCCTTGCAAACGAGGCCACCAGGCTGTGTCACGGCGCGGGCGCGGCCGAGGCGGCGGCCGAGACCGCGCGCAAGACCTTCGAGCAGGGCGTCATCGCCCGGGACCTGCCGACCATAGAGGTCGACCGCAGCGAACTGGAAAGCGGCGTCCCGGCGTTCGAATTGATGCGCCGCGCCCGTCTTGCCGCCAGCAATGGCGAAGCCCGGCGGTTGATCAAGGGCGGCGGCGCGCGACTCAACGACTCCGTGATCGCCGAGGAGACCGCCCAGGTCACAATGGCCGACGTCAACAGCGACGGTGTCATCAAACTATCGGCGGGAAGAAAACGCCACGCGCTGGTACGTCCGGCCTGACGTATACCCCTTCAGTCCCGGCCGGGCCGCAGCGACGGGTCCGGCACGCTCCCCGTCACCGAATCGCCACCCGTTGTCCCGGCCTGGCGGAACAGCTTGCGCAGGAACCCGGGAAGAAGCGTCGTCGCCTCCTGGGGGTTGACGTCGGGTTTGTCGAACGAACCGGAAATCACGAAATTGGTCGCGATCAGCCCGTCGCCCAGGATAAAGCCGAGCAACGGGATCTTGCCGATCAGCCCCTGCACGGCATTGGCCGGCACCACGACACCGATCAGCTTCATGCGCCGCTGGTTGAAATCCAGCCAGCTGCCCTCGTTGACATGGACGCCCACCGGCCCCCAGGCTTCGACTTCGCCGAGGGTAAGGACCCCTTCGTCATAGGTGAACGCGCCCTCCATTCCGGTGAAAGGAACACTCTCATCCATCGCTGCGGGCAATCCGATGACCGTCACGAGTTGTAGCAGTTTCAGCCCGGCCGGCGCTTGCGTCATCCTGAAGTCGTAGACTTCGAAGGTGCCCTTCAGCGGCCCGCCGACCGATTCGCGGCGGCCGCGGATAACCAGCGAACCTCCCTGAATCTCACCCCACCAGTCCAGCGTCCGCAGCGCCTGACCGGCGTCCTGCGACTGGACCTGCAGCTCGTACCCCGTCTCACCCATGCCGTAGGCAAGGGCGAGGTCCGCACCTTCATCAAGCTTGGCGGTCAGGATCGCCGACTCCCAGTTGCGGCCATTGTACTTTCCGGTGAAGGTCGTGGTGTACATGCGGCGATTTTCGCCGGTGATCGCTTCGTCGAAACCCGCCTTTACGGTGAAGGGTTCGGTGGCGGTCTCCTGCCCTGGCGGCGTACCGTTTTCCAACTGACCGATCGTCAGGAAATGTCGCACGTCGAGTCGGCGGCCTGTCACGTCGATTCGGTAGCCGCCCTCACGACGCAGCGTTATCTCGCCGGTGACGTCGCTGCCGCGAAACAACGCCTTCTTGATCGTGACCGAGCGGACGTTCGACAGGTCGGGCAGAAATTCCATCGCCAGATCGGCTTCCATTTCGGTCGTCTCGATGCGCAGACTGTCGAAAACGAGCCCGCCCGCACGTGGCACCGTGCCCTCTATGGTGCCGGTCCCGGACACATTCGGCGCCTTGCGCCAGCCCGCCTCCTCGACCTTCACGAGGGCCGCACCGAGATCGCCGCGCACCCGGAGCTTCGCAGGTCCCGTCCTGTCAACTGTGTACACCACCTCGGCCTCCACCGGTCCCTGCAGCCAGTATGACAGGTCGGGCAGGCCGAGAGCCCGCCTCTGGCGGTCGTCCGCACGGCCGCGGACGGCAAAGCGGCTCTTGAATTCCTGCGCCTCGCGTTCGAAATTCTCATCCCACACCAGTGCTGCCGCTACG
Source organism: Alphaproteobacteria bacterium (assembly GCA_041602815.1). GTDB lineage: Bacteria > Pseudomonadota > Alphaproteobacteria > UBA8366 > JADFVY01. The sequence goes on along the minus strand of JBFIFO010000005.1, from coordinate 41,067 downwards.
CCGTTCAGCTTGACGTCGCCGGCGACGCGCATCGCGCTGCGGGTGACATCCAGGCCAAGCTTGCCGTCGGTCACCGCCAGGCCGAACGGGCCGTCCGCGACCACCCCGTTCAGCCGGGACGACACCCTGACCTCGAGCATGTCGCCTTTGATGTCGCGCACCAGCGGCAGCTCGAAATGGAGGTTGGATGTGCCGCGCCCGTCCATCCGCGAGCGGTCGAACCCCATCTTCGACCCGTATTTCAGCGGCTCCTCGTCGAGGACCCGCAGCGCGGTCACGAGGGGGCCCTCCGCCCGGCCATCCACGATCAATCGTGTTTCGCCGCGCCGGTGAACGTCGATGATATCGACGGTCCCCTGCGTGACGGCAATGTCATCGGCCAGGCTTGCGCGGTCGATCGTGAAGACAAACCGCTCCTTGGTGAATGTGGCGGTGCCGGTCGCGGCGGAGACCGGTGTCATCGGACGCCTGTAGTGCACGTCGATGTTGGAAAAGGCGAGCGTTCCCGCAAGCTCCGGAAGCGTGACGCGCGGCGCCTCCTCGGCCGGCCCTCCGATCCGCACTGCCACCGCCACCGTACCCTCATCGACCGTCCCATCGACGATGTTGCGCGCCACCCAGGCATGGGCAGGCGGGTGCGTCCAGGCCGGCCAGAATCTGTGCAACTCGTTGACCGGAAATTGTTCGAGTCGGGCTGCAAGCGAAATCAGCCGCCCGCCGCCATCAGGGCGCACGCTGCCCTCGGCATAGACCGTCGCCGACCCGAAACCGATGATCGCCTGATCCAGCCGCACCGCGCTGAGATTCTCCGTCACGGCCCCGACGATCCGCAACGAGCTGATGTCGAGCGGCTCGCGATACACCTCGTGGAGTTCCAGGCGGCCGTTGCCGCCGACGAAATCGAAACCGATTTCGTCGACGTTTCCGCCGAACTGCCCGCGGACGGCGATCTCGCCGCTCAACGGCATCTTGATGGCCGTCAGGTCCGCCAGCTGCGGGATGCTGGGCGCGAAGGCCGCCGGGTCGACCTGCTGGAATGTTGCGGCAGCTCGGTATTTCTGATCCCTGGCCACCGCAATATCGACAGTCAGATCCGCCTGCCGCCCACCGTACTGGACGCTCAGCTTGGCACCGCCGGTGATGCCGGCGCCGTCGCGAAACAGTACGACGTCGGTATCGGGCGCGCGGTAGTACCGGCCGGCAACCCGATCTTCATATGCAATCTCGCCGTCAAATATGCTGACGCGCCGCAAATAGCCGAAGGGGCCCGATCGATCGCGCTCATCGCTGAGGAGCTCGGTAATCAGCAAACGGATCACGGTCCGCCCGTCCTGCTGCGGCGCGACGCCTGCCCGGCGATCCGCCGGCGGTCGTGACGCTTCCGAATCGGTCAACCCGAATGCGAAGTCTCCCGTCTCGTTTCGGGTAATCCGGATACGCGGCCCGATGGCGCCGAGGCTCGTCGGGGCCAGCCGCCCGTGTACCAGCGCCCGCAACGACAGGCCGAGCGACAGCTCGGGAACCCGGGCAAGCGCAACCCCGTCCGCCGTGGTGACCGACACTTGCGTCGCGCGGATGTCGATGGCATCCCGCCAGCCGGCCCAGACGGCGACCGTACGATCGATGTCGACGACGAACCGGCCCTTCTCGTCATTGAGCATCGCCTCCAGGTGGGGAGTCATGAAATCCAGCGACACCGGACCCGTATGCAGCAGATAGGCGGCGATACCGCCCAAGGCCACGAGCCCGGCGAACAGCATCGCAAGGAGCTCTGTCAGTATCAGGGAAGTTCGGCGGACCAACGCTCAGCACATTCCTTTTGTACGGTCAGCGTCTTATGGTCTTATGATAACGCAACGACCGAGTCTTGGCCACGCTACAGGCGGTGTACGCACCTTTCCATCCAGCCGCAGCACGCATGACACTCTCTCTGATTCCGATCGACCCCGAGGAAATCCCGAAGGCCGCCGACGTCGAGCGCGCCGAGGCGGGGCTCATCCGCCTGCGCGAATCGCTGGCGGGCGATGCGGACCTCCGGGGTTTCTACGAGGCGCTGGCAGACGACCGTGGCGGCCGGGCGCTTCTCGAAGCGGTGTTCGGCAACAGTCCCTATCTTGGCCGGTTGTTCATTCAGGAAGCCGCCTGCGTGCGCGACCTGCTGAGCGACGGACCCGATGCGGCGCTCGCGGCGCTGCTGTCCGGCCTTGAACGGTCGCTGGGGCACGAGATCAGCCTGAGCCGGGTTACAGCGGGCCTCCGGCAGGCAAAGCGGCGGGCGTCACTGGTGGTCGGGTTCGCGGATATCGCCGGTTTGTGGAGCCTCGAGCGCGTGACCGGGGCGCTGACCGACATCGCCGAATCGTGCCTCCACGTCGCTGCCCGATATGTATTGGGGTCGGCGGCGGCACAAGGCGCGATCGAGCTCACGGACGAAAGCGATCCGGAGCGCGGATCGGGCTATATCGTGCTCGGAATGGGCAAACTGGGGGCGCGCGAACTCAACTACTCCAGCGATATCGATCTGATCATCCTGTACGACAACGAACTGATCCGCGGGGCGGCGGCGGAAGATTTCGGGCCGATCTTCGTCCGGGCAACGCGCCAGCTCCTGCACCTGATGGATGCCCGCACAGAGGACGGCTACGTGTTCCGCACCGACCTGCGGCTGCGGCCGGACCCCGGCGCGACGCCGCTGGCGATCTCCGTCGAGGCGGCCGAGGCCTATTATGAAAGCGTCGGCCAGAACTGGGAACGCGCCGCGATGATCAAGGCGCGACCGGTGGCCGGCGACATCGCGGCGGGTGAGGCCTTCCTGCGCCGGTTGCGGCCCTATGTCTGGCGCAAGAATCTCGATTTTGCGGCCATTCAGGACGTCCATTCGATCAAGCGGCAGATCAACGCGCACCGCGGCGGCGCCACGATCGCGGTGAACGGACACAACATCAAGCTCGGCCGCGGCGGCATCCGCGAGATCGAGTTCTTCTGCCAGACACAACAGCTGATCTGGGGCGGCCGCATGCCCGAACTGCGCAACCGTGCCACTGTTTCCACCTTGCGGACACTGGCCCAGCTGGAACGGATCGATACGACGACGGCGGACGAGCTGGCGGAGGCATACGGCTTCCTGCGCAAGCTCGAGCATCGGCTGCAGATGGTCAACGACGAGCAGACCCACAATCTGCCCCGCGACGACGGCGGCATCGCGCGCACCGCCGTTTTCATGGGCTACGGCGATGCCGCCGCGTTCCGCGAGGCGTTGCTGCATCATCTCGGACGTGTCGAGCACCATTACGCCCGCCTGTTCGAGGAGTCACCTGAACTCGGGGCCGGCGGCGCGCTCGTGTTCACCGGCGGTGAGAATCATCCGGATACGGTCAGGACGCTGGAGGAGATGGGGTTCGCCGATGGCGGCTCGATCTCGAACATCGTGCGCAACTGGCACCACGGGCGCTATCGCGCGACCCGCAGCGAGCGGGCCCGCCAGATTCTGACTGAACTTATGCCGCATCTCCTCAAGGCGTTTGCCAAGACAGCCAACCCCGACACCGCGTTCGCCCGGTTCGACGAGTTCATCGCCGGTCTGCCGGCGGGAGTACAGCTGTTCTCGCTCTTCAACGCGAATCCGGCGCTGCTCGACATGGTCGCCGACGTCATGGGTGGAGCACCGCGGATCGCCGACTGGCTGCGCCGCAACCCGTCGCTTCTGGACGCCGTGCTCACCGGTGATTTCATGGATCCTCTGGGGTCGCGCGACGAGCTGTCCGAAGAGCTCGAAACCATGCTGCAGCTGGCGGCGGACTACGAGGACATCCTGGTGCTGACCCGACGCTGGACCAACGACCAGAAATTCCGGGTCGGCGTCCAGATCCTGCGTGGCATTGCGGTCGGCGCCGCGGCCGGAGCAGCGCTGACCGCTGTCGCCGACACGGTCCTCGCAGCGCTGCTGCCACGCGTTGAAGCCGAGTTCGCCAGACGTCACGGCCACGTGCCCGGCGGCGGGCTCGCGATCGTCGCGCTGGGCAAGCTCGGCAGTTCCGAACTGTCTCCCGGCTCGGACCTCGACCTCGTTTTCGTCTACGACCACGATGAGAGTGCCGAGGCATCGGACGGCAAGAAGCCGCTGCCGCCCGGCACCTGGTACGGGCGACTGTGCCAGCGATTGATCAGCGCCATCACCGCGCCGACGGCGGAAGGCACCCTCTACGAGATCGACATGCGGCTGCGACCGTCGGGCAATGCCGGACCGGTGGCGAGTCGGCTGGACGGCTTCGAGCGGTACTATCGCGAACAAGCCTGGACTTGGGAGCACATGGCGCTGACTCGTGCGCGCGTCGTCGCTGCGACCTCCCCTGGCATCGCAGATCGAACGAACGAGGTCATCGATGCGGTTCTGGCGCAGCCGCGCGATGCCGATCGACTGCTCGTCGATGTCGCCGACATGCGCCTGCGCATGGCCGCACAACACAAGGGAAAGAGCCGCTGGAACGTCAAACACCACCGTGGCGGCCTTGTCGACATCGAGTTCATCGCCCAGTACCTGCAGTTGCTCCATGGCGCCGAACTCCCGCCCCAGACGGGGGAGAACACAGCCGACGCGTTGCAGCGCCTCGGCGCCGCCGGTGTTGCCGAGCGCGGTGACGTCGCCGCGCTGGTGCAGGCGCTGGAATTGTGGTGGCGTTTGCAGGATGCGTTGCGACTGATGGCCACAGAGAGGTTCACTGAAGAGTCCGCGCCCGCTTCGCTGAAAGCCGCCCTGGCGCGGGCCGCCAACCAGCCGGATTTCGAAACCTTGAGCCGCACCGTCGAGTCCGTCTACGAGACGGTCCGCACCATCTATCGCAGGACCGTCGACGAACCGGCCGAGGCCGCCCGGCTGCGCCTGTCGCCGCGCGAGGAAGACTGACCGTCCGGCCCAATGGTTGATCTTCGACCCGCTCGCCGTATATCGGTGGCTTGACCTGGAACCCAAGACACAGGCGAGAGACAGGAGAGTGCGAAAATGCCCGTCAAAGCCGGCGACAAGGCCCCGGATTTCAAACTTCCAACCGACGGTGGCGGGGACGTCTCGCTGTCGTCCTTCAAGGGCAAGCCAATGGTCCTGTACTTCTACCCCAAGGACGACACCTCCGGGTGCACCAAGGAGGCCATGGGCTTCCGCGACGCGCTGTCGGCGTTCAAGAAAGCCGGTGCAGCGGTGGTCGGGGTCTCCAGGGACAGCGTCGCCAGGCACGACAAGTTCAAGGCGAAGTACGACCTCAACTTCCCGCTCGTGTCCGACGAGGAGGGTTCGCTCTGCGAAGCCTACGGCGTGTGGGTCGAAAAATCGATGTACGGTCGCAAGTATATGGGCATCGAGCGGTCGACCTTCCTGATCGACGGTGCCGGCCGCATCGCCCGTGTCTGGCGGAAGGTCAAGGTTCCCGGCCATGTCGACGAAGTACTGGCCGCGGTAAAGACACTCTGAAAACACGGCACAACGGGCACTTTGCGGCTAGCCTTGCATGCGCAAGCCGCCTGGGTCGGTCCGGCGGTGGTCCTGTTTGTGCCTTGCGGGCAATAATAGAAATATTTTTTTGACATAGGGTAATTTTTTTCCTATTTGGCGCCCATGATTGCGATCGATATCAACCAGCCGGATGCAATTGACGTGCTCGCTCGGCGCCTCGCAGAGCTTTACGAAACCGCGTTTGCCGGCAAGGCGCGCGGCCGGTATCGTCTGTCGATGAAGCATTTGCGTCGCCTGACCGGACAGCGCCGCGTCTATCCGCAGACCATCGCGGCAGTCGCGCGCGCGCTGTATGAGCGCGGTTATGTCCTGGTCGATATGGAAACCTACTTCGTCGTCTTGAACCAGCGCACATTTGCCAGTTACCGCCGGGTCAACGACGCCGTTATCGAACAAACAGCCTAGCCCGCCTCGACATGAAAAAAAAACGGGTCCCTGCAGGCGCAGCAGCCGCGCCGAAGCGCCGCCGCCGCCGCGTCCGCAAGGAAAAGCCGACCATCGGCTGGCGCGAATGGGTGGCCCTGCCGGCGCTCGGCATCGAACGCATCAAAGCCAAGGTCGATACGGGCGCCCGCACCGCGGCGCTGCACGCCTGGCACGTCCGGCGGTTCGAACGCGACGGCGCGTCATGGGTCCGGTTCGAGGTGCATCCCGTGCAGCGCGAAAATCGTACGCGGACGACGTGCGAAGCACGGCTGGCCGGCGTGAAGGCGGTCCGCAACTCGGGCGGTCACCTGGAAAACCGCATGGTGATCGTTACCGAGATCACGCTGGGCGGACAGACCTGGCCGGTCGAGGTTACACTGACCAATCGCGACCAGATGGGATTCCGCATGCTTCTAGGTCGGGCCTCCGTGCGCGGCCATTTCGTCGTCGATCCATCGACATCCTATCGCGGCCGGAAACTTGAAAAAGTGCTGAAGGGCGCCACAGTGGGAAGGTCTCCGCAACTCCAGGACAAGGAACGCCGTCTATGAAAATCCTGATGCTCGCACGAAACCCGAAACTCTATTCGCACCAGCGACTTGTCGAGGCGGCGCACGACCGCGGCCACGAGGTGCGGATCGTGAACACGCTGCAATGTTACATGAACATCACCTCGCACCGTCCGGAGGTGCTGTACAAGGGCGAGCCGCTGCGGGACTACCAGGCGATCATTCCGCGCATCGGCGCTTCGGTCACGTTCTATGGCCTCGCGGTGCTGCGCCAGTTCGAAATGATGGGCGTCTATCCGCTCAACGAATCGGTGGCGATCGGCCGGTCCCGCGACAAGCTGCGGTCCCTGCAGTTGCTGTCGCGCGCCGGGCTCGGACTGCCGGTCACCGCCTTTGCGAGCAGTCCCAAGCAGACCGACGAGGTATTGGAGATCGCGGGCGGCGCTCCGGTGGTCATCAAGCTGTTGGAAGGCACCCAGGGTATCGGCGTCGTTCTTGGCGAAACCCATAAATCGGCACGCTCGGTGATCGAAGCGTTTCGCGGCGCCAACGTGAACATCCTGGTCCAGGAATTCATCAAGGAGGCCGGGAGCACCGACATCCGCGCCCTCGTGGTCGGTGAACGCGTCGTCGCGGCGATGGAGCGCAAGGGCGCCGAGGGCGAGTTCCGCTCCAACCTGCACCGGGGCGGCAGCGCCTCGACGATCAAGATCACGCCGGAGGAACGATCGACCGCGATCCGCGCTGCCAAGGTCATGGGACTGAACGTGTGCGGCGTGGATATGCTACGCTCCAACCACGGCCCGGTGATCATGGAGGTCAACTCGTCGCCGGGACTGGAAGGCGTCGAGAACGCCACCGGCATCGATGTCGCGGGCAAGATCATCGAATTTCTCGAGAAGAATGCCAAACCAGGAAAGACCAAAACCCGTGGACGCGGCTAGCCCGGTTCGATCGCAACGGCGCCCAAAGCCGGCCCGTCCCGGCTTCGAAATCGCCGCCGAGGTCGTGCCCGCCGGCAGCCGGGCGACGGTCGACCTGCCGATCAGCCTGCTGTCGACGCACACGCCGATGGCCCTGCCGATCCACGTCGTGCATGGCCGCCGCGACGGGCCGACCCTGTTCGTCAGCGCGGCCGTGCACGGCGACGAAATCATCGGCATCGAGATCATCCGCCGGCTCCTCAGACTGTCGACGATCAAGAAGACCCGCGGCACGCTGCTGTGCGTTCCCGTGGTCAACGTGTTCGGCCTGATCACCCACAATCGGTATCTGCCGGACCGGCGCGATCTCAACCGGTCGTTTCCCGGCAGCCAGAACGGTTCGCTCGCCGGCCAGCTGGCTCACGTCTTCCTCAAGGAGATCGTCCAGCGCAGCGACTTCGGCATCGACATTCATTCCGCCGCCATCCACCGCTGCAACCTGCCGCAGATCCGCGTCAGCGCGGACCAGCCGAGGGCCATGGAGCTGGCGGAGGCGTTCAATCCCCCGGCCATCATCACGGCGCCGCTGCGCGACGGCTCGCTGCGCTGGGCCGCCAAGGAGGCGGGCGTGGACGTGCTGCTTTACGAAGCGGGCGAGGCGCTGCGGTTCGATGAGGTCGCGGTTCGCGTCGGTGTGAAGGGAATTCTCCGCGTCATGCGGCACCTCGGCATGATCAAGAGCTCGAAGGCCGATCCGAGCCGGGTCGCACCGGTCCGTTCCAGCTCGACCTACTGGGTGCGCGCGCCGCAGGGCGGTATCGTCCGTTCCTTAAGGAAACTCGGCGGCCGGGTCGACGTCGGGGATATCATCGGCTACGTCGCCGACCCCATGGGCGAGGCGGAGTCGCCCGTCGAGGCCCGCAAGGCCGGCATCATCATCGGCATGGCGAACATGCCGGTCGTCAATCGCGGCGACGCACTGTTTCACGTCGCGGATCCGACCCGGCTGAAGACGGCGCAACAGCGCATCGAGCAGCTCGAGACCGAGATCCTCGAGGATCCGCTGTTCGACGAAGACGAGATCATCTGAGCGGATGGCCCGGCCCCGATCCTTCGCGTTGCCTCGGGCCCCCCTGAAACCCGCGGAAAACCCTAACGCATGGGCTCGTTCCGCTGGTCTGGCCTAGCGAAACCGAAGGCGCGCGTTACCGGTAGTCCGGATTGGCGTAATCCGGACGGCAGCCGGCATCCCACGCGCTCCGCTGATTGCCGTGGGCGGGCACGCCGCCCTCCTGACGCAGTATCCGCGCGAAATGGAGCAGATTCCAGGTCATGAAGGTCGTGTTCCGGTTGGTGAAATCGTTCTCGGGGCCGCCCGACCCCTCGTCGCGGTACGAGGGGCCCGGCCCCGCCTCGCCCACCCACGCCGCATCGGCCTGCGGCGGGACGACAAACCCGAGATGCTGAAGGGAGTACAAAATGTTCATGGCGCAGTGCTTAGCGCCGTCTTCGTTGCCGGTCACGAGACACCCACCGACCTTGCCGTAATAAATGTACTGGCCCCGTTCGTTCAGCTCCCCGGACATCGCATACATCCGCTCGATGGTGCGCGTGCAGACCGACGACTTGTCGCCCAGCCAGATCGGCGTCGTTATCACCAGGATGTCCGCCGCCCGGACTTTCTCGAACAACCCGGGCCATTCGTCGGTCTTCCAACCGTGTTCAGTCATATCCGGATAGACGCCGCTGGCGATATCGTGGTCCACCGGGCGCAGCGTATCTGTCGACACGCCGTTCCGTTCCATGATTGCCCTGGATATCTCCACCAGACCATCCGTGTGGGACAACTCGGGTCTTGGTTTCAGTGTACAGTTGAGGAACAGCGCGTTGAGCTCCGAGAAGTCCCAGTCGTGTTCCCTGCACCAGCGGTCCTGCTGTTCGTTAAGCACGTCGATTCCTCTCGCGTTCCGTTGCCGACCGGGCCGGGGTGCAAACCCGCCCGTAACGTCCAGCTTGGGAGAAGGTTGCGACGTTCGCAAATCAGACTATCGTGAGATGCTGGCAAACCGGGCACATGGTTGCGTTCATTCCCCTGGTGAGGAACCCGCTGATGAAGACCTACAAACCCGATACCGTTGCCCCGCCCTTCAGCGCCTATACGCACGCGGTTGAGGTCTCGCCGGGCGCCCGCATCCTCTACGTTTCGGGCCAGCTTGGCGTCGCCCCGGATGGGACGGTCCCGGCCGATTTCACGGCACAGGCCGATCAGGCTTTCCGCAACGTGATAGCGATACTGGAGGCGGCCGGCATGGCCGCCAGCGACCTGGTGCGGGTCAACACCTATCTGACCGACAGTAGCGACATTGCGACGTATCGGGAGGTCCGCGACCGGCACTTGTGCGGCCACGAGGCGGCCTCGACAATGATCGTGGTCGCCGCGCTCGCACAGCCGCATTTCCGCATCGAGGTGGAGGCGGTCGCAGCCAGGCAGTGACGCGCAGGACCCCCGAGCTGCAGCGGGGCAAACCACCGAGAGACGACCGTCAGTGCTCCGCCGCTGCGGTCTCGCCGCCGGCGATCCGCTGGGCCAGCGCCGCCTGCAGGAAACCGTCGAGATCGCCGTCCAGGACGGCCTGGGTGTCGCTGGTCTCGAAACTGGTCCGCAGATCCTTGACCATCTGATAGGGATGCAGCACGTAGGAGCGGATCTGGTGGCCCCAACCGATATCGGTCTTGGCATCGTGCTCGGCCTGGGCCGCTTCTTCACGTTTGCGCAGTTCCGCCTCGTAGAGCCTTGCCTGCAGCATCTTCATGGCCGTCGCCCGGTTCTTGTGCTGCGAGCGGTCATTCTGGCACTGCACCACGATGTTGGTCGGGATATGGGTAATGCGGACCGCCGACTCGGTCCGGTTCACGTGCTGCCCGCCCGCGCCCGACGCACGATAGACATCGATGCGCAAATCCTTCTCGTCGATCTCGATGTCGATATCGTCCTCGAGCACCGGGTATACGCCGACGGCGACGAAACTGGTCTCGCGCCGCTTCGCACCAAACGGCGAAATCCGCACCAGGCGGTGCGTGCCGGTTTCCGTTTTCAGCCAGCCATAGGCGTTGTGGCCGCTGATCTTTACCGTGGCCGACTTTATCCCGGCCTCGCCGCCTTCCGACTCCTCGATCCATTCCACCTTGAAGCCATGCGCCTCGGCCCAGCGTACATACATCCGTGCCAGCATTTCCGCGAAATCCTGGGCGTCCGTGCCGCCGGCACCGGCATGGATCTCGAGAAAGGCGTCGTTATGGTCGGCCTCGCCCGAAAGCAGGCTCTCGATGCGGCGCTTCTCGACTTTCGGCTCCAGGGCCGCGAGTGCCGCCTCGCCTTCGGCCCGGACATCGTCATCACCCTCGGCCTCTGCCAGCTCGATCAGTTCGACCGCGTCCTCGAAGTCCTTGACGATGTCGTGATAGGCGCTCAGCGCCGAGTCCAGATGCGTCCGTTCGCGCATCAGTTTCTGCGCCCTCTCGGTGTCGCTCCACAGATCGGGACTCTCGGAGAGTGCGTTCAGCTCGTCGAGGCGGCGCGTTGCGGCATCGTAGTCAAAGATGCCTCCTCAGCAGCTCCAGAGACTGCTTGATGTTGTCGGCGATGGCCTGGACTTCCGCGCGCATTGGCACCTGCTCTCGATCGTCGGGGAGGAACTGAGCCGATTTAATGAAATTCCGGGCCGGCTGCAACCCGCTGCCCGCGCCGCCGTCAGTACAGCCCGGTCTCGGTCCGTTTCTTGCCCGATTTGGGCGGTTCACCCTGGTTCTCCGGCACCGCGTCGCCGCCTATCGTCGCCTCGAAACCCAGCCCGGTATCGGATCCGTCGATGACGATGGATGCGGCATCGGTTCCCGGCTCGGTGCCGCGGCGGAACGCCTCGAGGACGATTTTCCGCCAGTCGTCGGCCGGCGTAGCCGGCAAGCCAGTCTCGGTGTTCATACGGACCATGCGGATTCCCGGCGGGACCCGGAACGGCGTTGTCGGCTTGTCGGCTAGCGCGGCGGACATGAATTCCTTGAAGATCGGCACCGCCACGCTTGACCCGGTTTCCCTTCGGCCCAGGGTGCGCGGCGTGTCGAATCCGACATAAACCCCTGCCGCAAGATCCGGAGAGAAACCGAGAAACCAGGCATCCTGCGAATTGTTGGTGGTGCCCGTTTTGCCGGCCAGCGGCTTGCCGATGCGGCTGACCGCATAACCCGTGCCACTTTGCACCACACCCTGCAGCATGGAGACGATCTGGTAGGCGCTTATCGGATCCGCAACGGCCTCACGCTCGTCCGGAATGAACGGCACCGGTTGCAGCGCCCAACGCTCGACATCACAGCTCTCGCACGGGCGATTGTCGTGTTTGAAGACGGTCCTGCCCGTCCGGTCCTGCACCCGATCGATCACAGTTGGAATGATCCGCTTGCCGCCGTTCGCCAGCATTGCATATGCCGTCGTCAGGCGCATCAGGGTCGTCTCGCCCGCACCCAGCGCCATTGCGAGCTCGCCCGGCATGTCGTCGACGATTCCGAAGGCGATGGCGTTCCGGATCACCGGTGCCATGCCGATCGCCTTGGCGAGGCGTACCGTCATCAGGTTGCGCGACTTGACGATGCCGATGCGCATGGTGCTGGGACCGTAGAATTTGTCGGAGTAGTTCGTCGGCTTCCATTTGCCCTTGCCGTCGGAGCGTTCCATGACGAAGGGTGCATCGAGAATGACCGTGGCCGGTGTGTAGTTCTTGTCGAGCGCCGACAGATAGACGAACGGCTTGAACGCCGACCCCGGCTGCCGCCAGGCCTGCGTTGCACGGTTGAACTCGCTCATCGCGAAGTCATAGCCGCCGGACATGGCAAGCACGCGGCCGGTGTGCGGATCAAGCGCGATGATCGCCCCGTTGACGTCAGGAACCTGCCGCAGCCCGAACGTGTTGTCGGGATATGTAATGGTATTTCCTTCGTCGTCGGGGTCGGAGATCATGACGGGCTCGACGAGGACGACATCGCCGATAGTGAGCACATCCGCCGCCTTTTCCACCTCTGGCCCGAGTTCCTGCTCGGGCAGCCACCGCCGGGCCCAGGCCAGCTCGGTCAGCGGGATCGTCCCCGTTTCGCTGTCGGCTAGACCGATCGTCGCGCGATCGTCTTCAACCGACAGAACCACGGCCAGCGACCAGCCGCGTGCGCCGGCCGGCAGCTTGGCCGACTGCAGCCACTTGACCCAGTCTGTACCGGCCACAAGCCTGTCGAGCGCACCGCGCCAGCCGTGCCGCCGGTCGTACGCGATCAGCCCTCGGCGCAAGGCATTGTCGGCAATTGCCTGAAGTTTCGGACTCAGAGTCGTGCGTACCGACAGGCCGCCCTCGTAGAGCGCGTTTTCGCCGAACCGACTGACAAGCTCGCGCCGCACTTCTTCGACGAAATACGCCGCCGCCACCAGGGTGCTGCGATCCGGCGTGATCATCTGAAGCGGTTCGGCGCGTGCGGCCTGGGCCGTCGGCTCGTCGATGAAACCCTCTTCCACCATGCGGCCGATCACCCAGTCGCGTCGTTCACGCGCTTCCTTCGGCGCGTTGAGCGGATGATACCTGCCCGGCGCCTTGGGCAGAGCCGCCAGATACGCGGCCTCGGCCACCGTCAGCTCGTCCATGGACTTGTTGAAGTAGTTGAGCGCAGCCGCGGCCACACCGTAGGCGCCGATACCGAGATATATTTCGTTGAGGTACAGTTCGAAGATCTCGTCCTTGGTGTAAACCTCCTCCATCTTGATGGCTATGAGCGCCTCGCGGATCTTTCTTTCGTAGCTCCGCTCGTTTCCGACAAGGAAGTTCTTGGCCACCTGCTGGGTGATCGTCGAGCCACCCACCAGCCGCCGGCCGGATCCCATGTTTCGCAGATTGGTGACGATGGCCCGCGCCAGGGCGACCGGATCGACGCCGTTGTGCTGGTAGAAGCGCTGATCCTCGGCCGCGATGAACGCCTGTTTGACGCGCGTTGGAACCGCGCTGATGGGAACGAATGCCCGCTTTTCGGTGGCAAACTCCGTGATTACCTGGCCGTCTCCGGCATGCACGCGGGTCGAAATCTTGGGCTGGTAGTCAGCCAACTGCCGATGATCGGGCAGGTCGTGACCATAGTACCAGATACCGTAGGTAGCTGCGCCACCTGCGGCCAGCGCAAGTATGAAGAGCACGGCTAAACAATAACGTATGATCTTAAACAGACGACGCATAACCCTGCCCCGTTACACCGGGAAACTGTTCACCCACCGAAACGCCCTTGCTGCAATGTACGGCCAGTCGGCCCACTGATTCATTACAGCGCAATTATGACCAATCTGTGAAAAAACTGCTACCTGCGAGCAAGATCGTCCACGTATTTGAAGTACTGGTCCACCGCAGCCAATATGGATTTGGCGACTCTGCCCCGGAAGCGTGACGATTCCAGCATCTTGCGGTCGTCGACATTCGAAAGGTAACCGAGTTCAACGAGGACGGAGGGAACGGTCGGCGACTTGAGCACGACGAAGCCCGCGAATCTGTGCGCCTTCTTCCGCGACAGCCCTATACCGTTCTTGCCCAGATGCGAGGTCAGCATGCGGGCAAAAATAACCGAATGCCGGTCGGTCTGGCGCCGCTGCAGGTCACGAAGGATATCGATGGTCTCATCCGAGTAGGCAGCGGGATCGATCTGCGTCCCGGCGATCATGTCAGCGTTGTTCTCTTTCGCTGCCAGAGCCGCGGCCTCTTCGTCTGACGCTTTCTGCGAAAGGGTGTACACCGAAGCCCCACGGGTGACGATCTTGGGGTGCGTATCGGCATGCAGGGATATGAAAATGTCGCCGCCATTGGTATGCGCAACTTCGATGCGTTCGCGCAGCTCAAGGAACACATCGCGCGTCCGGGTCATGACCACGCGATAGCGACCGCTCTTCTCGAGTTGTTCCTTGACTGCATTGGCAACCGCCATGGTTATCCGCTTCTCATAGATGCGTCCGCGTACCGCCCCGGGATCGACTCCGCCATGGCCGGCGTCGATGACCACCACACGCTTGCCGTTGGCGGAGTCCGGTTTGCGCTTGGGCAACGGGATCTGATCCGCCGAAGGCGGGGTCCAGCCATTGACGCCGACTTTGCGTCCGGGTACGAACCCCGCGGCACCGACCGGAGCGATGTCGAAGACGATGCGGTCCGGTTCGGTCAGGACGGTGTGACGCAATATTTCGGCCGGCCCCATCAGGTCAACGACGACGCGGCTGTTCCCCGGCCGGAAATGGCCGTAACGCAAACGCTCAACGAGGCCGACCGATTCCTGTTCCGATCCGCCGTTGGCGCTCCACGCGACCTCTGGCAGATCGATCACCAGACGGTATGGCGAGCCCAGAAGAAATGCGGAATACGGCACCGCATTGGTGAGGTCGAGAACGACCCGAGTGGTACCCTCCGAACTGCTTGGGGGATTCAAGCCAAGCCGCACGCCTGTCACCGCGGGATCCTTCGCCGTGGCGGCTGCGGCCATCAATGCCAACGTCGCCGTCGCAGCCAAAAGGGCCCCAAGAGCGGGGAACAGGTTGGCTGGTCTGCGAACGCTCATACGCCGATCCGGTTTCAGCTTATGCGTTTGATAAGGTTACACATATAGTTGATTCTGCGAGTCCGGCAAAACAAATAAAGGACAAGCTTGGCGGAAATTTGGTTCCGTTGGGGAATTTATACGTTGTCCTGCAAATGCATTCGCGCGTATTTTGGCAGTGCGCGTATCACCGCCGGTCGGTCGCACCGGGGTTTGCGGTGCGACGGTGCAACGGTTCACCCAGATCGATTCCTTTCCGGCTTGTCCGGTCAGGGATTGGGGGACGGCGGGTCGTGGCACTTCCGAACCCGGCGGAATATTATTGAGGAACTCGAAGCCGATCCGCGGGCGGGCCTCCGGTGATGGGGTTTCGTTGCGGGATGAGCGGGCGCCGAAATGCTTCTCTGTCTTGGTGCAGGAATTTCTGCACTGTTCGACAGGTGAATTCGAAAGCGCCGCCGGTTTCGCACCAGATGTAATGCTGCTGCAAGGTCTGTTACGCGCGGACCTGCGGGAGCATGTTGGAGTTTTGCCTAATGGCTCGGAGAATGTTGATTGACGCGAGCCACCCGGAAGAGACACGGGTGGCCGTCGTAACCGGTAAGCGTCTCGAAGAATTCGATTACGAAACCTCGCGCAAGAAGCAGCTCAAAGGAAACGTGTACCTGGCAAAGGTGGTTCGCGTCGAACCGTCGTTGCAGGCCGCCTTTGTCGACTACGGCGGAAACCGTCACGGGTTCCTGGCGTTTAGCGAAATACACCCCGACTATTACCAGATTCCGGTTGCCGACCGTGAGCAGCTGCTCGCCGAAGAGGCCACGGCCGACGACGCGGAGGACTCCGAGAATGGCGGGTCGGTCGAGACCGTCGGCGGCGATGAGGTCGAGGAGGTCGAGCGCCGGCGGATAAAGCACTACCGGCATTACAAGATCCAGGAAGTGATCAAACGCCGGCAGATCATGCTGGTCCAGGTGGTCAAGGAGGAGCGCGGCAACAAGGGCGCGGCGTTGACCACGTACCTGTCGCTTGCTGGCCGCTACTGCGTGCTGATGCCCAACACGGGCCGCGGCGGCGGCATCAGCCGGAAGATTGGCAACGTCAAGGACAGGCGACGTCTCAAGAAGGTTCTGGATGAATTCAAGATCGCTCCCGGCATGGCGGTTATCGTGCGAACCGCCGGCGCTGAGCGCACCAAGGCCGAGATCAAGCGTGACTACGAGTATCTCGTGCGTCTGTGGGACGATATCCGTGACCGCACGATGGAATCGATCGCACCGACCCTGGTGCATGAAGAGGCCAACCTCATCAAGCGGTCGATCCGCGATCTCTACAGCCGCGACATCGACGACGTGCTGGTCGAGGGTGAGACCGGCTACCGGGTCGCCAAGGATTTCATGAAAGCGATGGTGCCAAGCCACTCCAAGCGCGTGCAGCGATATGACGACCCGGTGATCCCGCTGTTCTTCCGGTATCAGGTGGAGAACCAGATCGACGCGATCTACAACCCGATCGTCCAGTTGCGCTCGGGCGGCTACCTGGTCATGCACAGCACCGAGGCGCTGGTCGCGATCGACGTGAACTCGGGCCGCGCGACGCGGGAGCGGCACATCGAAGAAACCGCGATCAAGACCAATCTCGAGGCCGCCGAGGAAATCGCCCGGCAGCTGCGACTGCGCGACCTTGCCGGACTCATCGTGATCGACTTCATCGATATGGAGGAGAGCCGCAACAATTCGGCGGTTGAGCGACGCCTCAAGGAGGCGTTGCGCAGCGACCGCGCGCGGATCCAGATCGGCCATATCAGCCCCTTCGGACTGCTCGAGATGTCGCGGCAGCGGCTGCGCCCGAGCCTGCTGGAGACCTCGAGCGAGGTGTGCCCAGCCTGCGGCGGCACCGGACACATCCGTTCGACGGAATCGACCGCGCTCCACGTGATGCGCGGAATCGAGGAGGAGGGCTTGCGCCGACGAGCCGCTGAAATAGACGTGTTCGTACCGTCTAAGGTGGCGCTTTACATCCTCAACCATAAGCGGGACATTATCGCGGCCATCGAGCAGCGTTGCGGTCTGCAGGTCGTTATCGCCGCCGATGACGGGTTGATCCCGCCGGAATACCGCATCGAGCGTGTGCGTGGGCGCGAGGGCGAAGAGGGTGAGGCAGAGATCGAAGAAGCCGCCGCGGACGAATCGGCGGAGGAAGGCGGCCGACGCAAGCGACGCTCACGCAGACGTCGCAAGGACCGGCGTGAAACGGAGGTCGCCGAGACAGCCGCGGAGGCACGCGAGGCCGAAGAGGAGGCAGCAGAAGTCGGGGCGTCCGAAGATGAGGCCGTCGAGGAGGAGCCCCGCAAGCGGCGGCGCCGAGGCCGGCGCGGCGGACGTCGGCGCGGGCGCAGGTCAGCGGATGTAGCCGCCGAAGCCGCCGTATCCTCGCCGGACGGTAGCGACGGCGCGGAGCAGGACGTCACGGAGCCAATGGGGACGTCCGAGGCAGCGCAGGATGACGATGCCGCCGCACCGGCTATGGAAGAGCCTGCCGAAGCCGAAGCCGAAGCCAAAGTTGAAGCCGAAGCTGAACCAAAAAAGAAACGGCCCACGCGACGGCGCAAGAAGAAGGAGCCCGAAGAGGCCAAGGCCGAGGCACCTGTCGAGCCCGCGGCGGCCGTTGAACCCGCTCCGGCCACCGCCGCAGATTCGGGTACCGAACCGGCAACCCCGGAAGCGGAGAAGAAACCGAAATCCAGACGACGCGCTGGCGGCTCGGCAAAGACAACGCGCACGAAATCGAAGAGCGCGTCGACGGCCCGCAAGCGGACAACGCGAAAGGCCGCGGCGAAACCGAAGGAGACACCTGCGGCAGCCGGCAACGAGGACGATGCGTCGGCCGAAAAGGGCCAAGACGGCCAACCGGCGATCGATGCCCCCGTACCACCGCCAGCGCAATTGCCGGCGGCGGTCGCCGTCGATCGGGTTCCGGAAGCCGTCTACGCAGACTCCGTGGAGGCGCCAGCGACGCCGGAGCAACCGGAACCGCCGGAGCCCCCTGTAACGGCGAAGCCGAAGCGAACCGGTTGGTGGCGGCGCTCGCAGACCTGAATCGTCGAACTGGCAACGACAACCTGCAGACCCCGGTACGCTGGCGATGACGTCCCGGATGGGTGGGCTGGCGTGCAATGCGCTGCCGACCGCAGCCAATTGACGATCCGTTAACAAATGGTAAATTATGAAATTCTGCCGTGCCGCACCGTCGTGCATGCCGGGGCCGATATCGTTGCACTGCAGGGCCGCGGCCCTGTCGACAAGGCGGGAGCTTGCAATGTTCGGTACGAAAAAGGATTTCAGCGCGGAATTTCAGAGCCGCTCGACCTTCCGGCGGGATGCTGATGCACGTCAGCTCAGACTGTTCCGCGCAATGGCACCGATTATCGGCGCGTTTGCCCAGCGCGGCCGGCTACAGATCAACTATCGCGACATCGACGAAATCGAGTGCGGAGACGGCTCCGGGCCACTTTACCGAATCCGTGTGGATTCACTGCGTTTGGTACGTCGGATCATAATCAACCCGGATCTCGCCACCGGCGAAGGCTATATGAATGGTGAATGGGACGTGGAGCGCGGCGACCTCGCCGGCCTCATCGGTGTGTTCTGCCGCAACGAAGGCACAGCGGCAAAGACAGTCTGGGGCCACCGCATCCGGAGAGTCGCCAAGCTGTGGCATCGTGCGCGTCGCATCAGCCCGCGCAAGGCGCGCCGCAACGCCGCCCATCACTACGACATCGGCAACGATTTGTACGAGCGGTTTCTCGATGCGGGCATGAACTATTCCTGCGCGTTCTTCCAGACACCGGACCAGTCGCTGCGCGATGCCCAGCTCAACAAACTGCGCACGACCATTCGCAGGCTGGCGATCGGCCCCGGGGCACGGGTGCTTGACATCGGTTGTGGTTGGGGCGAGCTGACCCGGCTGATCGCCGCAGAGAGCGATGCCGGCCGCGTGACCGGTATTACGCTGGCGGAGCGCCAGCGCGAGTTCGCTCAACAGCGCGCCGGCGATCGCTTCGGGGACCGCCTCGATTACCGGCTCGCCGACTACCGGGTTCATGCGCAGAACAATCCGGAAGCCTACGATCGTATCGTCAGTATCGGCATGTTCGAACATGTCGGCCGAAAGAATTTCCGGGATTATTTTGGAGCCGTGCGGCACATGCTCGCGGATGACGGATTGGCGCTTGTGCATTCGATCATGCGCACCCAGCGGCAGGAAACTAGCCCGTGGGTACAGAAGTACATTTTCCCCGGCGGGTACATCCCAACGCTGGGCGATACGATCGCGGCGGCGCGCGATGCCGGATTGAAACTCGCGCACGAGCCCTTCATTCACGAGAGCTTCCACTACGCGGAAACCCTGCGGCGCTGGCGGGCGAACTTCAACGAGGCGTGGCCGCAACTCAAGGGCGCCCGTTACGATGAACGGTTTCGCCGAATGTGGAACTTCTATCTTGCCGGTTCCGAAGCCGCATTCGACGCGAACGGGATGTATGTCGGGCAGGTGCTCCTGAAAAAGACCTGACGCGACCCGTCAACCGTCCCGCCACGCTTTCAGTGCGGTGGCGGCCTTTTCCATGTCCTCGGTACTTTCGGCGAACGAGAAGCGTATGAAGCGGTTGCCCCGTGCCGCGTCGAAATCGACGCCGGGGGTCACCGCGACGCCCGCCTCATCCAAAATGCGACGGCAGAACGCCTCGCTGTCGTTGGTAAGATGCCCGACGTCCGCGTAAAGGTAAAAGGCGCCGTCGGACGGCGCGAGTTCGCTGAAGCCCGCTTTCGGCAACTCGCGCAGCAGCATTTCGCGGTTCGCCGCGTAGCGCGCCACGTTTGCCCTGAGTTCGTCGTGGCACTCGAACGCGGCAACCGCCGCAATCTGCGACAGGGTCGGCGGGGATATGAAGAAGTTCTGCGCCAGGGATTCCACAGCGCGCATCAGATCGGCCGGCACCAGCATCCAGCCGAGGCGCCAACCTGTCATTGAGAAGTATTTGGAGAAGCTGTTGATGACGATCGCGTCGTCGCTGAACGCCGCGGCGGTATCGGCCCTGCCACGATAGGTGATGCCATGGTAGATCTCGTCAGAAATCAGCCGGATATCGTGCTCGCGGCAGTAGTCGATCAGGGTGCGGAACGCAGCAGTGTCGAGCATCGTTCCGGCGGGATTCGAAGGACTGGCGATGATAAGCCCATTAACCGGCGCTTCGGCGCGGGCGCGGTCGAGCAGCGCCGGGGTCGGCTGGAACCGGTCTTCCACGGTACTCGTCAGCGACACCGGCTCGATGCCCAGGGCCGACAGGATGTTCCGGTAGCATGGGTATCCTGGCGCGGCGAGCGCCACCCGGTCTCCCGGATCGAACGCGGACAGGAACGACAGCATGAACGCCCCTGACGAGCCGGTCGTGACCACAACGCGCTCGGCGGGCACCGTGACACCGTAATAGTCACGGTAGTGCCGCGCGATCGCCTGCCTGAGCTCGGGCAGTCCCAGCGCGACCGTGTATCCGAGCCGGTGATCGGATAGCGCCGCGCGAGCCGCGTCGATAACGCCGCGTGGTGCGCCAGTGCCCGGCTGTCCGACTTCCATATGCAGGACATCGGCGCCGGATTTCTCGCGTTCCGCAGCGGCACGCATCACTTCCATGACGATAAAAGGCGAGATGCGCCCGCGGGCGGCGGTCTTCAACGGCATTTCGCGGCTCCGTCCTAGTTCGGGATGCCCACGTATCCGAGGCCTCGGGGATCGGTTTCGGCCCAGCACATCACCTTGTCCGGAACCGCCGGGTAACCGAACGGGCAGTGGACTGCGTTCACACGGCCGAGCGAGGGCACGGTGGATATCCGATGACCGCGCTGTGTCAGCGCGTCACGAACGGCGTCACCGGCCGACGATTCGATGAGCACCGCCCCGTCGCCACCGGGATGCACGCGCGGGCGCGCCACAGCCGTATCGAGCCGGCCCTCGACCGTCAACGAATCGGCGGCCACCGCAATCATGGCCGCGGCCGCCGCCGGCCCGGAACCGCCCACGGCGCCGAACTTGAACGCAGATACCCGTGGATTGAAGACGAGCATTGGCCCGAGCGAGACGGGATTCCGATCCTCCGGGCCCGGGGCCGGTGCCAACAAGATCCCCGTGCCCGTCGCGGTCACCCCGGCTCCGAATGGACGGTACGACGTAAATGTGCAGGCGACCGCCTCGCCGAGAACGTCAACGACGATGAACCCGGTGCTATCCGGGATATCCGTGTGGGACTGCGGGATCATCGCCCCGTTGTAGTCGCTCGAGGCTACGTTGGGATCGTAACCCTGCAGGGCCTGCCGGGCCGCGGCAGTGGTAACCAGGCTTGCCGCATCGACCGAGGTGCCGTCATCGGCGAGCCAACGCGCCCGCCCGTTCCAGGCTCGCCTGGCGGTCTCAACGAGGAGATGGTCCCGTGCGCCCGGTTTCGCGCGACGATACAGCGAACGGTCCGTCAACATGGCCCACATTTGCCCGGCGAGCAGTCCCGCTCCGGCTGGTGGCGGCGCGAAATAGACGAAATCATTGCCGAATGCGATGCCTTGCACCGGTTGCCAGCTGGGCAGGAAATTGCGCAAATCCTCAGGTGCAAGGCTGCCGCCCGCCTGTCGGGTCGCGGCCACCAGACGGTCGGCCAATTTGCCCGAATACATCGCGCCGGCGCCGGCCAGCCGCAATTCCGCGATGGTGTCCGCCAAGTCGGTTTGTGGGAGCAAGGCCCCCTCCCCCGGCAGCGCGCCACCGGGGGCAAAGATCTGACGTGTCTCCCAGTGCGAAAGAAGAATTCCGGCGCCGCTCCCGATATTGCTGGCCGAGGCCCGTGTCAGCGGCTTGCCGAAGCGGGCGATCCGTTCTGCCGGCGCAAGGACCGTGCGCCAGTCCATGTCGCCATAGCGCGCGTGCAGCGCTGCCATGCCGCGGACATTCGCCGGCACCGCTGTCAAGCGAATCGCGGCCCCGGCGGAAGCCGACCGCGGCGCAAGGAAGTTTAGCGATTGGACCGCACCGCTGTCCTGGTCATTGACAAGGCACACACCGCCCCCGCCCAGACTGGCTGCCGACGGGTAAGTCACAGACAGTACAAAATACAGGGCAACCGCAGCATCCGCAGCGGACCCGCCCTGCGCCAAAATCTCGGCCGCGGCCAAGGCAGCGAGCGGCTCATCGGCAACGGCCGCCCCCCGGAACAGGGGGCCGCTGCCAGATTGGTTCACGGGAAGGCAGCTCGCCGTCAAGAGCGCCGCGACGGCGGCGATCAACGGCCGATTGCGCGGCCTTCGCAGCACGGGTAATCTATGTATGTCGTGGGGAGATATGCCTCTGGATTTCATGCGCCTGTTGGTTTCCATATTGGCTGGTGTCGTGGCGCTGGTAGCCGCGCCAGCCGCTGTGCCTGCCCAACAATCCGAGAAAGTATCGCTGGTGCGTGATGCGGAAACGGAAAATACCATCCGCTATTTCGCAGCGCCACTGTTCATAGCCGCCGGACTCAACCCGGAATCCCTGCGCGTCCACCTGATTCTCGACGACCGAATGAACGCGTTCGTTGCCGGCGGCCAGCGCATATTCATAAATACCGGGTTGCTGCGCGGCGCGGAAACACCGGATGCGATCATCGGCGTGCTGGCCCATGAGACCGGCCATATTGCCGGTGGCCATCTCGCGAAGATGCAGGAGAACCTCCGAACGGCAAGTGCCCAATCGATTATCGTGCTGGTGCTGGGGGCAGCGGCCGCGGCCGCCAGCGGCGAACCCGACGCCCTTATCGCCGGCGCGACCATGGGCCAATCCATCGCCGAGCGGTCGTTTCTGAAGTACACCAGCGCAAACGAAAGCGCTGCCGACCTCGCCGCACTAAGCTATCTGGAGAACACCGGTCAGTCGGCACGTGGCTTGCTCGAAATCCTCGAAAAACTGCAGGATCAGGAGTTGTTGTCGGGGGTTCGGCAGGATCCCTATCTGCGCACCCATCCGCTGAGCCAGGAGCGCATTGCCACGGTGCGCGAGCACATGTCCAGATCGCGCTTTTCCGAGCGGCCGACCGATCCCAACTTTGCCCTGCTCCATCGCCGGATTCGCGGCAAGCTGAACGGATACGTGGACCCACCGTCGCGCACACTGGCGCGCTATTCCGCCGACGACACGGGCATCGAAGCCCGGTATGCCCGCATCCAGGCCTTCATAAAACTGCACCGAACGGATGATGCGCTGGCAATCGTCGATCAACTGATAAAGGCATCACCCGGCGACATGTTCTTCCATGAACTCAGGGGCGACGTCCTTTATCGGGCGGGGCGCATTGCCGACTCGCTGCCGTCGTATCGGCGCGCTGTCCAGCTGGTCGAAGAGACGAAGGGCGAGGTGCCGCTCATACGGTTGAGCCTGGCGCAGTCGCTGCTCGAAATCCAGGGACCGGACACCGCAGCCGAGGCCCTGAACCACCTCAAGATCGTTGCCAATTACGAGCCGTGGACACCGCGAGTCTGGCGGCTCATGGCAACGGCCTACGGACGGCTGAACGACTTCGGCGGCGCAGCTTACGCCCTGGCGGAGGAAGCGGTGCTGGTGAAGGATCGCGAAGGGATGGCGCGGAACGTTGCCCGGGCCCTGGAACTGTTGCCTGCCTCCTCGCCGCTGCGGGCGCGCGTGCTGGATATCCAGAACCTCATGGCCGAGGCCCCCAAAAAGCCGAAGAACGGCGGTTGAGGGGTCACAATCCCGTGACATTGCTCGAACGGACGGCCGGCGCGTCTCGCGCCCCGGGCAAACTTTTGCTAGATTGCGGCACTTCGAGCACCATATTTTGTGCACCCTGCAGTAAATTGACGAGGAGATGAATCTGATGCGGCGGTTTTTCGGCACCGGCCACATGGCGATTACGGGCGTTCTGCTGTTCCTGCTCAGCGCCGCCCCTGTTGCGGCGCAGGCATTCAGCGACGCGCAGAAGGCGGAAATCGAGAGAATTGTCGGCGAATACATCGCCAAGAACCCGGAATTCATTGCCGATTATCTGCGTCAGAATCCGGAAATCCTGATCGAGGTGTCCAACATCCTGCGGGCCCGTCAGCTTGCACTGGAAGAGGAAGCCAAGGCCTTGACGCTGCAGGCCCACCGCGACCAGATTGAACGTCACCCGATGACACCCGTGTCCGGCAACGCCGACGGCGATGTGACGCTGGTTGAGTTCTTCGACTATAACTGCGGTTACTGCAAGCGGGTGTTCGCCTATATGCCGGATCTGTCCAGGGAGGATTCGAACCTGCGGATCGTCTGGAAGGAGTTTCCCA
This sequence comes from Alphaproteobacteria bacterium, assembly GCA_041602815.1. Taxonomy (GTDB): domain Bacteria; phylum Pseudomonadota; class Alphaproteobacteria; order UBA8366; family JADFVY01. The sequence continues at coordinate 16,748 of JBFIFO010000005.1, read as the reverse complement.
TCCTTGGCCCCGTGTCGCGCTACGCGGCCAAGGCGGCCATGGCAGCCGATCGACAGGGCAAGTACATGGAGTTCCATACTGCGCTTATGGGAGGCGGCCGACTGGTCTCCGAGGCGCAGGTGCTCAAGACGGCGGAAAAGGTCGGCCTCGACACGGCACAATTGCAGCAGGACATGGAAGATCCGGCGATCGAGGCCTATTTGGACGAGACCATCGAGCTGGCCGGAGCCCTCGGCATCAACGGCACACCGGGCTTCGTGGTCGGGGACCAGGTCATTGCCGGGGCGATCTCGAAGGAAGCCATGCAGCAGGCCATCGATCTCGCCCGCAAGAACGGAAGCTAGCCGGTCTCCCCGTACTGCGCGTCGCGGCCGGCATCCGTCGAGTCGAAAGCGCCATGCCGCCCAGGAAAAACCCGCTCAAGCTCAACAGGCTGCAACTAAAGACGCTGGCAATTCTCCAGGAGCTTGCCCGTGATCCCGATATCGCGCGGCGCGACGAGGCGAGCGGCGGGACGCAGATCACGGCAATTCCGGCGGCGCATGGGGATCACTTCCACGTCGGATCCAAGGTTGTCCTTGCGCGCGATGCGACCGGCCTGACCAATCAGGGCGTCTGGCTCGCCCTGATCCGCAAGGGGCTCGCCAGCGCCGCCGCGTTTCCGAACACAATCGTCCTCTCGCCGGCCGGCCTGGGCTACGATACCGGCGTCGACGGAGACATTCTGCACGCCGCGAGTCACTGAGCGGCGGCCCCGCCGGCGTTACAGGTTCTCGATCTCGATCGGCGGAATCTCGCCGGCCGGGGAGAAGCCGAACACGCGCCCGTAGAAATATAGCTCGCCTTCCAGCGCCCGCTTGATGTTCTCCGCCTTGCGGAAGCCATGCCCTTCCCCTTCGAACGGCACGTAGGCGACCGGGATGCCCTTTTTCCGCAAGGCGGCAAACATCGCCTCGGCCTGGTTCGGCGGCACCACCCGGTCGTCGAGCCCCTGGAAGAACACGACGGGGCAATTCAAGCCTTCGATATGATTGATCGGAGAGCGTTGGCGCCATATCGGCTCCGCCGCCGGCAGCGGCCCGATCAGCCGTTCGAGATAACGGCTCTCGAACTTGTGGGTGTCATTGGCAAGCGCCATCAGATCGCCGACCCCGTAATGGCTGGCCCCGGCTCGGAAGACATCGTGCAGGGCGAGCGCGGCAAGCGTCGTGTAGCCGCCAGCGCTGCCGCCTGTGATGATTAGACGGTCGCCGTCGACCCTCCCCTGTTTCGCGAGCCAGGTCGCACCGCTGATGCAATCCTCGACGTCCGCGATTCCCCATGCGCCGTCGAGCTGGCGGCGGTATGCAGTGCCAAACCCGGTCGAGCCGCGGTAGTTGACGTCGAGCACCGCGAAACCGCGGCTGGTCCAGTACTGGATCTTGAGGTTGAGGCCGGGCCGCGCCTGCGAGGTGGGACCGCCGTGGATCTTGACGATGAGCGGCGGCAGTTCCCCGTCGGGTGCTTGGAAACCGCTGTTGGCCGGCATGTAGAGCAAGCCGTGCGCGGTTGCGCCGCCGCCGCTCGGAAAGGACACCCGTTCCGCTACGGCGATGCAGCCGGGATCGATGTCGAATGTCGCGGAGCGGCGCAGCACATGATGCCGGCCCGAGCGTGCGTCCAACAGAACGAGAGCTGCCGGCGTGGCGTCCCCCGTCGCCTCAAAGGCGGCCTGGCCGTCCGCGGCCTGGACACAGTAATAGTCGGCATAAGGCAGGTCGAAGGGGTCCAGCCTGCCGGTGTCCAGCGCGAGCCGGCCGATCCGCCACACCCCCTGGTCCGCCCAGTTCACAACGATCGTGCTGCTGTCGGCGAAGCCATAGGTCGCCATGCCGAACTGCCAGTAGCCCTGGCCGAATTCTGCCTCCATCGGGCAGAGCGCTGCAGGCTGGTCCGTGCCCGGATCCCAGCGATACAGGTTCCACCAACCGGTGCGGTCGGAAACGAAATGCACCACGCCGTCCGGCGACCATTCGGGCTGGAAGATCGATTCCTCAGCACCGCCGGCGATGCGGCGGGGTTCGGCAAGTCTGCCGTCCTGCGCGATATCGGCGAGCCACATCTCGGTGCCATCCCATGGCATGTTGGGATGATCCCAACAGATCCAGGCGAGTTGACGTCCATCGGGAGACAGGCGCGGGCAGGAATAGAAATTGCGGCCGCGATGCAGCGGCACGACGCCGCCGTCGAAGGGGACTGTGACGAGGCTGTTGTCCGGCTCTCCGGTCGCGGCATGGTCTTCGCAGACGCAGATGAGGCGCCGTCGCTTATGATCGATGGCAAAATCCGCGTATCGGGCACTGTTTTCCGGGGTTAACGGCCGCGGCGCCGCGCCGGTTTCGACCGTCCATACCCGCTGGTCGGCATCGTTGCAAAACCAGACCGTCCCGTTGCGCACCGCGAACGCGCCGCCGCCATACTCGTGCACCCGGCTGCGGGCGCTGTATTTCCCCGGGATCACCTCGGAAATGGCACCGTCCCGCGCCCGCCTGACGATCGCCGTGCGGCCGCTTTCGGCCGGGCGCAGTTCGCCCCAGTAAATGTCGCCGCCGTCGAGGACGATATCCCCAAAGCCGATGCTGCCGCTGGTGATGAGGTCGGCGGTTATCGGCGACGCCCAGGTGCCATAGGGCGCAACGCGCGGCGTACTCACGGGCTTGGGCTCCTGAGTTAACCAGGTGAGATCGCCCGCAGCATATCACATTTGCTTCGGCGGCCCGGTCCGGACATTGACCAATTGCGTGGCCGGTGAAATGGTGGCCTTGCGGAGTCAGCAGGAAAGGAGCTTTCCATGCGCAAGATCCCTGTCTCAGTCGGTCTGGCCACTCTTCTTTTGCCCGTCATGTTGGTCAGTCCGACAGGCGCGGCGCCGCAGATCCTGGCGCTTCTGGCAACCGACGGGACGGTCCCGCTCGCCTGCAGCGACGGAGTCTGCACTGCGGAGTTCAGTGCCTTCTGCCTGCAGCGCAAGCGGCCCGACCCAGCCCCCGGAACCCAGTATACGGCCATGGGCGGCGAAATGACGCTGGTCGTCGGCGGAGCCGACGGCTCGGTGCGCCGTGTGCCTGCAGGGGATCATCTGACGATCGAAACCCGGCGCAGCTACACGGCGGTCCGGATCGGTGTCAGCGAGGACCTCTTGGCGGCCTGGGGCGCTGTATCCCTCGCTCTGGAAGTCGGTACGGGAACGGCGCTAGTGCCGGTCCCTGGGGCTGCCGACCCGGACCCGCAGACAACCGCGGACATCGCCCTGGCGCTGGGACCGCAACGCGCACGCGGCGACCGAATTCTGGCGCAATCTCCCGTGGAAACCGGGGCCGTCCGGCTGACCAACAGGTTGATCGGCGCGCTGCCGCCGGATCGCACCGACGACAGAACCCGGCAAAGGCTGTGGGACCGAGTCGTGGCACCGTCGGCGGGATCCTTCCCGCCGGCCAGTCTGGCACGTGCCGAATCGATCTACCGGCGCTGCCTGGCGAAGGTCGAGGCCGGCCGGTTCTACAGCCTGCGCGACTGTCTTGAGATCGGACATGACGCGCTGATGATTGACCTCAACGTAAAATACTGGGAGGCCGGCCCGGAAAGCTGAACCCGGGCCGACGCATCGAGGTGGCGGGGCAGAGATATCAGCGGCGACGCAGCTTGCCGGCCGCGCGGCCGATGCGTTCGCTGAGATGATAGGCGCCCTGGACGAGTTCGAAAATCGCTGACGAAAGGAATTCGGCGGGAACCGTGGCAACCGCGCCGATCGGGCCGATTTCGTATTCGGTGTTCCGGCGTTTCTTGTCGGTCATCGCTCTGACCTCCTACAACAAGAATGCATTAATGAATTCGTGGTCTATTCACTCAATGATTTCTTATATGCCCACACGGCTCGCAGGTGTAGCGGTATTAATGCAGTGCAGCAGAGCATTCTCCGCATGGCTCGCACCGCGGTGCGCAAAACCGGCTTAACGCGGCGATCGGACGGCGATGACAACCAGGCGTCTGCAATGGATCGGCGGCGGTGTGTTGGGGGCGCTGTCCGTCGGTGCCGTCGTCTACGTCGTCTCCGAGCTGGGTGGCGCTGCGCCGGATCGCCCGGTTTACAACGCGGAATGGGCGCTGTGCATTCCCGGGGACAGGTGCGTTGCCGTGCAGGCGCCGTGCGGCGAATGGCAGCCAGCCAACGCACGGCACGAAGGAGCCGCTGCAACCTACTACAGCCATCTGATGACCATCGTCGAAGAGACCGGGATGGAATGCGTCGGCAGCAATCTCAGCCGACGCAAGCCGGCCGCGCAGTGTCTGTCCGGCACTTGCAATCTGGACCCATAGCCGGTCACCGCGATGTCCCGGACCCTCGGTGCGTTCCTGCTGTCTTTTCTTGTGTACCTGGTGCCGGTCGTGCACGTCCACGGCGGGACTGTGCTGGGAGTGTATCTCTGGGCGGCGCTCGCCCAAGCCGGCAGGACCGAAGAGCCGCTGTGGCTCGTATTCGACCTGGGATTCGCGGTTGTTCTGCAGGCCGGGTGGTTCCTTGCGCTGCGCTGGATCCTGGTCGGCTCGAGGCTGCGCTGGCTCCTGCTGGCGGTGCTCGTGCCGACCACGGCAGTCGTCGCGGCACTGGGCCTTCTTGCAGTGATCCCGCTGCTGTTCCTGCTTGAGGCCGACACTGCACCCGAAACCGGTGACTGGCCCGTCGCGTGTTCGGTGCGGGATGCCGCGACGGCGGGTCTGCCTGCCGGGGTAACCCTGTCTCTCGAGCGCGCCGGCGAAGTGTGGATCCGGTCCGCCGACGGGAGTTACGGCGTGTTGACGATGCCCGACTGCAGCGTCGTGCGCCGCGACCTGTTCGCGCCCGGTGCCTATGGCAGCATCGGTTACGTCGCACCCGGCGGCGCCGTGTATTTTCGAATGGACGCCGAGGGCGACGGTGTTTTCGAGCACTGGTATCTCGGACCGGGCGCAACGGAACCGGATCAGTTGGTCGTCCCGGCAGGCATCGATTACTGGTTGCCGGTGGTCGATGCGAAATCGGCGGCGCTGGCCTGGCTCGAGACCGACCGCACGGCACAAGACGGCGTGCGCGGCCACGCGATCGCCGTCCGCACCCTGCCGGACGGCCCAAAACACAGAATACCGCTCCATGTCGACCGCACGTCCAGTCCGCAGTTACTAGGCATCGACCTTGCGTCCGGCCGGTTTACGGTCCTTCGCGACTACACCGAATTCTATTTCGTCGGGCTCGACGGCTGGGCTGTCAGCCAGCCGGTCCACCCCCCCGGCTTCGACCATGTCGGCACGAATTTCCGGTTGACCGACGGCGGCTGGGTCGCGTGGGACGGATACCGAGAAAATGCACGGTACCGTGTCGCATGGGCTTTGCCGTCCGGCCGGGGTTTTTACGAAATTCCCAAGGGGCGCGGGATCACAGCCGTGTCGGTCGATCCGGCCGGGCGCTTCATTGCGCTCAGCGTGTCGGGGAACCTCTCGATCGGGTCGGCCAAGGATTCCGTCGTCGTTGTCCGGGCCGCGGACGGCGTGGAGGTGTGGCGCCGCTACCAACCGCGCTATTCACGCAGCCAGGTCGCCTTCCTGGGCTCGAAGTATCTGGCAGTAACGCACGTCCTGGGTGGCGCGTCGCGCGTCGACGTCCTCGAGGTTGCGGACCACTGACCCGGTTCATTGGCCCGACGCGTCGCGACACTGGTCCCTCATGAGTAATACTACAGCAATTACAACAGCATTTTAGATTAAATCGAATCGATATCGTTACCGATTTATCAAATCTAATGGTAAAAAATACATTAAAGAACAATCGGCTCAAATAGCCGGTGTCACGGGACGGCCCGGACGAGGAAATTCCTTGATCGTTTGAGTATCCAGTCCGGGTCAGGGAAGTTGGACAAGGGCGCGATGCAGGAAATGACGGCGGGTAATTCATTGGCGGATGTCCGCAAGGCGCTCAGCAAACGCGACTTCGCGGGTGCGGCCTTGGCACTTGGGCGCGCTGCAGCCCTCGAGCCGGATAACCCCGTCCTTCTGCACGGTGCCGCGGTGGCGGCACGCGGGCTCGGCGAACTGCACCTCGCCGAGGCCCGCTATCGCGCGGCGCTCGCGGCGGCCGAAGACGGTCGCCAGGCCGCTGGCACGAATCCGACGGTGATTGCCACCCGACTGGTCGAACTATACCGCAGCCAGGGCCGCCTTCAGGAGGCGGAAGCGCTCTGCGTCAGGGCCCTCGGTTCGCCGAATGCCAGCCGGTCCGTGATTGCGCGAAGCAGGCTTCACGTTTGCCTAGCCGACCTGTATCGACGGCAGGGACGATTTGTCGCCGCCGAGCAGGCCTACCGGATCGCGATCGCGCAGCGTCGCGCGATTTTCGGCGACCAGCACCCCAAAACCATCCAGATTCTGCCGCACCTCGCCGGTGTCTGCCGCCTGCTCGGGCGGCACAGCGAAGCAGACGACCTGTGCCGGCGTGCGGATGCCGCATTTGGCGCACTGGCATGTGCAAGAGCGGTGGGCCACGCCTGAAGCCCATCGATAATAACAATATCGGGCATTGTTCTCTCCTCTTGAAGGTCCCGCCGGCCCCTTGCCGGCGGGACTTTCTCGCCGCGTCGGGACTGGACGCGGGCGGCCCGGTTTCCCTATGGTGCGGCAGCGACATTCCTTCGTGCGGTAAATCCCCGAAATGAAGCCTTTCGATATCTTCCTTGGCGTGGTGGTCGCCGTGACCTGGGGACTTGGCCTCACGCTGGCTAAGGCCGCACTGGGTGAATTCCCTCCAATCCTGTTGACCGCATTCCGGTTTTCCGTGACGGCATTGGCCCTGGTCTGGTTCGTCAGGCCACCGGTCGGCCAGATGCGACGCATCCTCCTGATCTCGTTCGTCATCAGCACCGTGCAGTACAGTCTGACATTCACCGGGCTGGCCGGCACCTATGCGTCGACCGCCGCCATCATCATCCAGCTGGAAGTGCCGTTCGCGGCGCTCCTGGCGGCCGTGTTTCTCGGCGACCGGATCGGTCTGTGGCGGATCGGAGGGATGGTGCTGGCCTTCGGCGGCGTTGTCCTGATTGCCGGGCAGCCACAGATGCAGGACGAGCTGTTTCCGATGTTTCTGGTGCTGGCCGGTGCCTTCGTGTGGGCGATCGGCAATATCCTCGTCAAGACCCTCGACGGTGCGGTCGGTGGGTTCCGCCTGATTGCCTGGGTCGCGGTACTCTCCGCACCGCAGCTTTTCGTCGCCTCGCTGCTGCTCGAGGACGGCCACGCTGACGCAATCGCCGGTGCCAGTTGGCTGGGCTGGGGCGTTATCCTGTATCTCGGCCTCGTGATGACGGCATTCGGCTATGGGCTGTGGTTCCATCTGCTCAACCGCCACCCGGTCACCCACGTCATGCCGTTCCTGCTGCTGCTGCCGGTAACCTCGATGGTCAGCGCCGTGCTGCTGCTCGGTGAAGTGGTGACGGCAGTTACAGTTGCGGGCGCCGTGTTCGTGCTCACCGGTGTCGGCACGATCATGTACCGGCAGGCGCGTCGGGCCACAGCGCCGGCCCCGGCGGCACCCGAAGCGGTGCCGCCGGACTAAGCACCATTGCCGCGCCCCACATCGGGTAACTATGTATCCGTCATGAACGACTTGCTCCTCGACCACGCGGACACGATCCGCCTCGCCTTCTTTGCCGGCGTGTTCGCTGTCATGGCCGTCTGGGAGGCGCTCTTTCCCCGGCGCCAGCGCGCCTTTCGGCGGCTCAGGAGGTGGCCGTCCAACATTGCGATCGTGGCGCTGAACACGTTGCTTCTGAAAATCGTGTTGCCGGTTGCGGCCGTCGAGTTCGCGGCGACGACGACGATGCAGGGCTGGGGGCTCCTGACGGCGTTGCATCTGCCGTTCTGGGTCGAGTTCCTGCTCGCCGTCATCATCCTCGATTTCGTGATCTATCTGCAACACGTGCTGTTCCACGCGGTGCCGGCGCTCTGGCGACTGCACCGCATGCACCACGCCGACCTCGATTTCGATGTCACGACCGGGGCCCGCTTCCATCCGGTTGAGATCCTGCTGTCGATGATCATCAAGTTCGCAGCGATTGCCGCGCTGGGCCCGCCGGCGGCGGCCGTGCTCGTCTTCGAGATCCTGTTGAACGGCACGTCGATGTTCAACCATGCCAATGCGAAGCTGCCGTTGGCGGCGGATCGCTGGCTGCGCTGGGTCGTCGTCACACCGGACATGCACCGCGTGCATCATTCGGCGGTACCGCACGAAACCAACAGCAATTTCGGCTTCAGCCTGCCGTGGTGGGACCGGCTGTTCGGCACCTATCGCGACCAGCCCGCAGCCGGACACGAGGACATGACGATCGGCCTGAACCGGTTCCGTGAGTCTTCGGAATTGCGGCTCGACCGGCTCCTGTTGCAGCCGCTGCGCGGTCCGGCCGACGATTATCCGATCAACCGCCGCGGTGGCGCCGACTGAGTCGATGGAGGCGGGCGCCGCAACCAGGGCGTGATGCGCTCACGCGGTGGTCTGTGAGGTGATTGAAGCGGGACGGGCGAGGACCCTCTCCCGGGGCAGGACAACGGTCGCTGTCGTTCCTTTTCCGGCGGCGCTTTCAAGCGTGATTGCGCCGCCATGCAGCTCGACCAGGGCCTTGGTAAGCGGCAATCCCAGCCCTGTTCCCTCCTCGCCGTTGGCGGCCGGGTTGTCGAGTTGACCGAAGGGCTCCAGGGCGGTGGGGATATCCTCGGGTGCCATGCCGATCCCGGTGTCCTGCACGCTGAACGCAAACCGTCCCGCCGCATCGATCCAGGCGCCCACGGTCACCCGGCCACCGCGCGGCGTGTACTTGATCGCATTGGACAGCAAATTGAGCAGGATCTGCCGCAGTTTCCGTTCGTCCGCCAGCACGGAGAGCAGCCGATCGTCGAAATGTTCTTCGAGCTTGAGGCCGCCGCTTTCGAGCTTCTGTTCCAGGAGAGTCAGACAGTCGCGTACGAGGGCGGGAAACGCCACCGCCTCCTCGTCGAGCTCGAGGCGGCCCGCCTCGACCTTCGCCAGATCCAGCATGTCGTTGATGAGCTCCAGCAGGTGCGTGCCCGAGGTATGGATATGGTCGAGATATTCCGCATACCGCGCATTGCCGATCGGCCCGAAACTGCGAAGCTGCATCACCTCGGCAAACCCGATGATCGAGTTGAGCGGCGTGCGGAGCTCATGGCTCATATTCGCCAGGAACTCCGACTTCGCGAGGTTGGCCCTGCGCTCCTTTTCCCGCGCTTCGAACAGCCGTGCCGCAGCCTCGCTGAGCTCCCTGCCCTGCTCCTCCAGCATCTTCTGTGTCAGCTCCAGCTCGCCGACCCGCACTTCCAGCGCCCGACGGTATTCCTCGGCCTGCCCGAACGCCGCATCGAGGGCACGCATCGGCAGCACCCGAAGGATGATGATGACGCAGGCGGACAGAATGAATCCGAGCGCGAGGCCCAGTGCTGTGAACTCCAACGCGCGATGCGGGACCTGCCCGACCCTGACCATGCCGACGACCTGGCCACCGACGCGGATGGGCGCTTCGCCGACCACCGACAGGAGGCCCGGCTCGTTCCCGAACCTCGTGACGATCGTGCCGCCACCATCGATTATCTCGTGCCAGCTCTCCTCGCCGGGGCCGTGCAGACTGTTGACGATATCGTCGAGCCATCGCACGTCGGCCCGCCAGCCCTGTGCATCCAACAGCGCGCGTGCGGCGATCAGGTCGGCGGCACGGGCGGCTTCGCCGCCCACGTGAAATTGTTCCGCCTGGTAGGCGTTGACGATGAAGAAGCCGGAGGTTGCGACCAGCGCGATAACGGCAAACACCGAGGCAGCCCGTCTGATGGACCGACGAACCCGCTGTTGATAATCGCCTCCGGACCGACCGGTTTCCGTCATATCCGTCGACGGCGCGGCATATGCGCGCCGCAGCTCCTTGCGATTGCGCGTCCCCGCAAACCGACTGCGCAGGATCCGTCCGCCGGGCCAGCCTCCGAAACGGAAGCCGGCCAGCGTCATGCCATCCCCGTCGCTGTCGGTTTGCTTTCGATGGATACCGGACATCCCGGTCCGGTAGCGCACGTATGAATTGTACTCCAGTATTAGCCGGTCGTAAATCGAATGGTTGCCGAACCCGCGGTCAGACCAGGCTCCGGCTGAGTCCTGTTTGCCTTCCGGAACGGTTGTTGTGATGCTTACTGTGCACTCCAGCCGCCGTCGATGCCGAGTTCCTGGCCAGTGATCTGGTCGGCGGCCGGCGAACACAGGAAGACCGCAAGTCCGCCGATCTGTTCCGGCGTGACGAATTGCTTCGAGGGCTGCTTTTCGGCGAGCAGGTCGATCCGCGCCTGTTCCGCCGTGAGCTCCTTCTCCGCAGCGCGTAACTCGACCTGTTTTTCGATCAGCGGGGTCAACACCCAGCCGGGGCAGATGGCATTGCAGGTCACGCCGCGTCCAGCCGACTCCAGCGCCACCACCTTGGTCAATCCGACGAGACCATGCTTGGCGGACACGTATGCCGCCTTGTTGACCGAAGCAACACGACCATGGACGGAAGCGATATTGACGATGCGGCCCCACCCGTTCTCGTACATCAATGGAATCGCCGCACGGATCGTGTGAAAGGCCTGCGAGAGGTTGAGCGCAATGATCGCGTCCCATCGGTCGGCGGGAAAATTCTCGACCGGCGCCGTGTGCTGGATTCCGGCATTGTTCACCAGGATGTCGCAACCGCCGAGACGGTCCTGCGCCGTCCGCACCAATCGTGTGGCGTCCTGCGGGAGGCTCATGTCCGCGGGATCGTATTCCGCGCGCACACCAAATTCACCGGCAACGCCGCTCCGGATGGACTCGATTTCAGCGGCATCTCCGAAACCGTTCAGCATGATGTCGGTCCCCTGCTCCGCCAGCGACCGGGCTATAGCGAGTCCGATTCCGCCGGTGGAGCCCGTCACCACAGCGACGCGTCCCTTGAGCATGACGGCAGGCCCTTTCATTCAGTTCGATGCCAACGCCATGGATATGGGTAGACCGCCCACACGGCCGGCGCAAGGCTACCGACGCCGCTTCGGCGGCACCGCTTCGATTGAACAAATCCATTGTATTCGTTAATTTGATTGGACTTTCCAATAATGGGTGCAGTTGGATGAATCTCGACCACATGCGCGCCTTCCTGGAGGTTGCGGCGACAGGAAACTTCAACCGCGCTGCCGAGCGACTCAACGTCACCCAGTCAACGATCAGTACCCGCATCAAGGCCCTCGAGCAGCGCCTCGACAGGACGCTGTTCACCCGGCAGCGGAATGGCGCCCAACTCACCTCGGCCGGGCAACAGATCCGGCGCTACATCGAGCTGTCGGTGCGCGCCTGGGACCAGGCGCGGCAGGAAGCAGCCCTGCCGGACTCGCTGGATCGAAGTTTCGGGATTGGCGTGCAGTTCAGCCTGTGGGAACGTATCATTCCGGTCTGGCTTGCGTGGATGCGTGGCCAGGCGGGCGATACCGCCGTGACCGTCGAAGCCGATTACTCCGACAGCCTCAATCGCCAGGTCGCCGATGGCATCCTCGACCTCGCGGTGGTCTATGTGCCGCGCACCTTATCCGGACTCATCGTCGAAACCCTGATGGACGAAGCGCTGATCATGGTCGCCAGCGCGCCGCGGCGGATCGGCTCGGGATGGATGGAAGACTACGTATTCGTCGACTGGGGCGAGGAATACCGGGCGCTGCACAGCCGTGTCTTTCCCGAAATGCGCGCCGCCTCGGTGTCCGTCGGCCTCGGCAGCATCGGTCTTCAGCACATCCTGACCCACGGCGGCTGCGGCTACTTCCTCGAACACAGCGTCGCACCGCTCATCGACCGCGGCGTGCTGCACCCGGTCGAAGGCGCGCCCAGCTTTTCGCGCCCCGCCTTCATCGTCTACCCCGCAACCGCACCGAATGCCGACCTGATCGATCTCGCGGTTGCCGGCCTGAAGGCGGCGGTCGCCTGATCCACCTCCGAAACATGCGCCACGGCTCTGGAGTTTGCCCCCGGCAAACTTTGCGCCGCGGCGATTGCGCCGGCCGCGCGGCATGCTATAAGGGCCGGACTGAAGTTTCAGAGGGATTTTCCCGCATGCCGGAAAGCACCGTGGCCGCGGCGAACTGGGCCGGGTTGGCGTGCCCGGCGGCTTGGATCGGATGTGTCAACCAGTAGCAGGGTAACGATGCCAACGCGCAAAACCGACTTCGACAGCAAGCTGATCGGGCAGATCGCCGAGATCATGGCGGAGACCGGCCTGACCGAGGTCGAATTGAGGCAGGGCGACAGCACGCTCCGGCTGTCGAAGACGGCCGTGATGACGGCAGCCCCATCGGTGGTGGCCGCCGCGCCGGCGGCGGCGCCGGTGGCCGCGGCACCGGCTCCGGCGGCACCGGCCCCAGCTGCGGAACCGGCGGCCACGGCGGAAAGCCCCGCCGAGCATCCTGGAACCGTCACATCGCCGATGGTCGGCACCGTTTACCTGGCCCCGCAACCGGACGCGGATCCGTTCGTCAGCGCGGGCGATCGGGTCGGCGAGGGCGACACTCTAATGATCATCGAAGCGATGAAGGTGATGAACCCGATCCCCTCGCCGCGCGCCGGCACGGTCAAGGCGATCCTGGTCAGTGACTCCCAGCCGGTCGAGTTCGGCGACCCGCTGATCATCGTCGAGTAGGCGGGCCCGCCGGTGTTCGAGAAGGTTTTGATCGCCAATCGCGGCGAGATCGCCCTGAGGGTGCACCGCGCCTGCCGGGAGATGGGCATCCACACGGTCGCCGTCCACTCGACGGCGGACAGCAACGCCATGCATGTGCGGCTCGCAGACGAGTCGGTCTGCATCGGTCCGGCCGCCTCGGCCAAGAGCTACCTCAACATGACAGCGATCCTGTCGGCGGCGACGATCACCGGCGTCGACGCCATCCATCCCGGCATCGGCTTCCTGTCGGAAAACGCGAAGTTCGCCGAGATGGTCGAGGACCACGGCTTCGTCTTCATCGGGCCGACGCCGGAGCACATCCGCATGATGGGCGACAAGATCACCGCGCGCTCCGTGGCGGCGGAGCTTGGCCTGCCCGTCGTACCCGGCTCCGACGGCGAGGTCGAAAACGACGTCGAGGCGATGAAGGTGGCCGGCGAGATCGGCTATCCGGTGCTGATCAAGGCGACGGCGGGCGGCGGCGGCAAGGGCATGCAGGTCGCCCACGACGCCGACGAGATGGCGAAGAAGCTGTCGCTGTGCCGCGCCGAGGCCAAGGCCGCCTTCGGCAACGATGCGGTCTATATCGAGAAATATCTCGGCCAGCCGCGCCATATCGAGGTCCAGGTGCTTGGCGACGGCCACGGCGCCGTCGTCCATCTCGGCGAGCGCGACTGCTCGCTGCAGCGCCGCCACCAGAAGGTTCTGGAGGAGGCGCCGTCGCCGGCGCTCAACGCGGAGTCGCGGGCGCGCATCGGCGAGCTCGTCACCGGCGCGCTGTCGAAGATCAAGTACCGCAGCGCGGGCACCATCGAGTTCCTGTACGAGGACGGCGAGTTCTACTTCATCGAGATGAACACCCGCCTGCAGGTCGAGCACCCGATCTCCGAGATGGTGTGCGACGTCGACCTGGTGCGCGAGCAGCTGCGCCTCGCCACCGGGGCGCCGCTCGGCTACGGCCAGGATGCGGTCGCGATCAACGGCCACGCCATCGAGTGCCGGATCAATGCCGAGCACCCCAAGACCTTCCTGCCGTCGCCCGGCCGCATTACCGACTACCACGCGCCGGGCGGCCTCGGCGTGCGCGTCGATTCGGCGATCTATTCGGGATATTCCGTGCCGCCCTACTACGACAGCCTGATCGCCAAGCTGATCGTCCACGGCGCGACCCGCAACGAATGCCTGATGCGGCTGCGCCGGGCGCTGGAGGAATTCGTGATCGGCGGCGTGGAGACCACGATTCCCCTGCATCAGGGCCTCATCGCGGAACCCGATTTCCTCAACGGCGACTATGACATACACTGGCTGGAGAAGTGGATTTCGCATCGTTGACCGCGGCGCCCCGGCGGCACTGTTGCATCGTCGGTAACGGGCCACTTCCCCGCCGGGCCGGACAACGGTATTCTGTAGCGGTCCGCTGCGGGCGGAACGACGGATAGAGAGGACCGGGCCGGCGGTGAGCTGCCGGCAGGCGGGGTGGCTGCGCATGGAAATGCCGGAACTGACCCCGGACATGCTGCTCAGGGCATACGCGATCGGCGTGTTCCCGATGGCGGAGGACCGGGACGATCCCGACCTGTTCTGGGTCGACCCGCGCATGCGCGGGATCATCCCGCTGGACGCCTTCCACGTGCCGCGGCGGCTGCGCCGTACGGTGCGCAACGGCAGGTTCCGGGTCACCGTCGACACCGCCTTCGAGGCCACCATCGAGGCCTGCGCCGAATCGACCGAACTGCGGCCGCGGACCTGGATCAACGACCGCATCATCATGCTCTACACCTCGCTGTTCCACCTCGGCTTCGCGCACAGCGTCGAGTGCTGGCAGGACGGCGAGCTGGCCGGCGGGCTGTACGGCGTCGCCATGGGCGGCGCGTTCTTCGGCGAGAGCATGTTCAGCCGCGAGACCGATGCCAGCAAGGTCGCCCTGGTGCACCTCGTGGCCCGGCTGCGCGCCGGCGGCTTCACCCTGCTCGACAGCCAGTTCATCACCCGTCATTTGCGCCGTTTCGGCGCGGTCGAGATCCCGCGCAGCGAATACCGCCAGCGCCTCGCCGAGGCGCTCAAGCAGACCGCCGACTTCGCCGCCGCGCCGGGCCGCGCCGACATCGAGACGGTGCTGCGCACCGGCGCGTGAACCGGCGCCCGGCGACGGCGCCATTGGAGACGATCGGAGACACCATAGGGCCTTGCGAAAAGGCCTTTTTTTTCGCGGCAAATAATTCGATATTTCTAGAAATACCGTTGACTGGGCGGCGCGACCGCCCTATGCTGGCCCCGTGTCATCGCCGGCGCCGCCGGGACCGGTGCCCGCAGGAGGCCACGGCCCGACAAGCGCGGCTGGTCTGCGCCCCTGTCGCCGCGCCCATCAACCGGATACCGTCATGCACCTGAACGACCTCGCCGCCTGCCTCGAGACGCTCGGCCACCCGACGCGCCTCGCCGCCTTCCGCCTGCTGGTGCGGGCCGGGCGCGACGGCCTGCCGGTCGGCGCGCTGCAGCGCCACCTCGACGTTCCCGGCTCGACGCTGTCGCACCACATCGCGCAGCTCGTCGCCGCCGGCCTCGTGCGCCAGACCCGCGAGGGACGGGTGCTGCGCTGCACCGCGGACTACGCGCGCATGGACCGCGTCGTCGCCGCGCTGACGGCGGAGTGCTGCCAGGGCGTTGCGGAGGCGGAGGCGGAGGCTGTCGGATCATGATGCATCCTCCACCAGGCCCTCACCGGTACCGAGCGACCTCATACTTCGAGACGGCGCTCCGCGCCTCCTCAGCATGAGGCTCCAACGTCTGTTCCCTCATGCTGAGGAGCGGCGAAGCCGCGTCTCGAAGCATGAGGTCGCTGGATCGCGGCGCAGGGTGAACATGTAGGATCGCGGGACAGGAGACCCGACCATGGCCGACGCAAGACTGGACAGCCCCGCGCCCGCGGAAACCGCCGCCCCCGCCGCCCCGGATTCCGCGCTCCGCCGCCTCGCAGCGCGGCTCGCCCGGACCGACCGGGTGGTGCTGGCCTTCGTTGCGGTCATCGCGCTTCTGTTCGCCCTGAATGCGGCCCAGGCCCGCGCGAGCCTTGCGTTCACCCTCGACTCGCTGCTGTTCATCGCGCCGTTCCTCGCCGCCTCGGTGCTGATCGCGGCCACCGCCAAGGCGACCGGCGCCGATGCCCGCATCGCCCGCCTGCTGGACGGACGCCCCGCCGCGACCATCGCCGTCGCCGCCCTGTTCGGGGCGCTGTCGCCGTTCTGCTCGTGCGGCGTCGTGCCGGTGGTCGCGGCGCTGCTGGGCGCCGGGGTGCCGCTGGCCCCGGTGATGGCGTTCTGGATCGCCTCGCCGATCATGGACCCGGAGATGTTCATCCTCACCGCCGCGGTGCTCGGCCTGCCCTTCGCCGTCGCCAAGACGCTGGCGGCGATCGGCATGGGGCTGATCGCCGGCTTCGCGACCCACGCGCTTGCCGGGCGCCCTGCCTTCGCCGCGCCCTTGCGCGCCGGGATCGGCGGCGGCTGCGGCACGGCGTCCTGCGGCGCGACGACAGGGCCGGCGGCGCCGGCGCCCGTCGTCTGGCGCTTCTGGCCCGAGCCGGCGCGCCGCGCCGTGTTCTTATCGGAGGCCCGCGCCGCCGGCTGGTTCCTCGGCAAGTGGCTGTCCCTCGCCTTCCTTGCGGAAAGCCTGATGATCGCCTGGATCCCGGGCGAGGCCGTCGCCGGCTGGCTCGGCGGCGCCGCCTGGTGGGCGATCCCGGCCGCCGCGCTCGCCGGCATCCCGGCGTATCTGAACGGCTTCGCCGCGATCCCGACGGTCTCGGGGCTGATCGCGCTCGGCATGGCCCCCGGCGCCGCGCTCGCCTTCATGGTCGCCGGCGCGGTGACCAGCATCCCGGCGGCGATGGCGGTCTACGCCCTCGCCCGCCGCCCGGTGTTCCTGTGGTACCTCGCGCTGGGCCTCGCCGGCGCGCTCGCGTCGGGGGTGCTGTAC
>JBFIFO010000004.1:0-52808 GCA_041602815.1 Alphaproteobacteria bacterium | reverse complement strand
GGGGCCGACGTCGTCGCGCTGTTGGCGCTGGTCGGCATCGCCGGCCTGTGCAGCCGCGAAACCCTGGAGCAGGCGGTCCGCACCGACCGCCGGCCAAGCTCCCGGACCTCAACCGCGTCGCGACGCACGGAGACCTCGCCATGGTCCGCAGCCACGCCGCCGTGGCTTGATCGCGGCTTTCGTTCGGGAGCATTTCGGTGGCGCCGCGGAGAAATCCGGCCGCTGGCCTGGGTACGCACGGAATGCGCATATCAGCCAACGGGCCGAAAGCGGCCATAATCAGGGCACGACGTCCGGGTCGGGGATCAGCCAAAGGCGGATTCACTGAATTCTGCGATCGTCGGGTTACCCGGAATGGCTGAGGAATTTCGAGGTAGATCAGTGGCACCCTCGCAGAACATCCGGATTTCTTCTTAACTCTGATGACCGACGGGCGCAGTACGGTTAATCTGACACAAATGATAATGGGAGGCGCAAACAATGATGCAGATCGGAATCCTCGGCATCGGCAAAATGGGAACGGCCATTGCTCAACGCCTGTTGGAGTGCGGCCACCCGGTTACGGTGTGGAATAGAAGCTCCGACAAATGCGGGCCGCTCGTGGAGGCCGGAGCCGTTGCCGCGGGGAGCCCACGTGAATTGGCCGAAAATTCGCAAGCGATCATCAGCATCCTCACCGACGCCAACGCCATCGAAAGCGTGCTGTCGGGCGACACAGGCGTTCTTGCCGCCGACCTGGATGGAAAGCTATTCATCGAAATGAGCACGGTTCAGCCGGCAGATCAGGAAAGGTTCGCTTCCCAAATCAAAGAGCGCGGCGGGCGATTTGTCGAATGCGCGGTAAGCGGCACGGTTGGACCGGCCCGCCAGGGGCGCCTTGTTGGATTGGCAGGCGGGAGCGAAGACGATCTGGTTGTGGCGCGGCCCGTTCTTGAACAGTTGTGCCGAAGGATCGAGCATTGTGGCCAGGTGGGCGCGGGAAGCAGCGTGAAGCTTGCCGTGAATCTGCCGCTGATTCTTTACTATCAGGCCCTTGGCGAAGCCTATTCGCTGTGCCGGCATATCGACCGCGATACGGACTGGCTCATCGACCTGATGGCGGACACGTCAGGCGGCCCCAACATCCTCAAGGCCAGGGGGCCGGTCATCGCTGCGGCGCTCAGGGGCAGCGATACCTCACCGGCGGGTTTTGACGTCGATGGCCTGCGTAAGGATCTCAGAACGATGATCGCCGAAGCGAAGATAAGACAGACATCGCTGCCGCTCGTGGAATGCGCCCTCGCCATTTACGATGAGGCCAGCGCCGAGGGATGGGGAGCGAAAGACGGCAACGCCTTGCCCCGTTACTGGATCAGCCGCAATTCCGGTTAGGGCACCCTGAGTGACTCCGATTTCACCAAAGAGCGCTTGTCTTGCGACTTTTCCGTCGATCGCGGCGGCACGTCAGGTCTTGGCCTGATGCCTGATGGGGGTTCAATGTGGTTAACCGGCCTGCTTGGGTCTACAGTTCGTCCTCGGCAAGCCAAAAAAAAGATATGCCGTATCAAACAAAGCACAAGGGAGACGTCAATGAGTTTGCGGAAACGATTGCCTGCGGTGCTGTGCATCGCTGCTGCCCTGGCTCTCGGGCCGTTTGCACTGAGCAATGCCCACGCCCAGGACATGAAGAACATCACCGTCGCCGTTCCCAACCCATCGGCCATTACCTGGATGCCGCTCTGGGTCGCGATCGGCCAGGGTTTCATGAAGGAAGAGGGTCTCAATGTCACGGTCGAGGCGGTCGATGGATCGTCCCAGGTGCTGCAGGCGTTGGCGGCCGGCAATGCCCAGATCGGCGCGCCCGGCCCTGGACCGGTGCTCGCGGCGCGCGCCCGCGATACCGACGTCGTGTTCATATACAATCTCTATCCCAAGAGCGTATTCGGCCTGATGGTACGCGCCGAATCGCCCTATAAAGCGCCGGCCGACCTGAGGAAGAAGACCATCGGGGTCGGCACTGCCGATGGCGCGGAGGTCTCCTTTACCCGCGCGATCCTTTCTGACGCCAAGATGAAGGAAGGGGCCGACTTTGAGTTCCTGCCCGTGGGCGATGGCGGCCTTGCAGCCGCCGCGTTCCTGCGCGGCGACATCGAGGCCTATGCCGCCGCAGTCTCCGATGCGGCGATCATGACCTCGCGCGGATTGGCGCTGCGCGAGATCACGCCGGAGCAGTATCTCGCCTATTTCGGAAACGGCATCGCGGCCCTGCGCCCGTATATCGAGGCCAATCCGGATGTCATCGAAGGGTTCGGGCGCGCGATGGCGAAGGGCATGCGCTTTGCCCTCGACCCGGCGAACAAGGTTGCCGTTCTCAACAATTGCGCGGCCGGCAATCCGCAGGAGGGTGAGGACCGCGATTTCGCCGCCTCGCTGCTCGCCGCGGTGATCGAGCGGATGACGCCGACCGATCGCTATCGTGACAAGGGCTTCGGCTATCAGCCGCCCGAGCATTGGGAGCTGTGGCACAAAAGCCAGGTCAACTCCGGCGCGCTCAGTGCACCGATCGGCGATTTGACCGTGGCGTACTCGAACAAGTTCGTCGAGGCATGGAACGCCGGCGGGCAATGACGGAGACCGCCGTCAAGACCGTTGAACCGGCCGGCCCCAGCGGCCGGCCGGTTTACGAATTGCACGGGGTCAGCAAGACCTTCGCCAGGCGCAACGTCCATGCGCTCGATCGGATCGACCTGACCCTCGCCGAAGGCAGTTTCACGGCGGTGATCGGATCGAGCGGTTGCGGCAAGTCGACGCTCTTGAAGATCATGGCCGGCCTGATGCCGCCGTCGGACGGCGGTGTGTATTTGTCGGGCAGGCCCGTCATGGGGCCGCGCCGCGACATCGGCATGATGTTCCAGCAGGCGACCCTGTTCCCGTGGCGCACCGCAATCGAGAACGTGGTCCTGCCGATCGAGGTTCGCGACGGCAGGCAGGCGGCCGCGGCTGCCCATGAGCAGGCCTACGAGCTGCTCGATCTGGTTGGCCTCAAGGGCTTCGAGCTGGTCTATCCAAGCGAGTTGTCCGGCGGCATGGCGCAGCGGGTTGCGATCTGCCGCATGCTGATCACCGAACCGACGGTACTGTTGCTCGACGAGCCTTTCAGCGCGCTCGACGAGCTGACCCGCGATTTCATGAACATGGAACTGCAACGCATCTGCATGCAGCGCAACGCAACCGCGCTGCTGGTAACCCACTCGATTGCCGAAGCGGTGATCCTGTCCGATCTGGTCTACGTCATGTCGCAACGCCCCGGGCGCTTCGTGGAGGCCGTCGAGATCGACCTTCCGCGTCCGCGCAGCCTGGAGATGATGAGCAACCCGCAATTCGGCGCGCTGGTCAATCGCATCCGCAGCCAACTCGACAAGGAGGCGTTCCTGTGAGCCATCCTGAAGCAATGACGGGCGGCGCCGCCAGCCCGACGACGGTGTGGCGCGAAGAGGTCTCGCTGATCGACCGCATCCCGCGCTCGCTCGCGATGATCCTGCTGATGATCGGTTTTCTGCTGGTGTGGCAGGCGGCCCACTCCTTCGAACTGATTTCGAAGATCATCCTGCCTTCGCCCTGGGAGACCGCCGTCGACATCGTCTTCGTCGGCCAGAACCTGCTGACCGGTGGCTACATGCTGAGCGCTCTGTGGATAACCACGCTTGAGGTCGCCGAGGGCTTCCTGATCGCGGTCCTGATCGGCTTCCTTTTCGGCCTGCTGGTCGGCGAGACCGCCTTCGGCGAGCGCGCGGTCATGCCTTACCTGGTCGCTATCAACGCCATGCCGAAGGTCGCTTTCGCGCCGCTGTTCGTCTCCTGGCTCGGCTTCGGGATCGCTTCCAAGGTCGCCCTGGCCGCGTTCATCGCCGTCTTCCCGGTGATTGTCGGCACTGCGGCCGGCCTGCACGCTGCCGACGAGAACGCGCGGATGCTGTTCCGTACCATGGGGTCAAGCCGCTGGCAGACGCTGGTCAAGCTGAAGCTGCCGATCGGCATGCCGCATTTCTTCTCGGGCCTGAAGAACGCCGCGGTGCTGGTGGTCGTCGGCGCCGTTGTCGGAGAGTTTCTCGGCGGCGGCAAGGGGTTCGGGGAGCTGATCCGCGTCGCCGCCTCGCAGCTTAACACGCCGCGCGTGTTCTGCCTTATCATCTATCTCAGTTTTCTCGGGCTTGGCCTGTACTGGCTCGTCACGTTCATCCAGCGTCGCTTCGTGTTCTGGCACAGGGAAACCGTGCTGCAGACCGAGTTTGGGACGTAACATAGCGGAGGACACAAGTGGATAACGGCGCATTCGTCATTCCGGCGCCGCAGATCGCGTCGCTCGCGGTGGTGGGGTCCGACAAGCGGTTCCCTGTCCGGCGCATCTATTGCGTCGGCAAGAACTATCTCTCCCATGTCAAGGAGATGGGTGAGGACGAGCGTGCGCCGCCGGTGATCTTCCAGAAGCCGGCTGACGCGATCGTTGAGGACGGCGCAACGATTCCCTACCCGGTGATGACCGACGACTACCAGTATGAGCTGGAGCTGGTCGTCGCCCTCCGATCGGGGGGCTACAACATTCCGGAAGTCGCGGCGCTGGATCACGTCTATGGCTACGGCATTGGCCTCGACATGACGCGGCGCGACATCCAGCTTGCCGATATCAAGCGGGGCCATCCCTGGGAACCGGGAAAGTCGTTCGATCAGTCCTGCCCGTGCGCGCCGATCCGCCGGGCGGAGGAGGTTGGCCATATCGACAAGGGCCGGATACATTTGATGGTGAACGGCGCCGTCAGGCAGGATGCCGACCTCGAGCTGATGATCTGGCGCACGCCTGAGATCATCGCGAGGCTGTCGCAACAATACCGGCTCTGCCCGGGCGACCTGATCCTCACCGGAACACCGAGCGGAGTCGGCCCTGTGGTGCCTGGCGACGAGTTGGTCGGGACGATCGAGGGTCTGGGCACGTTGACGGTCCGGATCGGCCCGCCGGCGGCCTGAGGAGATCGAACAGCCTCAGGCAATGGCGTGCGGCGGCCGCCGATCCTCGATCCAGGCCATCTGGTCTTCATAGTTGCGCGGCGGAATGTCGCAAAGGAGCAGGGACGACGTTGGAATGGCGCTCGACCACGGATCGCCGAAGGCCAGCGCATGGCCCATGAATGGGTGGCGAAGCACCAGCAGTGACCGTTGCTTATCCTGGGCGGACCTCCGTTTGGGGTCAGGAGCGGAGATGAGGGGCCCCGTCAAGGCTGGTCCGCTGTGCACTATTGAGCAGACACGGAGGCTCGAAAGGTCCGGTTGCCGCCTGAAAGCGGTAGCAATCTCGACGCACCGATCAAGTCCGGGTGTGGCCAGTTCGAGCCCTTGAGGGATATAAGATCAAATCATGGTTGATTATGACTATGACGCGCTCCTTGACAGGATTGACGTCCTGGTCAAGAGCGAAATGCCCGTCACGCAGGTGATGAAAGAAATAATCGCCTACTGTGCACAGGCCATCCCGCACGAGGACTGGCCAGCCTTCGCCGCGCTGGCATTCGACGATGACGTTGATCACCTGCGGCGCTGGCTCGTCTCCCTGTTAACAGACGAGCCACCAGGTGCGGAAGTCGATGGGTTATGTTTCGGCGTATTCAATCCAGTTTACGATGACGGCCAGCCGACCGCCGATATGTATGCGGCGGGCGCGCATTACCGTCCGTCGGATCCTGACTGGGCGTGCGATCCGATGTGGTTTCCGGATGGGCGAAATGCCCACAGCCAAGTCCTGCACGACATCTACCGCCTGGCGTATCAGGGGAGCGAAAGCAGCCTGGGAAACAGGGCCGAGTATCCGCTGGCCTTGGTTTACACGGGCACTGTGATCCGGGCGCTTGCCATACAACTGGGCGATAGCCTTCGGGGCGATGCAACCCGGCGAGGACTGACGGTGGGGTTCGATTCGGGTGACTGGCTGTGCATAGGCACGCTCACGTCAGCCGGCTTCGTTCCTTCAAAGGAAAGCCAAACGCTTGTTCCCTGGCCAGCGATTGACTGATTGGCCACAAAACAAAGCCGATGGTGTGGATATCCGTCGCCACGCCCGGCACAGCGTTTGTTGCGTATGGAGCCTCCCCGAATAGGATGGGCAAAAAGGTCATTGTCTGAAAAGGCTCAGCAACAACCGTGCTACTTGCCGCGAGGCGATGTCCATCGCCGGCCGGAATGCAGACGTGATCAGGGTGCGATGTTCGGGTCGGGCGCCAGCCAGAAGCGGAAGCCAAACCACATGGCAAATCTCTTCAACTGAACGGGTTCGAGCGGAAATCAAAGCGCCTTGTGTCAGCCCAACATCCGAAAGCGGATCACAAGGGCAATAGCGTACATGTTTGCTCCTCGTGTCGAGGAGCCGCGTCGCGTCCTGTTGCGCTGCGCGCTCCCCAGCAGCCGGCAGGAGCGCCGGCAAAATCGGAAGAAGTCTCCCGGCGGCTTACTCCCCTGTCGTCAGGTGTGCGACCAGCACCGCGGACAGTTCCCTGCACGCTGGGCCTTCGGTCGGCGAGATATATGCCAGCGGAAAAATCAAGATCACTGCGCCGGTGTTCCTCCCCTCCTTCGAGACACTGAGCTCGGCGGCCCCCCCGACGGCCTCGAAATCCCAGACCGAAGCTGAAAGGCTGGTCGTGCGGTCCTTGTCCCAGCCCAAAATGCATCCAACGGCGCCCATGCCTGCACCGCAGAATCCCGATGCGGACCCGATCTGTCGAGTCTCACCGCTGAGCTGGACGACGTAGCGGAACCCGGAGTCCTCGAGACGCCGCCGGTAACCGGGCACATCGCGCAGTCGTTCCAGGTTGCCCACGACCCCGGCCTCCGTTTTCGTGATCCACGGGTAGAAGGCCTGCCGAAGGGCCGCATACTCGACAACCTCCCAGTCTTCCAGAGCCGCGTCGAGCCGCCGGAACACGCACTCGCCCATGCCGTTATCGGGGGTGGTGTCGACGACGGCGATCCGCGGGGCGACGGCCGCCGCCGGGTACCCCGGTGGGCGGTCATCGGCGGTTTGGTCCCAAGACTGTATCGCCCCGGTGGCGAGCCATTGCGCAACTCCGCTCCGCTCTCCCCATTTCATCGCAAATTCGGCGACTATGTCCTCGATAACCGTCGCAAACGCGACTTGCCAGTGCACATTGCCGGTCTCACCGAACACGTCCCTGTGCGTCTCTCGCCACGTCTCTATGCGCCAATCGTCGAGCACGGTGCCGCCGCGACCGAGGGTCTCGAACCGGTAGACCGCGGATACCCTGTCGACCTCCTGCAACCGTTCCGCTGAAAATTCTTCGATCCGCGGGCGGATAATGATGACAACGTTCTCGGTCAGAGGCTGCACCGTGTCGCCATCACGCAGGACCACAACTTCGCGGAACATCGAGCGGGCCACGCGCTCGACGAGGTCGGCGCTCGCCGGGCCCGCCGACACGCGGAAATCGATTCGGCCTGCCTCAGGACCCGTCATTTCGCCGGCGGCGACATGGTCGGGAAAGCCGGTGCGGTAGTCAAGCGCCACCGTGACCGGCCAGTGCTCGGTCAGCGGCGGATAGGGCAGCGACGTCTGCGGCGCAATGTCGACCGTGCAGGCAGCCAGCCCCAAAACGAGCACACCCGGAACGACGCCGTGTCGGAACGCATTCGATACCATCACGTAACTCCGCTGGCGGACGAGTCCCCGCACGACCCCGAACAATACCACCTGCGGTTGGAAATATTCAGGCTTTTGCCTTTCCACAACCGCCGAGTTTGCGCCGCCGGATTGCCCCAGGCAAGGATACGGAATGCAGCGAAATGCTTCAAACACCCGGGCGGGCCGAGAGAGTCGGACAGGACGGCGCCTCGTTCACCTGCCCGGCCGGTGTACATCTCGATCGTCTCGAATGCCCACCTTGGCTCAGGAGCGGCGGTACTACCTGCAGCGAGCGGGTGTCCATCACCGGTCGGAAAGCAGACGTAATCGGGCCAAGAGATCCGGCGAAGGCAATGGCCTACCGGGCGTTGTCCTGGCGGGGTTTCAGGCTTTGACGCTCCCGCCGCATCCGGCCTGTCGCAATCGTGGCCTGTCTGCGCTAGCCTGCGGCCGGGCATTTCATTTCACACTGATTTCCGAGGAGGAGGCATTCATGGACAAGGAGCGGTTCGACAAGGGGCTGACGGAGCGCAAGGACGTGCTCGGTGCGGAGTACGTCGAGGCGGCGCTGGCGAAGGCGGACGACTTCAACCGCGAGTTCCAGGAGGTGGTGACCGAGTACTGCTGGGGCCTCGCCTGGGGCGACAAAACGCTGGACCGCAAGACCCGCAGCATCATCAACCTTGCCATGATCGCCGCGCTGAACCGTATGCACGAATGGGAGCTGCACTTCCGCGGCGCCCTCAAGAACGGCGTTTCGCGCGAGGAGCTGCGCGCCATCCTCATGCAGATCACCATCTATGCCGGGGTGCCCTGCGGCGTCGAGTGCCACCGCATCGCCAAGAAGGTGCTCGGCGAGCTCGACGGGTGAAGGCGCTCGTCCAGCGCGTCAGCGAGGCCTCGGTCCGTGTCGGCGACGAGACGCTGGGCGCGATCGGACGCGGCCTCGTGGTGCTGTTCTGCGCCGAGGAGGGCGATGCGCCCGGCGATGTCGAGCTGCTGGCCCGCAAGACCGCCAACCTGCGCATCTTCCCGGACGATGCGGGCAAGATGAACCGCTCGGTGCTCGACGTCGGCGGCGCGGTACTGGCGGTCAGCCAGTTCACGCTGGCCGGCGACTGCCGCAAGGGCAACCGCCCCAGCTTCATCCGCGCCGCCGCGCCGGAGGCCGCGAACGCAGCCTACGAGCGCTTCTGCGCGGCGCTGGGCGGCCTGGGACTGGCCGTGGAAACGGGTCGTTTCGCAGCCGAAATGAAAGTGGCCCTGGTCAATGACGGGCCGGTGACGATCTCGCTGGATGCGGCGGAGCTGAAGGGCGGCAAGGGATAGGGGAGGCGGCATCGGCCGCCTGCCTTGCATCGCGGCGCCGGCAGGCGGCGTCGTGAGGGCCCGCCGAAACCCGCGAAAAACCCTAACGCATGGGCTCGTTTCAACGGAACGGACCCGCCGCGCGGCTCAGCCGCCGCCGCGGCGCCGGATCATGCCGTGCCGCGGATCGTAGGCGACGATGGCGATGCCGAGGAACACGGCCAGCGACCCCGCGGTCCAGGCGAGCGCGGTGCCGTTCCACGACAGGTACAGGGCGAAGCGGATCAGCTCGACGGCGTGGGTGAACGGGTTCCAGGCGCAGATCCGGTACAGCAGCAGGCTCGACTCCTGCATCTTCCACAGCGGATAGAGCGCCGACGACAGGAAGAACATCGGGAAGATCACGAAGTTCATGACCCCGGCGAAGTTCTCGAGCTGGCGGATCGTCGACGACAGCACCAGCCCGACGGCGCCGAGCATGATCCCGGTCAGCAGCAGCACCGGCAGCACGGCGAGGTAACCCAGCGGCTCCATCTGGATGCCGAACAGCCACGCGATCAACAGGAACACGTAGACCTGCAGCACCGAGACGACGCAGCCGCCGATGAGCTTCGAGACCAGCAGGAACCAGCGCGGCAGGGGGCTGGTCAACAGCACCCGCATGCTGCCGACCTCGCGGTCGTAGACCAGCGACAGCGAGGTCTGCATGCCGTTGAACAGCTGCACCATGCCTACCAGTCCCGGCACGATGTAGGTCTCGTAGGTGATGTAGGTCTCGTAGGGCGGGATGATCGAGACGCCGAGGGCGGCGCGAAACCCGGCCGCGAACACGACGAGCCAGACCAGCGGGCGTACCAGCGCCGCGACGAACCGCTCGCGCTGCTGGACGAAGCGCAGGCCCTCGCGCCACAGGATGCCCCACAGGCAGCGGGCGTAGGTCGCGGCCCCGGGCGTCATGCCGCCGCCGTCCCGCCGGTCAGCCGCGCAAAGGCGTCGGCGACGTCTGCGCCGCCGCACGACTCGAGGACCTCGGGTACCCGGCCCTGGCCGCGGATCACTCCCTCGTGCAGCACGATCAGGTCGTCCTCCGGCCGCACCTCGTCGACGAGGTGGGTCGCCCACAGGACGGTCAGGCCCCGGTCGCGGCACAGCGCGTGCACGCGCTCGACGATCGCGGCGCGGCTCGGCACGTCGAGCCCGACGGTCGGCTCGTCGAGGAGGAGCACCGGCGGCTCGTGCAGCAGCGCACGGGCGATCTCGACGCGTCGGCGGTGGCCGCCGTTGAGCTGCCGGACCTTCTCGTCGACCCGGTGCGCCATCTCGAAGGCGGCGAGACCGTCCCGGCTGCGCTGTTCGATCGTCTTCGCGGAAAGGCCGTGCAAGGCCCCGAAATATCGGAGATTCTGCCGCACCGTCAGGTCGAGGTCCAGGGTCGGCTGCTGGAACACCACACCGAGCCGGGCCAGCGCCGCGCCGGCCTTGCGGGACAAATCGAAGCCGGCGATCTCCAGATGGCCCTCGGGCGCCGTGAACAGCCGCGTGAGCAACGAGAACAACGTCGACTTGCCGGCTCCGTTGGGGCCGAGAAGGGCGCAGAAGTGGCCGTGCTCGACGGTGAACGTGACGTCGTCCAGCGCCAGCTTCGACCCGTAGCGATACGACAGGCCAGCAACCGCAATGCCGCCGCCGACCGAAGCGACGTCATGCCCTGCGCGCTGTGCCATGGTCCTCCCTTGCCCCGACGTTCGGTGCTGTTGATGCTCGTCCTCGGCACGGCCGATGATACACGCCGCCGGGCGGCCGGCAACGAAAACGGACATCGCACGATCGCGGGCCGGGTGTCCGGCGGTCGCTGTCGTATGCGCGACGGAGTCGGGCGCTCGCTAGGAACGGGCCGTGGCCTCAGTAGATCAGCAGCGGCGTCTTGCCGAGATAGGTGTCGTCGTCGATCTGGCGGACGAGGAAGTCGGCGACGTCGGCACGGGAAATCCGTCCCATGTGCCACTCGGCCGGATCCGTGAGCGCGCGCCAGGCGCCGGTTCGCGGCCCGCCCGTCAGCAGGCCCGGGCGCACGATCACCCAGTCGAGGGTACTGTTGCGGATGATCTGCTCCTGTACGTCCTTGTCGTCGTAGACGCGCCCGAGGACAAGCGGCAGCAGGACGAAACTGTAGAAGAAACCGCCCGCATCGCGGCTGTCGCCGGCGCCGAGCCCGGTCACGCAGACGAGGCGCTTGATCCCGGCCTGCATCATAAGGTCGACGACGATGCGCGTCGCATCGGAGAACAGCCGGACCGGCTTGAGGACCGCGCCCGGGCCGGGGGCGACCCCGAGCGTCTCGATGACCGCATCGGCCCCTGCCAGCGCGGGCTTCACGACCGCCGGGTCGCGCGCATCGCCGGCAATCTTCTCGAGGTCCGGGCTGTCGATTGGGATGCGACCGGCGGAGCGGGCCACCGCGCGCACCTTGTGGCCTGCGTCAAGCGCGCGCTTGACGGTCTCCAGGCCAATGCCCCTGCTGGCGCCGACGATCAGGACCGTTGCCAATGCACACCTCCATCCGGTCAGCTGAGACGAACTATAGCACGGACGCCGACGCGGCCCGAGAACCATTCGACGTGGCGCACGCCGTGCGGTATCGAAACGTACGAAAGGGGCCGCGCCTTGGCGACGCGGCCCCTTGTCTTTGTTGGCTCCCCGGGACGGACTCGAACCGCCGACAGGGTGGTTAACAGCCACCTGCTCTACCAACTGAGCTACCGGGGATCAGGGTAGCGGCCGGGTCTTTGCACGCCATGCCGCGCGCCGGGCCCGGCAGGCGGCGCGGTTATAGCAAAACCGCCGGCGCTTGCAAAGCGTTCCGGCATGGCGCGGCGATACCGTCGCAGGCGCCTGCCGCAACTGGAGGTCCGGGCCGGAATCGAACCGACGTAAAAGGCTTTGCAGGCCTCCGCATAACCACTCTGCCACCGGACCAGCGGGGGCGACCGGCCGCGACCGGCCGGGCACCCGACCCGCGCCCGTCATATACGGCGCCGCCGATGCGCGGTCAAGCCGGGGCAGTGCATTTGCCGCAGTGCAATACGTTGTTTTCGGGGCGCAAGCTGCTTATAAGGGTACGGTTCGGCTGCGCCATGCGGCCGCCCGCCAGTGGGAGACACCCGAAATGGATTTCGGCACCGCCAGACGAAACATGATCGAAAGCCAGCTGCGGACCAACCGAATCATCGACGAGCCGCTGCTCGACGTCATGGGAACGGTTCCGCGCGAACGCTTCGTGCCCGAGCAGATGCAGGGCATCGCATATGTCGACGAGGATCTGGCTGTCGGCGACGGGCGCTACATCATGGAGCCGATGGTCCTCGCCTCGATGATCCAGGCAGCCGAGATCCAGCCTTCCGACGTGGTGCTGGATATCGCGAGCGGCACCGGTTACGCGGTGGCCATCCTGGCACGCCTTGCTGGCACGGTGTTCGCGCTCGAGAGCGACCCGGAGCTGGCGGCCCGGGCCGGCGAGTTGTACAGCGAAATCGCACCCGACAATGTCGTGGCGATCGAGGGGCCGCTCGACGAGGGCTGTGCCGAGCACGCACCGTTCGACGTCATCTTGATCGAGGGCGCGGTCGAGCAAATTCCCGATGCAGTTCTCGGCCAGCTCGGCGACGGTGGGCGGCTCGTCGCCGTAATCGAGGAGGATGGTATCGGCCGCGTAACGGTAATCCACAGGAGCGGCGGGCATTTTTCGCGGCGCGTGGTGCGCGACGCGAACGTGCCGCTGCTGGAGGCGTTCCGGCGTCCGCCGGAATTCGTGCTCTGACATGACGGCCCCCTCGAATCGAAGACCGATCAGGCTGCAGTTGGGCCGCTCCGCTTTTCTGGGGCTCCTCGTGTCGATGGCCGGATATCAGCCGACCGCGGCGGAAACGCTGAACGAGGCGCTCGCTGCCGCATACACGAACACCCCCACGTTGCTAGCGCAGCGGGCGCGCCTGCGCGCCACCGACGATACCCTGCCCGAGGCGCGAAGCGGGTGGCTGCCGACCGTTACGGCGACCGGCGATGCCGGCGTTTCGTCGGTCGATTCCGCCATCAGCGGGCAGGAGGACCTGCAGCCGTTGTCCTACGGCTTGTCCCTCAGCCAGCCGCTGTACAGTGGCGGGCGGACGGTCGCGGGCGTGTCACGGGCGCAAAACCTGATCCTCGCCGAACGGGCGGTTTTGCGATCGGTCGAACAGTCGGTGCTGCTGTTGGCCGCGACGGCCTATATCGACGTTTTGCGCACGACCGCTGTCCTTGAGCTGAACACAAAGACCGAGCAGGTGCTGCGGCGCGAGTTGAACGCCACCGAGGATCGCTACCGGGTCGGCGAGCTGACGCTGACCGACGTCGCCCAGGCACGGGCCCGGCTCTCTGGCGCCGTCGCCGGGCGGATCCAGGCACAGGGCGATCTCGAGGCGGCCCGCGCCGAATATGTCCGCGTCATCGGCAAGGCGCCGGAGAGCTTGAGCACCCCGCCGCTGGTCGGCGGCCTGCCGAGGTCGTTGCGGGAAACCCTGGAAGCCGTCCAGACCGACAATCCGGACCTCCTTGCCGCCCGCCACCGGGAACAGGCGTCGATTAACGACATTGCACTCGCCAAGGGCGAAATGCGGCCGACGCTGTCACTCGACGGTCGGGTTTCGCATAGTGAGGAGGTCACGTCGGCGGGCAGCGAGACGGATTCGGCGAGCATCACGGCGCAGCTCCGCATCCCGTTGTATCAGGGAGGCGGGCCGAGCGCCCGTGTCCGGCAGGCCAAACAGGCGGCCAGCGAGCGGCGCGTCGTCGTCACCGAGACGGAGCGGCTGACGCGGGCGACGGCTACCGCGGCCTGGCAGTCGCTGGCTGTCGCGCGGGCCCGGGAATCCCAGTTCGAGAGTCAGGTCGACGCCAACACAACCGCGCTGGAAGGCACGCGTGAACAGGCCCGGGTCGGCTCACGGATCCTGCTCGACGTGCTGAACGCGGAGCAGGAACTTCTGCAGGCGCAGGTTAACCTGGTGTCCGCGAAACGGGACTCGTTCGTCGCCGGCCTCGAGGTCCTGGTGTCGGTCGGGCGATTGACGGCGCGTAATCTCGGTTTGCCGGTCGAGTATTACGATGAAAAGGCCTATTATAATAGAGTGAGACGCAAGCTCTGGGGCACCGGTATCGGTAATGATTGACGGGTCAACCTTTCATAAACCATGACCGAATACAGTTCAGTGCACGCATGGGCTACGGAAAGAACGCAGGATGAGCAAGAGCAGCGGACAGAAAGATCCGTCGATGGACGAGATCCTCGGATCGATTCGCCGGATCATCACCGAAGACAATGCGCAGGCCGGCCAGCCGGCCGCAGCGCCCGAGGGCGCGCCGGCAGTGGACGAGGACGATATCCTCGACTTGACGGATATTCTGGAGAGCACGCCGGAGCCGGAAAAGCGGCGCGAGCCGATCCTCAAGCCGGTCGAGGCGGGGCCGGACCGTGCCAACGAAGCGTCCGGGGAGCGCCGCGAGCCGGTGCTTGGGATTCGCAGCCCGGCCGCCCCGCCGCAGGAGACTGAATCCGGTGCCGCGGAGCCTGCGGCAGCGAAACCTGCGGAACCCGCGCCACCGGCAGCAAAACCTTCTGGGTCAGAGCTTCTGGTCACCAAGCCGACGCCAGCGGCGGTGGAGCCGAGCGCGACAGAACCGGAGGCTGCGGCCGAATCCCCGCTCGAGGACGGAACCCAGCAACAGGAAGAGGAACCCGTCATGGCCACGTCCGACGAATCCCCGGCGCCGCCGGCCGATCAGCCGCAGACCGCCGGAGAGGACATCGTCTCCGAAACGACCTCGTCGGCGACCACGGCCGCGCTTGGCGAACTCAGCCGCGCCATGGAGGAGAAGATGAGCCGGCTGCGGCTCGGCGAGGGCGACGCTACGGTCTCGGAGATCGTGAAGGCGCTGCTCCGCCCGATGCTGCGCCAATGGATCGAAGAGAACCTGCCAGGGATCGTCGAGCGCGTCGTGCGGCGGGAAATTCAGAAACTGGTGGACCGGACGCCGGCCGACGACTAGAACGTCCCGGGCCCGTCCTGCGCGGCCCGGGCGTGACAATCTGACAGGAATGAGGCGTTCAGCGATGCTGGACAAGAGCTGGCGGCCGGACGAGGTCGAGGCAAAGCACTACGCGCAGTGGGAAAAGAACGGCGATTTCGCGGCCGGCAGCAGCGACAACGCGGAGTCGTACTGCATCGTCATCCCGCCGCCGAACGTGACCGGCAGCCTGCATATGGGCCACGCCCTCAACAACACGCTGCAGGACATCCTGATTCGCCGCAAGCGCATGCAGGGGCTGAACGTTTTGTGGCAGCCGGGCACCGACCATGCCGGCATCGCAACCCAGATGGTGGTCGAGCGCATGCTCGAGGAGCAGGGCATGCACCGCCGCGACCTCGGCCGCGAAAAGTTCCTCAAGAGAGTCTGGGAGTGGAAGGCGGAGTCGGGCGGCACGATCACCGGCCAGCTGCGCCGGCTCGGCGCCTCGTGCGACTGGGCGCGCGAGCGTTTCACCATGGACGAGGGGCTGAGCCGCGCCGTCCTCAAGGTGTTTGTCGCGCTGTACAGGGACGGGCTCATCTATAAGGACAAGCGGCTGGTCAACTGGGACCCCAAGCTGCACACCGCGATCTCGGATCTGGAGGTCGTACAGCACGAAGTGAACGGTCATCTTTGGCACTTCAAGTATCCGATAGAAGGCGTTGATAAAAAATACATAATCGTTGCGACGACCCGGCCGGAGACGATGCTGGGCGATACCGCGGTGGCGGTCAATCCGGACGACCCGCGCTACAAGGACCTGATCGGCAAATATGCGATCCTGCCGCTGGTCGGGCGGCGCCTTCCCATCGTCGGCGACGAGCACGCGGATCCGGAGCAGGGCTCCGGCGCCGTTAAGATCACGCCGGGGCACGATTTCAACGACTTCGAGGTCGGCCGCCGGCACGACCTCGAGGTGATCAACATCTTCGACGCCGAGGCGCGGCTCAACGACAACGTGCCCGAGAAGTACCGCGGGATGGACCGGTTCGCGGCGCGCGAGCAGGTGGTCGCGGACCTCAAGGCCGAGGGCCTGATCGACAAGATCGAGAACCACGTCCACATGGTGCCCTACGGAGACCGCGGCGGCGTGCCGGTCGAGCCGTGGCTGACCGACCAGTGGTTCGCCGATGCGGCAACGCTCGCCAAGCCGGCCATAGAGGCGGTGGAGCAGGGGCGCACGCGGTTCGTGCCCGAGAACTGGAGCAAGACCTATTACGAATGGATGCGCAACATCCAGCCCTGGTGCATCTCGCGTCAGCTGTGGTGGGGCCACCAGATCCCGGCCTGGTACGGGCCGGACGGCGCGGTTTTCGTCGAGGAGACGGAAGACGAAGCCCGGGCGGCGGCGAAGGCGCATTACGGCAAGGATGTGGAACTGACCCGCGATCCCGACGTACTGGACACCTGGTTCTCCTCGGCGCTGTGGCCGTTCTCGACCCTCGGCTGGCCGGACCAGACGCCGGAACTCAAGCGGTACTATCCGACCGACGTGCTGGTCACCGGCTTCGACATCATCTTCTTCTGGGTCGCGCGGATGATGATGATGGGCCTGCATTTCATGAACGCCGAGCCGTTCCACACGGTCTACATCCATGCCCTGGTGCGCGACGCCAAGGGCCAGAAGATGTCGAAGTCGCGCGGCAACGTCATCGACCCGCTGGAGCTGGTGGAGAAATACGGCGCCGATGCGCTGCGCTTCACGCTGGCAGCGCTGACCATGCCCGGTCGCGACGTGCGCATGGACGAGTCGCGCGTCGAGGGCTACCGCAATTTCGGCACCAAGCTGTGGAACGCGGCCCGGTTCTGCGAGATGAACCAGTGCCTGCCCGTCGCGGAATTCGACCCGAAATCGGCCCGGGAGCCGCTCAACCGCTGGGTCGTCGGCGAAGTAGCGCGCTGCGGCGCAGAGGTCGACCGGGCGCTCGAGGTCTATCGCTTCGACGAGGCTGCGAACGCGATCTACGCCTTCACCTGGAACACCTTTTGCGACTGGTATGTAGAACTGGCCAAACCGCTGCTCTCGGGGAAGGACAAGAAGGTGGCCGACGAGACGCGGGCCGTCGCCGCCTGGGTGATGAACCGGCTGCTGCGCCTGCTGCACCCGTTCATGCCATTCATCACCGAAGAGCTGTGGGAGCTGTTCGGCGGTGCCGGTGTCGGCCGGCTGATCAACGCGCCATGGCCGGAATTCGAAGAGGGGCTGGGCGATGCGGCGGCCGAGGACGAGATCGGCTGGGTGATTGGGCTGGTCTCCGGCATCCGCTCGGCCCGTTCCGAGATGAACGTGCCAGCGGCGGCGAAGATCCCGATGGTGCTGATCGGCGCCAGCGACGAGAACCGCAAGCGGCTTGAAGATTATCGCGGGCTGATCGCACCCATGGCTCGGCTGGCCGATGTGTCGACCGCCGAGGCGGGGGCGAAATCGCCAAAAGGATCGATCCAGCTCGTTCACCGCGAGGCGACCGTGGCGCTTCCGGTCGGCGACGTGATTGATATTGACCAGGAAAAAGAGCGGCTGCAGAAGGAGATCGGGCGGCTCGACGATGAGATCTCGAAGATCGAGAAGAAGCTGGGCAACGAGCAATTCCTCGCCAAAGCGCCGCAGGCCGTGATCGACGAGCAGAAGGACCGCCGTGCCGACCGTGCGGCGCGGCGCGACGCCGTACAGGCGGCGCTTGCACAGCTTCAGGCCACGTAAATAGTAAGAATCTGCCGAAGGTCCGGCTGCGGCCACCATGCAGCACGATGTCTTGCCGCATCTCATCTACTAGTAGATAGTGCCCGGGCGTATATCCACTAGGCAGGCGTCGCGCGCGGCGATATGGTGTCGCCCGTCCCGGAAAATCCAAGAATCAAGAGCCGCAGGAGGCAGCCCCATGGCCATCGACAAGTCGAAACTTCCCAGCCGTTATGTCTCCGTCGGCCCGGAATCGGCGCCGCACCGCTCCTACTACTACGCCATGGGCATGACCGATGCCGAGATCGCCCAGCCCTTCGTTGGCGTCGCCACCTGCTGGAACGAGGCGGCGCCCTGCAACATTTCCCTGATGCGTCAGGCGCAGGCGGTCAAGAAGGGGGTCAAGGCGGCGAAGGGCACGCCGCGGGAGTTCGCAACCATCACCGTGACCGACGGCATCGCAATGGGCCATGCCGGGATGAAATCCTCGCTGGTCAGCCGCGACCTGATCGCCGATTCCGTCGAGCTGACAATGCGCGGCCATTGCTACGACGCACTGGTCGGGCTGGCCGGTTGCGACAAGTCGCTTCCGGGCATGATGATGGCGATGGTGCGGCTCGACGTGCCGTCGGTGTTCATGTATGGCGGCTCGATCCTGCCGGGGCGCCTGCACGGCAAGGACATCACCGTGCAGGACGTATTCGAGGCGGTCGGCCAGCACTCGGCCGGCACGATCGACGATGCCGAGTTGCACGAGATCGAGTGCCACGCCTGTCCCTCGGCCGGCTCCTGCGGTGGCCAGTTCACCGCCAACACCATGGCTTGCGTGTCGGAGGCGATCGGCCTTGCACTGCCCGGCTCGGCCGGCGCGCCGGCGCCCTACGAATCGCGTGATGCCTATGCCGAGACCTCGGGCGAGGCGGTGATGAACGCGCTGGAGAAGGGCATCCGGCCGCGCCGGATCGTCACTCGCAAAGCGTTGGAGAACGCGGCGCGCGTCGTTGCGGCGACCGGCGGGTCGACCAATGCCGGCCTGCACCTGCCGGCGATCGCCCATGAGGCAGGCATCGATTTCGACCTGCACGAGGTCGCCCGGATCTTCCGGGAAACGCCCTATATCGCGGACCTCAAGCCCGGCGGCAAATACGTCGCCAAGGATCTGTTCGAGGTTGGCGGCGTGCAGGTGGTAATGAAGGCGCTGCTCGACGGCGGCTTCCTCGATGGCGATTGCCTCAGCGTCTCGGGCAAGTCGATCGGCGACGAGCTGGAGAAGGTGAGGTTCCCCGCCGACCAGGACGTTGTGCGCACGACTGCCAAACCGCTCAGCAAGACCGGCGGCGTCGTCGGCCTCAAGGGCAACCTCGCGCCCGAGGGCGCGATCGTCAAGATCGCCGGCATGGACAAGCTCAAGTTCACCGGCCCCGCGCGCTGCTTCGACTGCGAGGAAGACGCGTTCGAGGCGGTCCGGAAGCGCCAGTACAAGGAGGGCGACGTCATCGTCATACGCTACGAAGGGCCGAAGGGCGGCCCCGGCATGCGCGAGATGCTGTCGACCACCGCGGCGCTGTACGGCCAGGGCACCGGCGGCAAGGTGGCGCTGATCACCGACGGGCGCTTTTCCGGTGCGACGCGCGGCTTCTGCATCGGTCATGTCGGGCCGGAGGCGGCGGTCGGCGGGCCGATCGGCCTGCTCGAGGACGGTGACATGATCACCATCGACGCCGAGGCCGGCACCATCGACGTCGACCTCGGAGACGACGAGCTGGAACAGCGCCGCGCGGCGTGGGCGCCGCGTCAGCACGACTACCAGTCCGGCGCGCTGTGGCGCTATGCCCAGACCGTGGGCCCGGCAGAGAAGGGCGCGGTGACCCATCCGGGCGGGAAGGCGGAAACGCACGTCTTCGCCGAGATCTGATCGGCACCGGCGCAGGGATGTGCGGATGGCGGCGCCGGCGCCGGTCCGCGGCCACGCGCCGGATACGCGCCTGCGCCTCGGCGTGCTCGCGGTGCTCGGCGCCGCCTTCTGCACCAGCCTGTCGGGGCTCCTGATCCGCCTCGTCGATCAGGCGGACGGCTGGCAGATCCTGTTCTGGCGTTCCGTAACCTGCGCCACCGCGTTGCTGCTGTTCACCTTGTGGCGCCATGGCGCCAGGTCGGGCGACGCGTTCATCAGGATTGGCGGAGCCGGGGCGGGGGTGGTGATCGCGCTCACCGGCGCGTTCTCCTGCTTCATCTTCGCGATGCTCCACACGACCGTTGCCAATGTCGCCTTCACGGTCGGCCTTGCCCCGGTGTTCGCGGCGCTGCTCGCCTGGCTGCTGCTGCGCGAAGCGATTGGCCTGCGCACCGCGGTGTTCATCGCCCTGTCGCTAATCGGCATGGCGCTGATGTTCGGCGATGGCGCGCTGACGGGGAATCTCCTCGGTAACCTGCTGGCACTGCTCACCGCCCTGTCCTTCGCCGCGGCGATCGTGCTGCTGCGCGGCGGGCGGGCGGTCGACATGATCCCGGCGGTGATCCTGGCGGCCCTGGTCTCTTCCGTCCTTGCCGCCGTCGTCGCGCCCGCCGGCATCGCCGTCGGCGGCCGCGACTTTATGATCCTCTTCCTGATGGGGGCGGTGCAGCTGGCCCTGCAGTACATTCTGTTCACTTACGGTATCCGCCATCTGCCGGCGGCGCAGGCGGCGCTGATCAGCCGCACATCGGTGGTGCTGACGCCGCTCTGGGCGTGGCTCGGCGTCGGCGAGGTCCCGAGCCTGCTGACGCTCGCCGGCGGCGGCTTCGTGCTCGCCGCGGTCGCGGGGCAGGGCCTCAGCGCCCTGTGGGCGACGCGGGGACGGGCACCCTAGGTGAGAGACGTCACAAAGATGTCCCGACGGCCAGAATATCGTCCCTGGTCACCCCCAGAGGGAATTCGCCGCGGGACACGTAGCGATATCCGAAGCACAGGGCGTGGACCGGAAGGCCGAGCGCCTTGAGCAGTGCTTCGTGTCGCTCGAACGCGAAGACGAATTTATCGCCCGGACCGGTGCTGGGTGTGCGAAGGACCCAGGCCACCTCGGCAGGATCTGCCGATTCGCCGAACGACCTGACCAGGGCTTCCGGATCGCCACCGGCAGGGAGTTCCGGGCCGACATCCCGCTCGTCCGGTTCGGGCGGAAACTGGTCTGCGGGCAGGTCGAAATCGCCGCCAAGCGACGCCCCGTCGAAATACCAGGGTGAGGAATTGTAGGCATGGTGCCGCTCGCCACGGTCATATTGAACGTAAGCGAGTATGTCGTCGTCGTGGTTGAGGATGGCCAGGGCGGGGCAATGAAACCGCTCCGACAGCTTGCGGGTGAACCGGGAGATCACGGCGCCGTTCTGGCTGTCGCATTGTTCCTCGCAGACGGTTGTCACCGAGTCCACCTCCGGCGTCAGGAAGGCTTTGCAGCCCAACTGTTCCAGATAGGTCGCAATGTCCAATCGGGACGGCCCCTTCAGCGTCACATTCGCGTAGAAGTTCCCCATGATCGTCCCCGTGATCCGTGAATATTGCCAGCAACCGATAATGCGCATCACTGGTAAACAAGGACTGAATGTGGCCTGATTCCGGGGTCTTGGAACGGCAAGCGTTCGGGAAATCCGGGGCGCACTGCGGCCTGTATTGGATCGCGGAAAAGGTCAGGCAGGTCGCGCCGGGCCGCTTGGTGCCGGGGTGGTGGCAGGGCAGGGGCTCAGCGCCCTGTGGGCGACGCGGGGACGGGGGTAACGGGCGAATTCGGACGTTGCACCTGCAATCTTAAGGGTTTGGCAGGGCCTTGGCCTCGATAATGCGCCGGTTTGGCGCGTAAGGCAGGCGAGGATGCTGTTCAATTCGCACGAGTTCCTGTTTGTCTTCCTGCCGGCGACCCTGGCCGGCTACTGGTGGTTGAACGGGTCCGCCGCGCCGCGCCTCGCGCTGGCCTGGCTGGTCGCGGCGTCGCTCGTCTTCTACGGCTGGTGGAACCCGGTCTATCTCTGGGTGCTCGTCGCCTCCATGGTCGGCAACTACGGCTTCGGGCGGGCGATCGCGGCGGCCCGGCAGAACGGCGCCGGCAGCGCGGCCCTGGTGGCGCTGGGCGTGGCCGCGAACCTCGGTTTGCTCGGCTACTTCAAATACAGCGGCTTCCTGCTCGACAATCTCGGGGCGCTTGCCGGCGCGGGCTGGTCGCCGGCCCAGGTCATCCTGCCGCTCGGCATCTCGTTTTTCACCTTCCAGCAGATCGCCTATCTCGTCGATTGCCGTACCATCGGCTCGGCTGAGCGCGACTTCGTCAAGTACGGGCTGTTCGTCTCGTTCTTCCCGCAGCTGATCGCAGGGCCCATCGTCCACCACGGCGAGATGATCCCGCAATTCGGCAGCCGCGCCGGCCTCCCTGCAAATCGCCGCCTCGTCGCTGCCGGCATCACCGTGTTCGCCATCGGCCTGTTCAAGAAGGTCGTCATCGCCGACACCGCTGCCGGCTATGCCGGCCCGGTGTTCGAGGCGGCCGCGCGCGGCGTCTGGGTCGACGCGCTGGCGGCGTGGCAGGGCACGGTCGCGTATACGGTCCAGATCTATTTCGACTTCTCCGGCTATTCCGACATGGCCATCGGGCTCGGCCTGCTGTTCGGGATCCGCCTGCCGCTCAACTTCGATTCGCCCTACAAGGCCGACAGCATCATCGAGTTCTGGCGCCGCTGGCACATGACCCTTTCGCGCTTCCTGCGCGATTATCTTTACGTGCCCCTGGGCGGCAACCGGCAGGGCAGGGCGCGGCGCTACGTCAACTTGATGGCGGTGATGCTGCTCGGCGGACTGTGGCACGGCGCCGGCTGGACCTTCGTGCTGTGGGGCGGGCTGCACGGCGCCTATCTCGTCGTCAATCATATCTGGCGTTGGCTGCGCACCGGCAGCACGCTGCCGCAAACGATCGCCGAGCGGTGGCTCGGCCGGCTCCTCACCCTGGCCGCGGTAATGGTCGCCTGGATCCTGTTCCGCGCCGCCGACATCGACAGCGCATGGCGCATGCTCGTCGGGCTCGTCGGCGCCGGCGGCACCGGCTATCAGCCGCCCGACCTCGCCTCGGCCTCGGCGCTGCTGATCAGCGTCGAGTTGCTCGCCCTGTGTCTGCTGGCGCCGAACACGCAGCAGATCGTCGGGCGCGTCCTCGGTACAAGGCGGCGTCGGGACGAGCCCCTGACCGGCCCGCTGCGCCGCCTGCGCTGGCGCCCGACCGCCGGCTACGCCGTCATAAGCGGCCTATTGCTGCTGGTCTCGGTTCTCAGCCTGTGGAACCCCAGCGAGTTCCTCTATTTCCAGTTCTAGGGACGGCGATGGCACGATATCGGTATCTCAGGCTGTGCCTTGCGACCCTGGTCCTGGGGGTCGCGCTGGTGGCGGCGGTGAACGCGGTCGTCGATCCCTACGGGCTGTTCGGCATCGTCGAGATCGCAGGCTTCAACGCCGAGAAACCGGCACGCGATGGCAGCCGCACGCTGAAATCGCTGCAACTGCGCCGCCAGCATTACGACGTCGTCGTCCTCGGCTCGTCGCGGGCACAGCTGGGCATCGACCCCGCATCGCCCGCCCTGAACGGCGCCAGGACCTTCAATCTCGGGCTGGTCGACCTCAGCATGACGGAGCTCGAGCTCGTGGTCGACTACCTCTTGCAGCACCAGGCGCCGCGCACCGTGCTGATCGGTGTCGACCTCATCAGCTTCAACGCGAACCGCCCGGCGAACCACGACTTCGCCGAGTCGGGCTTTGCCGGCAACGGGTTGCTCGCCGTGTATGTGCCGCGCGTCGTCTCGACCCGCGCCTTCGCCGATTCGCTGTCCACGGTTGCCTTCAATCTCGCTGGCGCGGGGAGGTCGCAATTCGACCGGCACGGCGCCCGGGAGCGGCCCGCGGATACGCGCTACGACCATCGCGAGGCGTTCCGGCACATGATCGCCTACTACGCGAAGTGGGACTTCTACACGGACTTCGTGTACAGCGCTGAAAGCGTACGAGCGCTACGCCGCTCGGTGGAGCGCCTGCTGGACCGCGGCATCCGGGTCTATCTGTTCATCAGCCCGGTCCACGCCAGCCAGCTCGAGGTCATGCGCCTCATGGGGCTGTACGAGGATTTCGAGCGCGCAAAGCGCGATCTC
Organism: Alphaproteobacteria bacterium; assembly: GCA_041602815.1. GTDB lineage: Bacteria > Pseudomonadota > Alphaproteobacteria > UBA8366 > JADFVY01. The sequence goes on along the minus strand of JBFIFO010000004.1, from coordinate 28,899 downwards.
GTCGCGCTGACTTCGGCGCTGGATATGGGCGACCGGCTGCAGCTCTGGGATTTCACCGGATACAACAGTATCACCCTCGAACACTTGCCGGCGCCGCATTCGGGCGATGCGATGCACTGGTATTGGGAGCAGGCGCATTACCGGCGCTCGACCGGCGATCTGATGCTGGCGCGCATGCTTGGCACCGCCGGCTGGGCCGAGCGCATTCCCGCCGATTTCGGAGTCAGGCTCGGGCCGCGCAACATTGACGCCCATCTCGTCGAGATGCGGCGCGGCCGGGTGCGTTACCATGACGTCGACCACGATGCCCAGCCGATCATCGCCGATACGGTGACCGGCGACTTTTAGTTTACGGAAACCGGCCGCGGTCAATCGTCGGTCGACCAGCCGTCATGGGTCGGCAGGTTGTCGTCGATGCGCAGCCAATCCAGCCTGTCGGCGGTCCAGATGTGGCGGTCCGCCGGGTGCCCGGCGGCGCAGTCGAGGCTGCCGACGGTGATGTCCATCGACCCTGCCGCCTTTTCGTTCTGATAAGTAAGATCGGTGCCGCAGGTGCCGCAGAACTGCCGCAGTACCCCGGGTGACGACGCGAACTGCGACGGTCTTGCACCGGTCCACGTGACCCGCTCGCGGGGCACCGTGAACCAGGTGACGAAGGCGGCGCCGGCGGAGCGGCGGCAGGAATTGCAGTGGCAGTGGGTCACCGATCCCACGGTGCCGGCGACGCGATAGCGGACGGCGCCGCACAGGCAGCCGCCTTCGTGGCGGGTATTCGTGCAGGCCGTCATGCCGCCTCCTGGATCTCGCACCATACCGGGGTGTGGTCGGACGCCTTCTCTTTGCCGCGCGGCCCGCGGTCGATCTCGCAGGCTTCCAGGCGGTCGGCAGCACCCGGCGACAGCAGGAAATGGTCGATACGCAGTCCCTCGTCGCGCGACCACCGCCCGCCCTGGTAGTCCCAGAAGGTATAGCCGCTCTCCGCATGCAGGGCGCGCCACGCCTCGGTGAGACCGAGATGCACAAGGGCGCGGAATTTCGACCGGGTTTCCAGCCGGAACAGCGCGTCATCGGCCCACGCCTTGGGGTCGTAGACGTCGAGATCGGCCGGGATGACGTTGAAATCGCCGCCGAGGACGAAGGGCTGTTCGGTCGGCAGCAGCCGGTCCCGCACATGTCGGGTCAGCCGGTCCATCCAGGCGAGCTTGTAAGGGTATTTTTCGCTGCCGACGGGGTTGCCGTTGGGCAGGTAGATGGAGGCGATGCGCAGGTCGCCGACCGTCGCCTCGAGGTAGCGCGCCTGCTCGTCCGAACGGTCACCGGGCAGGCCGCGGCGCACGTCCTCGATGGGGCGCTTAGAGAGAAGCGCGACGCCGTTATACGTCTTCTGGCCGTGCGGTGCGATGTTATAGCCCAGTTCCTCGATCTCGAGCGCCGGAAAGGCGTCGTCGGTGCATTTGGTCTCCTGCAGCAGGGCAACGTCCGGCGCCGCGTCGCGCAACCATTCGAGCACGCGCGGCAGGCGCGCCTTGATGGAGTTCACGTTGAACGTTGCGATCTTCATGCGGCGATCCTCGCGCAGCGAAAAGGCCCGCCGGGGCGGGCCTCATTCTTAACACGGCGCGTGGCCGCCGGTCAGACGGAAAACGAGCTGCCGCAGCCGCACGAGGCGGTAGCGTTCGGGTTGCGGATCTGGAACGAGGCGCCGATCAGGTCCTCGACGAAATCGATCTCGGCGCCACCCATGAGGTCGAGCGAGGCCTCGTCGATCACCACCTTCACGCCGTCCCGCTCGAAGACCCGGTCGTCGGTCCTGATCTCGTCGTCGAAGCCGAAGCCGTACTGGAAGCCGGAGCAGCCGCCGCCGGAGACCGTGACGCGCAGGAACAGGCCGTCGCCGTCTTCCTGACCGATCAGGAAGGCGATGCGCCGGGCCGCGCTGTCGGTGACGGTGACGCTTTGCTCGCCCGTCGTGTACTCGGATGCGAAGATGTCGCTCACGGATGTCGGCTCCGCTCTGTGTTCGTTGTCCCGGCCTTTCAATGTAGGTGCCCGCTGCGTTCTGTCAATCACCGCCGGCGCTTGCAATTTGCCGGCGCCCGGCCGATACAGTCGGCCCATGAGCGAGTCCCTTGCGCCTTATGCGACCCGCTGGCAGGACAGCCGGGGCCGTCTGCACCCCGAGCCCGACAGCGAGATCCGCACACCGTTCCAGCGCGACCGCGACCGCATCGTGCACTCGACAGCGTTCCGGCGACTCAAGCACAAGACGCAGGTATTCGTCTCGCCGGAGGGCGACCATTTCCGGACCCGCCTGACCCATAGCATCGAGGTCGCTCAGATCGCGCGCACGATCGCGCGTCGTCTGCGCCTGGACGAGGACCTCGCCGAGACGCTGGCTTTGGCCCACGATCTCGGCCATACCCCGTTCGGCCATGCCGGCGAGGAGGCGCTTGACCAGGTCATGCAGCCCTGGGGCGGTTTCGAGCACAACGACCAGACGCTGCGGGTGCTGACCCAGCTGGAGGGCCGCTACGCCGAATTCGACGGCCTCAATCTGACCTGGGAGACCCTGGAAGGCGTGGTCAAGCACAACGGGCCGCTGATCGGGGGCAGGCAGGGGAATCGTCTCCCAGCCACCATCGCCGCTTACGACCGGCGGCATGACCTCGCGCTCGCCGACTGGGCCGGCCCCGAAGCGCAGGTGGCAGCCATCGCCGACGATATCGCTTACGACCACCACGACCTGGACGACGGCTTGCGGGCAGGGTATTTCGCCGCCGCCGATCTCGACGCGGTGCCGCACGTCGCCGCCACGTTCCGCGAAATGGAGCGACGCTATTCGGGCATTGAGCCGCAGCGACTGGTGCATGAGACGGTGCGTCGGCTGATCGACGGAATGGTCCGCGACGTGATCGCCGAGGCGGAACTGCGATTGGCGGCGGCGCAACCGGCCGACGTGCGGGCAGTCCGGAGCCTCGGGCAGCCGGTGGTTGCGTTTTCCCGTGCGATGCGCGAAAACGACCGGGCCCTCAAGGAATTCCTGTTCGAAAAACTTTACAGAAACGCCACGGTCTTGCAGGAAACTGCGGAGGCGCGCCGCATCGTCACCGAACTGTTCGACGGGTTGATGGCGGCGCCCGATCTGTTGCCCACGGCATGGCGTCGCGACTGCGAGGGCCGAGGCGAGGCTGGGCTGGCGCGGCTCGTCGCCGACTACATTGCCGGGATGACCGACCGCTATGCGGTGCAGACCCACGCCCTGATCGAATCAGGTGAGAATCGGAATAGATGAATATTTTCAAAATATACCGGAACCATATTGAGAAGGCGATTGAAGAACTGACGGCAGCGGGATCGCTGCCGGCGGGGCTCGATACGGACCGCATCACCACCGAGCCGCCGCGCGACCCGACACATGGCGACATTTCGACCAATGCCGCGATGATCCTCGCAAAGCCAGCGGCGATGAAGCCGCGCGACCTGGCGGAGCTGATTGCGGCGCGGCTGCACGAAGCTGGCGTAGTCGATGCCGTCGAAGTCGCCGGTCCCGGCTTCATCAACCTGCGACTCGGCGAGTCGGTGTGGCACCGCTGCCTCGAGAATGCCATCGGCCTTGGCAAATCCTATGGCGATTCGGACCATGGCGGCGGCCGCCAGGTCAATGTGGAATACGTTTCGACGAACCCGACCGGCCCGCTGCATATCGGCCATGCCCGCGGTGCGGTGTTCGGGGACGTCCTTGCGGCGCTGCTGGAAAAGGTCGGCTACAACGTCACTCGCGAATACTACATCAACGATGCCGGAGCCCAGGTCGACGCATTGGCGCGCTCTGCCCATCTGCGCTACTGCGAAGCGCTCGGCCGCGACATCGGCGAAATTCCGGACGGGCTGTATCCCGGCGATTACCTGAAGCCGATCGGCCGGGAACTGGCCGACATGAACGGCGACAAATGGCTGGACGCGCCGGAATCCGAATGGCTTACCGAGATCCGAACGTTTACGGTCGACTCGATGATGGCGTTGATCCGCGAGGATCTGGCCGCGCTCGGCGTCCACCAGGAGGTGTTCACCTCAGAGCGCAAGCTTATCGAGGCCGGCATGGTCGAAGATGTGCTCAAGACCCTCGAGAAGATGGGCCATATCTATACCGGCACGCTGCAGCCACCGAAGGGCAAGACGCCCGATGAATGGGAGCCGCGGCCGCAGACCCTGTTCCGGGCCACGGAATTCGGCGATGACGTCGACCGGCCGCTGAGGAAATCGGACGGCAGCTGGACCTATTTCGCCTCCGACATCGCGAATCACCTGGACAAATACCGGCGCGGTTTCACCGATATGATCGATGTCTGGGGTGCCGATCACGCCGGCTACATCAAAAGAATGCAGGCCGCAGTGAAGGCCATATCTAGTGGCGAGGCGGCGCTTGATGTCAAGATCTGCCAGCTCGTCCGTCTGACCGACAGGGGCGAGCCGGTGAAGATGTCGAAGCGCGGCGGCACCTTCGTTACGTTGCGCGAGCTGATCGACGAGGTCGGCCCGGATGTCATTCGATTCCATATGCTTACGCGCAAGAACGACGCGCAGATGGACTTCGATCTCACGGCCGTGACGGCCGCCTCACGCGACAACCCGGTGTGGTACGTCCAGTACGCCAGCGCGCGCTGCCATTCAGTGCGCCGGATGGCCGCCGCAGCCTTCCCCAACCACGATATGTCGTTGTCCGCCCTGGCTCGAGCCCCTATATCATGCTTGACGGACGAAGCAGAGCTTGCTCTGATCAAGGCCGTGGCCAACTGGCCGCGGGCGATCGAGTCGGCGGCTGAAGCTCATGAACCACACAGGATCGCCTTTTTCCTGTATGATATGGCCGCGCTGTTTCACGGACTCTGGACGAAAGGCAAGGAAGACCCGTCCCTGAAGTTCCTGATCGAGGACAACGAAGAACTGACAATGGCGCGGCAGGCGTTGGTGCGTGGGGTCGAAACGGTTATTGCCTCTGGGCTTGGCATTTTCGGCATTGAGCCAGTAGAGGAGATGCGCTGATGGCTGTTGACGACGACATCACTTCCCTGGAAGCAGAACTTGAGGGACTGGACGCCGACGACGAGGGCGGCCGGGCCAAGATCATGCGCTTCCTGCCGGTTATCCTGGCGGTGGGGGCGCTTCTGGTGTTCTCGGTGGTCGTCCTGTTCGCGTGGGGCGGCGATGATGAAGAGCCTGTTGTCATGAACATACAGGACATCGGCCCGGATACCCCGACGATCAAGATCGACGCCGGCTCGGCGGGCGCGCCCGTGCCGGTGGAAGGCCAGGAAAATCCGGCCTACAACCCGATGAACCAGGGCGCGGACGACACCCAGATTGCAGCGATCACGCCGCCGCCGGAAGAACCGATGAAGCCCGAGCAGCCCGGCGTGATCAAGATCCCGCCGCCGGAGGCGCCCGCGGCCACGGTTGGCAAGGACTCGACACCTGCCGTCCCGGCACCACAGGCGACCGATGTCGCCGGCGACAAACCCGCCAAAAAGGATGTCATCAAGCCAGAGAATTTGATTGCCGATACCGGTGCGGCCGCCGCGCAGCAGCCGACAAAGCCGTTGGATCCGGCACCGCCGGCCGCCGCCGGCGCACTGGTGCAGGACGTACCCGAAGCCGCAACACAGACGGCGCAGGCCGCGACGACGATGGTGCCGGCCGCGCCCGCGAAGGGCACCGCGGAACCGGCGCCCGCGACCGGCAGCACCGGCACGACGGCGTTGCGCACTATGGCCGGGGTCTACCGAGTGCAGATTGCGTCGACCAAATCGGAAGGCCTGGCGCAGCGCGAATGGAACGATCAGGTCAGCAAGTATCCCGACGTTCTGTCCAATCTGTCGCTGACCGTGCAGCGCGCCGTTGTCAAGAACCGTGGCGTCTTTTACCGGGTCCAGGGCGGTCCGTTCGCGGATCGCGATGCCGCGGATTCAGTATGTCGTACGCTGAAGTCGCGGGGCCAGGACTGTCTCGTCGTGCGGCCGTGACGCGGATGCGGGGTTGATGGGTCCGTTGGCGTGATCGACCGGGGCGCGACGCCGCCCCTGGCGGTTATATTCGGGTGCGCCGGTCCGCGTCTTACCGACTGGGAGCGCGCGTTCTTCCGCGACACCCACCCTGCCGGGTTCATCCTGTTTGCACGAAATGCCAGGTCGCCGGAGCAGGTCCGCGCGCTGGCCGCGGAGCTGCGCGATGTCGCCGGCCGGCCCGACGCCCTCGTGTTGGTCGACCAGGAAGGCGGGCGGGTCGCGCGGCTGAGGCCGCCGCACTGGCGAGCGGCGCCGGCGGCGGGGCGCATCGGCGCAGTCGCGCGGCGCAATAGTTCACGTGGCCGCCGCGCGGCGTGGCTCAATGCGCGGCTGATCGCTGACGACCTCGCGTCGGTGGGCATCACCGTCGACTGCCTGCCCGTCCTCGACCTGCACCTGCCCGGCGCGCACGACATCGTCGGCGACCGGTCGTACGGTGCCGAGCCCGATGTGGTCGCCAGCCTCGGCCAAGCAGCCTGCGAGGGCCTGCTTGCGGGCGGCGTGCTGCCGGTTGTCAAGCACATCCCGGGACACGGGCGGGCGCTCGTGGACAGCCATCATCACGTGCCGGTTGTCGGCGCCGATCGGGGCACACTTGAGGCCACCGATTTCGAACCGTTCCGCCGCCTCGCGCGCATGCCCCTGGCAATGACAGCACATATCGTCTACGAGGCCATTGACGCGGACCGGCCGGGAACGACGTCGCCGACCGTTGTCGATACGATCATCCGCGGCTCGATTGGCTTCGACGGACTGCTCGTGACGGACGACCTCTCGATGAAGGCGCTGGGCGGGACGCTGTCAGATCGCACGGCAGCGGCGTTGGCGGCGGGTTGCGACGTTGTGCTGCACTGCAACAGCGACCGCGACGAAATGCGTCAGGTGGCAGAGACTGCGCAGCCACTGGACGAACGTGGCTGGCAACGCTACGTAAGGGCGCTGGCGGCGATCGACCCACCGCGGCCGTTCGACCGCGAGGCGGCGCTGGCCGAGCTCGCAAGCCTGATGGGCGACGACAACCACGTCTAGAGCAAGAGTATGGAAAACATCGCCGTCACGGTTTCGGTCTGGGTCCTGCCCGTACTGCTCGCGATTACGTTCCACGAAGCGGCACACGGATGGGTCGCGTGGCGCCTGGGCGATCCGACGGCAAAGCAGCAGGGCCGTGTGACCTTCAATCCGATGGCCCATATCGATCCCGTCGGCACCGTCATCCTGCCGGCCATGCTGATCCTAATGAAGGCCGGGTTCCTCTTCGGCTGGGCTCGGCCGGTGCCGGTCGATCCGCGCTACCTGCGCAATCCCCGGCGCGACATGGTGCTGATTGCAGCTGCCGGTCCCGGCGCCAATGTCCTGATCGCATATGTCTCGGCGCTGCTCATCCACGTCGCACCGGTCTTCCCGGACACGATGGCGGAATGGGCGGCCCGGACACTGTGGAACTCGGTGTTGCTGAATTCGGTGCTGGCGGTATTCAACATGATTCCCCTGCCGCCGCTCGACGGCGGCAAGGTCGCGGTCGGCCTGCTACCTTACCGGTTCGCGCGTCCCCTGGCGGAGCTCGAACGGCACGGATTTATCATCATCCTCGGGGTGTTCATCATTTTGCCGATGCTCGGCGATAGCATCGGCGTCGACCTGCATATCGTGCAGTGGATCATCCGGGCGCCGTTGGAACTCCTGCTGGAAATCTTGGTGTATTCATCCGGGCACGGCTAGAATTTGCGGATGGACGAGTCGGATACAAACGAAATCGGCGCGGGCGAACCGTTCGAGGAGGACGCCGTGCCAGGCGGCGTGCCGCAGGCCGAGCGGCTGCTGATCGACATCGAGGGTTTCGAAGGGCCGATCGACGTGCTCCTTGCGCTCGCCCGCGACCAGAAGGTGGACCTGACGCGCATCTCGATCCTGGCCCTCGCCGATCAGTATCTCGAATTCATCGCCCATGCCCGCCGACTTAGCCTTGAACTGGCGGCGGACTATCTCGTCATGGCGGCCTGGCTTGCCTATCTGAAGTCGCGGCTGCTTCTGCCCGCGCCGCCCGGCGATGAGCAGCCCAGCGGCGCCGAGATGGCGGCAATGCTGGCCTTCCAGCTGCAGCGCCTTGAGGCCATGAAAGAGGCAGGAAACCGATTGGTCGACCGGGCGCGGCTCGACCGTGACTTCTTCGCACGTGGTGAGCCCGAGTCGCTCAGGATCGACAATCGTCCGGCCTTCGAGGTTACGCTCTACGACATCCTGCGCGCCTATGCCCGTCAGTATGCGCGGCGGCAGGCGTCGACGTTGCACATCGCCCCGACCGACCTGTTTTCCATCGAGCAGGCGCTGTCGCGGCTGCGCGGCCTGGTCGGCAATGTTCCGGACTGGGCGCTGCTCGCCTCATTCCTGCCGCCGGGGCTGCGCGATCCACTGCTCACACGCTCGGCCGTGGCGTCGACGTTCGTCGCCGCTCTGGAGCTCGTGCGATCCGGTCAGATCGAACTTCGCCAAGCGGACCCGTTCACGCCGCTCTACCTGAAGACGGCGCGGAGGACAACGTCATGACCGCCGACCGCTTCGAACTTCTGCGGCGACTCGAGGCCATGCTCTTCGCGAGCGCCGAGCCGCTCGCGGATACGGAACTGGCGGCGCGGCTGCCCGAGGGTACGGACCTCGCCGGCCTGATCGACGAACTCCGCGGCCATTACGCCGGCCGCGGCGTCAATCTCGTGCGTCGTGGCAAGGGATGGGCATTCCGCACCGCGCCGGACGTCGCGCCGTTCCTCAAGCTGGAGCGTACGATACCGCGAAAGCTGTCACGGGCGGCGGTCGAGACGATGGCGATCATCGCCTATCAGCAACCCGTCACCCGGGCCGAGATCGAGGAAATCCGAGGCGTTGCATTGAGCCGAGGAACACTGGATATCCTGCTCGAAGCCGGGTGGATCAAGCCCAAGGGCCGGCGGCGCGTGGCCGGCCGCCCGGTGACATGGGGGACGACCGAGGCCTTCCTGGACCATTTCGGACTGGAAAGCCTCGATGCTTTACCTGGTGTCGACGAGCTCAAGGCCGCCGGTCTGCTCGATCGGACCGGCGGTATCTCGTCGATTGCCATGCGTGAGGACGACCGGTTCGGTGGTGCCGTGCCCGAGCCTGCCGCCGAGGATGAAGAGGCGCCGGATTTCCTCGAAGCGACGCTGGAGCCCGACGAGGCGCCTCCCGTCCGGCCGAAGGCCGCCAATGATGCGACCGGTTAGCACGGGCGTGTCCGCGCAGCCCGCAGACAGCCGTGCGCAGGTGCCCACGGACGGTGCGGCCTCGGACGCGCCCGCGCTCGAACTGACGGGGCTCGACCACAGTTTCGGCAATGTGCGAGCCGTCGACGGCGTGAGCCTTGCTGTGTTCCGGGGCGAGGTGATGTGCCTGCTCGGACCGTCCGGATGCGGCAAGACGACTGTCTTGCGCATAGCGGCGGGGCTCGAGGTGCCGCAGGGCGGTCGCGTCGCCATCGAGGGCCGCACGGTCGCCGGGGATGGTGCTTCAGTGCCGCCGGAAGACCGCAGCGTCGGGCTCGTGTTCCAGGACTACGCCCTGTTCCCGCACCTGACAGTGGGTGAGAATGTGGCTTTCGGCCTGCGTCGGCTGGACGGGAAAGAGCGTGCCCGGCGCGTCGCCGAAGCGCTCGGGGCCGTCGGACTCGGCGATTACGAGGGACGCTACCCGCACATGCTGTCGGGCGGGCAGCAGCAGCGCGTGGCGCTGGCCCGGGCGCTGGCGGCAGGTCCATCGGTCGTGCTGCTCGACGAGCCTTTTTCCGGCCTCGATGCGCGCCTCCGCGACAAGGTGCGGGACCAGACGCTGCACGCCCTGAAAGGCAGCGGCGCCGCGACCCTGATGGTCACCCACGACGCCGAGGAGGCGATGTTCATGGGCGACCGCATCGCGGTCATGCGCGAGGGGCGCATCCTGCAGACCGGCACGCCGGACGAATTGTACTGCCATCCGACCAGTACCTATGTCGCCGAGCTGTTCGGCGAGGTCAACCGGCTGGATGCCGTGGTCCGCGACGGCCAGGTGGAAACGCCGTTCGGCCCGCTGCCGGCGGACGGCCTTGCCGACGAGACTGCGGCTGAAATCCTGATCCGGCCCGAGGCCCTGCGACTGTCGCACGCCCCGGGGACCCCGATGGCGCGCATCGTCGCGTCGCGAATGCTGGGCCGGACCAGCCTGATCCACATGTCGATCACCGACGATGCGGGGCGCGACGTGCACCTCCACGCGCGGGTGCCTGGGCGCTTCCTGCCCGGCGAGGGTGACAAGCTGTCGATCGGGCTGGATTCCAGTCAGGCCTTTGTTTTTCCGCAAAAGAGCATTAAATAGCCCAGTAGCGTTGTGGCGACATTGCGGGCGGCGGGGCTTTCTGCGATGATCCGCCGCTTGATTTTTTCGGGCGCGACGCGCGTTCCGGCAGCGAGGGAATTTGAATGGGTACGTTTAGCATCTGGCACTGGCTGATCGTTCTGGCCGTCGTGCTGGTTCTGTTCGGTGGCGGGGGCAAGATCTCCCGGCTCATGGGCGATTTCGGCAAAGGCCTCAAGAACTTCAAGAAGAGCATGAAGGAGGATGAGGACGCCGGTGCCGAATCGAACAAGGAAATCGAGTCGGAGGCAGCCCCCAAGGCCGAAGCCCCGGCAGCCGGCAAAGACAAGGCCGCAAACGGCTGATTGGCGGGGACATGCCCCACCGCAAAGCGGGTGACCTGCCGCGATGCTCGATATCGGCTGGCCTGAACTTCTGATCGTCGCACTGGTCACGATCATCGTGGTCGGGCCGAAGGAGTTGCCGCGCGTCCTGCGCACGGTCACGCAGATGGTGCGCAAGGTGCGCGCGATGGCCAACGAGTTCCAGAGCGGCATCGACGATCTGGCCCGTGAGGCGGAACTCGACGATCTGAAGAAGGATATCGAACGCACCGCGTCGACCGATATCGCCGGGGAACTCGAGCACGAGATTGATCCCACCGGCGAAGTGGCAGAGTCGATGCGCGAGATCGAGACATCGCTCAAGGAGGATCCGCGGCAGGCGTCCCGCGCCGATAAATCGGAGAAGGCCGCACCGGAGGCGCCGAAGTCTGGCGGACCCACCAAACCCGAACAGGCGATACCGGGCAACAATGACGGCAGCGCACCGGCTCCGGCCGCCCGCAAGAGGAAGGCCCGCGGGAGCGCCTGATGGAATATGACGACGACAAGCGGACGGAGGAGGCCGACGACAAGAAGATGCCACTGCTCGATCACCTGATCGAGCTCCGGCAGCGGCTGATCTACTCGGCGGTCGGCCTGGTCGTGGTCTTTTTCATCTGCTTCTTCTTCGCCGACGGCCTGTTCAAGTTCCTCGTGCAGCCCCTGGTCGACATCTGGGACGCGAACGGCCAGCTCGAACAGCGGCGGTTCATCTTCACGGCGCTGCACGAGAAATTCTTCACCGACATCAAGGTCGCGTTCTTTGCGGCCCTGTTTTTCTCGTTCCCTTTGATCGCAAGCCAGGTGTGGCTGTTCGTGGCACCGGGCCTGTACAAGAGCGAAAAACGGGCATTCCTGCCATTTCTCGTGGCAACCCCCATCCTGTTCTTCGTCGGCGCGGCGTTCGTCTACTACGTGGTCATGCCGGTCGCCTGGAACTTCTTCCTGACCTACGGCGAGAACCTCGGCAGTGCGATGGGCGGGAATCTGGACGCCGGCGACGTGCGGATCGAGCTCGAGGCGCGGGTTGCCGACTATCTGGCGCTGTCGATGCGGCTCATCTTCGCCTTCGGCATCAGCTTCGAGCTGCCGGTTGTCATCACGCTGCTGGCGCGTGCGGGTCTGGCCACCAGCGCTGGCCTGCGGCAAAAGCGGCGCTATGCGATCGTGTTGGCCTTCGTCGCCGCGGCCATCCTGACGCCGCCAGATCCGCTGAGCCAGATCAGCCTCGCCCTGCCCATCATCCTGCTCTACGAGATCTCGATCATCAGCGCCCGCTTGATCGAACGGCGGCGGGCCGCAGCTGAGGGCATCGAGGAGGAAGACTGGGAAGAAGACGATGACGACGACAAGGACAGCGGCGCAATCGCCAGCCTGACGCCTGCTCCCGGGAGCGACAAGGGCAATTGATCCGACCCCGCGCTTTCGCCAGTTGTGGACGCCGATATGATCCTTGCGTATAAACGCGGCGCGCGCAATTCCGCAGGGATTCCCCGATGCACGACCTCAAGCTGATCCGCGAGATGCCGGACGCCTTCGACGCCGGTCTTCTCCGCCGCCGGGTGACGCCGCAGTCGGCGAAGGTGCTCGAGCTCGACGCCGCGCGCCGCAAAGTGCAGACCGAGCTGCAGGACATGTTGCAGCGGCGCAACGAGGCCTCGCGCGCGGTCGGCGAGAAGAAGCGCAAGGGCGGGAACGCGGACGACCTGATCAAGGAGGTACAGGCGCTGAAGGACCGAATCGGCGAGGCCGAAGCCCGCGAACGGAAGTTGGGCGAGCAGCTGGACGCGCTGCTGGCCAACCTGCCGAACCTGCCGGGGCCAGACGTCCCCGACGGCGACGACGAATACGATAATGTGGAAGTGCGGCGGCACGGCGAGCCGACCCGGCCTGCGTTCAAGGCCAAGGAACATTTCGAGCTCGGCGAGGCGCTGGGCCTGATGAGCTTCGACCTCGCCGCCAAGATGTCCGGCGCCCGGTTCGTCGTACTGCGCGGCGCGCTGGCGCGGATGGAACGGGCGCTCGCCTCCTTAATGCTGGATCTGCATACAGTCGAACACGGCTACATGGAGGTACTGCCGCCGGCGCTGGTGCGCGACAACGCGGTGTACGGCACCGGCCAGCTGCCGAAATTCGCCGAGGACCTGTTCCACACCGACGACGGCTACTGGCTGATCCCGACCGCCGAGGTGCCGCTCACCAACCTCGTCGCCGACGAAATCCTCGATGCCGAGGACTTCCCGATCCGGGTGACGGCCTGGACGCCGTGTTTTCGCTCCGAGGCCGGCGCCGCCGGCAAGGACACGCGCGGCATGATCCGCCAGCATCAGTTCAGCAAGGTGGAGCTGGTGAGTATCGTCCATCCCGACGAATCGGACGCCGAGCTGGAGCGCATGACCGGCTGCGCTGAGGAGGTTCTCAAGCGGCTTGGTCTGCCGTACCGGGTCGTTGCCCTGTGTACCGGCGACATGGGCTTCGGCGCACGCATGACCTACGACATCGAGGTCTGGCTGCCGGGGCAGGGCCGCTACCGGGAAATTTCCAGCTGCTCCAACTGTTGGGATTTCCAGGCCCGGCGCATGGGTGGCCGGTTCCGCACGCCGGGAGAGAAGGGCACGCGTTTCGTGCACACACTGAACGGCTCCGGCGTTGCTGTCGGCCGGGCCATGATCGCTGTGATGGAGAACTACCAGAGCGAGGACGGATCGATCACGGTACCGGATGCGCTGCGGCCCTATATGGGCGGCACGGAGCGCATCATCGCCGGCTAGCCGAGCGCCATGTTCGAACCGCCGCTCGATCTGTCCGCCGCACGCATCCTGATCACCAATGATGACGGGATCAATGCGCCGGGCCTGCGCGTGCTCGAGCGGGTGGCGCTTGAGTTCTCGCAGAATGTGTGGGTCGTCGCGCCGGAAACCGAGCAGAGCGGGGCGGGCCATTCGCTCACCCTGTCACGGCCCTTGCGGCACCGCCATCTGTCCGGCCGGCGCCATGCGGTCAACGGCAGCCCCACCGACTGCGTTCTGTTCGCGATCGCCCATATCATGGACGGCCGCAAGCCCGACCTCGTCCTGTCCGGCGTCAACCGCGGCGGCAATCTGGGCGAGGACATCACATATTCGGGAACGGTGGCGGCGGCGATGGAGGCGACGCTGCTGGGCGTTCCCGCCATCGCCTTCAGTCAGGTCACCGGAACCCTGGAGCAGCCGGTGCATTGGGGCACTGCCGAACGACATGCCCCCGACATCCTGCGCATGCTGACCAGCGTCGCCTGGCCCAAGGATGTATTCATGAACGTCAATTTTCCCAACCGCCTCGCCGACGAGACGACCGGGATCCGGGTCGTCGCACAGGGCCGGCGCGAATCCAACTACAACCTCGTCGGCCTCACCGATCCGCGTGGCAATGACTACTACTGGATCGGCCCGCAGCAAGTCGGCGCGCTTTTGCGTCAGGACGATACCGACTATCATGCCATCGATGACGGGTCCGTCAGCGTCACACCGCTGCATGTCGACCTGACGCACGACGAAACGCTGAAGAAGCTGAGGGAGGCTTTCGAGTGAGTGACGCGGACGACCGGGTACGCCTGATTCTCGAACTCCGCCACTGCGGCATTGCCGACCTCCGCGTCCTCAACGCGATCGAGCGCGTGCCCCGGGACATCTTCGTGCCACCGGCCTTCGCCCACCAGGCCTGGGAAAACGTGGCGTTACCGATCGACTGCGGCCAGACCATCAGCCAGCCCGAGGTGGTCGCCCGGATGACCGAGGCGCTTGAACTCGATGACCGGATGCGCGTGCTGGAGATCGGCACCGGCTCCGGTTACCAAACGGCCGTGCTGTCGCATCTGTGTCGCCGCGTCTATACCATCGAGCGGCACCGCGAACTGCTGCAGCAGGCTGAGTCGCGGTTGGCGGCGCTGCGACGCCGAAATGTGACGGCGCGGCCCGGCGACGGTGCTCTCGGCTGGCCGGAGCAAGCCCCATTCGAGCGCATCCTGGTCACCGCCGCGGCCATCGACATCCCGCCGAAACTGTCGACACAGCTTGCCGTCGACGGAATCATGGTGGTTCCGATCGGCGACGATCCTGGCAGCCAGCGCATCGTCCGCGTGCGGCGGGGCGGGCTCGGCCTGAGTATCGAGGATTTGGGGCCGGTCAAGTTCGTACCGCTGGTCTCGGGCCGGACTGACGAAGCCATGGCGGGATGATATAGTTGTGCCATGAAATTCGCTCGATCCCGCTTTTCTCTGCGGCTGTTGACCCTCGTCGCAGCCATGCTGATACTGGCCGGCTGTGCGCGATGGTACGAGGATAGGGATCACGGCGACTCGCGATCATCGTCGCGGGCGTCGGCCGCCGCCTCGCATGGCAGGAGTGGCGACTTCATCCCCGTGCCACCGCCAGGCGCCCGTCAGATTCCAATTCCTGCGAACGGCACGCACACAGTAGTCCGCGGCAACACGGTCTATTCGATTGCCCGGCTTTACGGCGTGCCGGTCCGCTCGATTATCGAGACCAACCGGCTGCAGCCGCCCTATCTGCTAAAGGTCGGTGACAAACTGCGCCTGCCGACACGGCGGACCCACCGGGTCGCACAGGGCGATACCGTGTACAGCATCTCGCGCATGTACCAAGTGCCGATGAGCGAGTTGATGCGCGTGAACGGCATCCAACCGCCCTACACGATCGTCATCGGTCAAGAACTTTCGGTGCCGACCGGCGGCGAACACACCACCGCGCCGGTCCGGGTGTCGTTGCCGGCAACCCCGACCGCTTCGCCACGGCCCGCTGCACGACAGGCGACGCCGAGTCAGGTCGCGGTGCTGCCCAGCCCGCCGCCGCGGACGGGTCGCCTGTTCCTGTGGCCGGTCAGGGGCGAAGTGTTGTCAGGCTTCGGCGCCCAGCCAGGGGGCCGCCATAATGACGGCATCAATATCAGTGCACGGCGCGGTGCCACCGTCGTCGCAGCGGAAAGCGGCGTTGTCGCCTACGCGGGTAACGAGCTGAGGGGATTCGGCAACCTGCTGCTGATCAAGCACGCGGACGGATTCATGACGGCATACGCGCATAACGATGCGCTCCTCGTAAAGCGTGGACAAAAAGTGAAGAAGGGAGACGCGGTTGCACGTGTCGGCAGCAGCGGCAGCGTCGGCCGCCCGCAGCTCCATTTCGAGATCCGCAAGGGTCGCAAGGCCGTCGATCCGCTGGAGTACCTGCCCAAGGGGTCGGCAAGCGGGTAGTCAGGCGGCCGCCCGGATTTCCAATTCAGTCCTTTTCGACGAGCTGCTGGCCGAGCCGGCCGGCCAAATCCTGGATGAACTGCCAGGCGACGCGTCCGGAGCGCGCGCCGCGCGTCACCGACCACTCAACCGCCGCGGCCCGCCATTCCTCTTCCGAGACCTTCAGACCGTAATGTTCGACATAGCCGGCAATCATCGAAAAGAACGTATCCTGGTTGCAGTTGTGAAAACCAAGCCAAAGGCCGAAGCGGTCGGACAGCGATACTTTCTCCTCGGTCGCCTCGGACGGGTTAATGGCGGTTGAGCGCTCGTTCTCTATCATGTCGCGGGGCATCAGGTGCCGCCGGTTCGATGTCGCGTAGAAGATGACGTTGCGCGGTCGCCCCTCGATGCCGCCTTCAAGCACCGCCTTGAGCGACTTGTAGCTGGTATCGCCGCTGTCGTCGAACGACAGGTCATCACAGAACAGGATGCAGCGGCGCTTGGCCTTGCGTAGCAGCGTCAGCAGGCGCGGCAGCGACGCGATGTCCTCGCGGTGGATCTCGACGAGCACGAGCCGGTCGTCGGCGGTGCGGTTGACCTCGGCGTGCACGGCCTTGACCAGCGAGCTCTTGCCGCTGCCCCGCGCGCCCCACAAAAGGGCGTTGTTCGCCGGCAGCCCGTCGGCAAAGCGCCGCGTGTTGTCCAGCAGCTGGTCAGCCTGGTGGTCGATCCCTTTGAGCAGGCCGAGCGCCACCCGGTTCACCGTCGCGACGGGCTCCAGGCTCTCGACATCGGCCCGCCACACGAAGGCATCGGCCCCGTCCAAATCGGTCGCGGTGCGGGTCGCCGGTGCCAAGCGTTCCAGCGCGTCGGCGATCCTGCGCAGCGTCTCGTTGTCCTCCATTCTCGCGCCCTTCCGTGCGCTGTTGCGAAGCCGCGCCGCCATGCCTATGTGCATGGAGGCGGCGGATGCATAGCACAAGGAGGCCGCCGGTCAAATATATGAGCGCCGGCGGTGTTGAGTCTCGTTTGCATTCGCCGCGCGGCCCGTTATAGTCCGCCGGTTCGCGGACTGGGGCGATCGCAGCAGGCCGCGCCAACCACGCCGGTGACGTTCTAAGAGGGAGTTCTGTATGTTCATTTCGACCGCCTGGGCACAGGGCGCGGAAGGCGGCGGCGATGCGTTCCTGTCGCTGATGCCGATCGTTCTGATTTTCGCGGTGTTCTATTTCCTGATCATCCGCCCGCAGCAGAAGAAGCACAAACAGCACCGCGAGGCAGTCGCTGCGGTCCGGCGCGGCGACCGGGTGACGACCGGCGGCGGTATCATCGGCACGGTCGTCCGGGTCGAGGAGGGCAGCGACGAGATCATCGTTGAGATTGCCGAGGGAATCCGGGTTCGGGTTAAGAAATACACGTTGATGGACATTCATGCCAAAGGCGTCCCGGCCAGCGAACCGGGCAAGAAGTAGCCGGGAGGGCGCACGGCGATGCTGCAGTTCCCGACCTGGAAAAAGGTGCTCGTTCTGGTCGTCTGCGGCCTCGGCATCCTCTACGCGGCGCCCAACTTCATGGCGCGCGAGACGGCGGAGTGGATCCAATCCTGGATGCCCGAGGGCGGCCCCGGCAAGCAGGTGAGCCTGGGGCTCGACCTGCAGGGCGGCGCCTACCTGCTGCTCGAGGTCCAGGCGGAGGGCGTGGTCACGGAGCGGCTGGACGCGAATATCGATGCGGTGCGCACGGCGCTGCGCGATGCCCGAGTCGGCTATCGGCCGGCGCCGCACATCCAGGGCAAGGACATCGTCTTCAAGATCCTCGAGCTGGAACGGCTGGCCGAGGTCGAATCGCTGATGCGCAGCGTCGATCCCGACATGGTCGTCGAGGCGGCCGAGGACGGCACGTTCCGGATGCGCTTTACCGAGCAGGCGGCGCTCGAGATCCAACGACGCGCCGTCGAGCAGTCGATCGAAGTGGTCCGCCGTCGCATTGACCAGACGGGCACACGCGAACCGCTGATCCAGCGCCAGGGGGCGGAGCGCATCCTGGTGCAGTTGCCTGGCGTCGACGATCCCGAGCGCATCAAGGAAATCCTGCAGAAGACGGCCAAGTTGACCTTCCGTTTCGTGAGTGACCGGATGTCGGTCGAGGAGGCGCGCCAGCGCGGCGTGCCGCCGGGTTACGAGATCGTTCCCAGCGATGACGACTTCCAGCGCGATTACCTGCTCGAGCGCCGCGTCATCGTCAGCGGCGGAAACCTTGTCGACGCACAGCCCAGCTTCGATGAGAACAATCTGCCGGCGGTCAGCTTCCGCTTCGACGCCGTCGGCGGCCAGAAGTTCGGCAAGGCAACGCAGGACAATGTCGGCCGCTTGTTCGCCATCGTGCTCGACGGCAAGGTGATCAGCGCCCCCCGGATCCGCACCGCGATCCTCGGTGGCAGCGGCATCATCACCGGCAACTTCACCACACAGTCGGCCGGCGATCTTGCGCTGCTGCTGCGCGCCGGCGCCCTGCCGGCGGATCTGGTGATCATCGAGGAGCGGACCGTCGGGCCGGGCCTCGGACGCGATTCGATCGAGGCCGGCAAGGTCGCCAGTATTGTCGGCCTCGCCGCGGTGGTGGTCTTCATGGTTCTCGCCTACGGGCTGTTCGGCGCCCTCGCCGACATTGCCCTGGCCTTCAACATCATTCTGATCATCGCCGCGCTGTCGGCGGTGCAGGCGACGCTCACCCTGCCGGGCATCGCCGGAATCGTGCTGACCATCGGCATGGCAGTCGATGCCAACGTGCTCATTTTCGAACGCATTCGCGAGGAGGTTCGGGCCGGTCGCTCGCCGATGAATGCCGTCGATGCCGGCTACAAGCGGGCGCTGACGACGATCATCGACGCCAACTTGACCACTCTGATCGCGGCCTCGCTGCTGTTCATGTTCGGCTCGGGGCCGGTGAAGGGATTTGCCGTCACCCTGATGATCGGCATCGTGACCTCGATGTTCACCGCGATCATGCTCACGCGCCTGATGGTGGCGACCTGGCTGCGGCAACGGCGTCCGGCCGAACTGCCGATCTGACGAGAGAGGGCGGATACCGTGAAGAAACTGACGATCATCCCCGCGGAAACGACCATCGACTTCATGGGCAAGCGGCTGTTCGCTTTCGCCTTCTCGGCCGTACTGGTCCTCGCCTCGGCAGGGCTGTTCGCAGGCCAGGGGCTGAACCTCGGCATCGATTTCCTCGGCGGCATCCTCATCGAGGTCAAGGTCAAGTGCCCGGCGGTTAGCGATGCGTCCGGCAATGCGGATGGAGAATGCCACGCGGACGTCGGCGCGATGCGCGCGACCCTCGGGCAGCTCGGCCTTGGCGACGTCAGCCTGCAAGAGTTCGGCGCGCCCGACGTCGTTTTGATCCGCGTCCAGCGGCAGCCGGGCGGCGACGAGGCGCAACAGGCCGCGGTCACTGTGATCAAGGAGGCCTTGGGGGACACGGTGGAGGAGTATCGTCGCACCGAGACAGTGGGCCCGACGGTCGGCGAAGAGCTTCAGGAAGCCGCCATCATCGCTGTTCTGGCGGCGATTGGCGCGATCCTGGTCTACATCTGGTTCCGTTTCGAATGGCAGTTCGGTGTGGCCGCCGTGGTTGCGCTGCTACACGACGTGATCACCACGATCGGATTGTTCTCTCTGTTCCAGCTGGAGTTCAATTTGGCAACCGTCGCCGCGATCCTGACCATTGCGGGCTATTCGATCAACGATACCGTCGTGGTGTTCGACCGGGTGCGCGAGAATCTCCGAAAATACAAGAGAATGGTACTGCCGGACCTGTTTAACCTGTCGGTCAACGGTACCCTGTCGCGCACCGTGATGACCAGCCTGACCACGCTGCTGGCGCTGGGTGCGCTCTACGTGCTCGGCGGCGAGGTGATTCGCGGTTTCAGCGTGGCCCTGATCTGGGGCGTGGTGATCGGGACCTATTCCTCGATTGCAATTGCCGTGCCGCTACTCCTGTATCTCAAGGTCTACCGCGGTACCGCCGAGGACCAGGCCGCACCGGCGGGCGCCGAAGCCGAGGGCTGATCGCAGGGCCGGGAGATGCCCATGGACATCACCCCGATGGTGCCGCAGGGAAGCCAGGTCATCCATGGCTACGGACCGGGCATGTTCCGCATTGCCGGCACCGTCCACCTGGGGTCCGTGCTTGTCTTCCCGGACCGCACGCTGGCGTGGGCCGTCGCCTCGGCCGAGGCGCTGACGATTGCCGATTTCCAGCAGCTTACGACGACTGAACAAGTGCCGGACATCCTGCTTCTGGGCTGCGGTGAGCGCATGTGGCTGCCGCCCGGGCCGCTGCGCGCCGAGCTGCGCAGCCACGGCATTGCCGTCGATCCCATGGATACCGGCGCCGCCTGCCGGACCTTCAACGTGCTGCTGGCCGAAGGGCGCAGGGTGGCGGCGGCGCTGATCGCCCTGTAAGGACCCAGTGCCGGACCTGGCCTACTGCGCTGATCTCGTCCGCCGCGACGACCCCGACCGGTTCCTGACCGCGCTGTTCGCGCCGTCCAGGCGCCGTGACGACCTGTTCGCCCTGTACGCTTTCAACGTCGAGGTCGCGCGCAGCCGCGAGGCGGTGTCGGAGCCGATGCTCGGACTGATCCGCCTGCAGTGGTGGCGCGACGCGATCGCCGAATGTTATGCTGGCCGGCCGCGCCGCCACCACGTGGTCGAGCCGCTTGCAGCGGCGATCGATGCCCACGGCTTGCCACGTCCGCTTTTCGATCGCCTGCTCGAATCCCGCGAGCTGGATTTCTCGGATCGGCCTGTCGAAACGCTCGATGAGCTCGTCGCCTATGCCGAGGCGAGCTCGGGCGGCCTCAGCCAGCTGGCGCTGTCCGTGCTCGCGGCGACCGACGGGCCTTCACAAGCGGCCGGACGGCTGGTCGGCACCGCGTGGGCCCTGACCGGGCTGATGCGCGCATTGCCCCACCAGCTGCGCCAGGGCCGCTGCCTCCTGCCGCGCGAGGTGATGGCCCGGCACGGGGCCGACGAGCGCGCACTGGCCGCGATGAAACCGTCTGATCCAATTCGCAGATCTGTTGAGGAAGTGTGCACAATAGCATCAAAAAAAATTGATGAATCGTCAAAGAATTTGCCTGGACGAGTCGGCCCAGGCCTGCCGGCACTCTTGCCGGGCACTTTGGCGCGGGGATACCTCGCGAGGTTTGCGCGGCTGGGCCACGATCCGTTCGATGCCCGCAATGCAAGACCGCTGTCCGTGCGCTCCTGGCGGCTCATGCTGCGCGCCATGGCTGGCCGGTATTGACGGCGTGGACGGCCGATGGCGGACCGGCGGCGCACAGCACTGCGATAAGGGTTTCATTAACGCAGCAGCATGCACTATGTGCGGCGACAGACCCTTCGCCGAGCCTCCGGAGGAGCGCGCACATGATGGAACGGGACGCTTCGGAAAAACTCGCCGGGCTGATGCAGGAGATCGGCACGCAGCTGGAATCCGCCGCCGACATCATCCGGGACAGCGGCGACGAGGAGGAGCACCAAACCTATCTCGCGACCATCGAATTCGTGCTCGGCTACTTGCGGCAGGACGTGATGCAGCCGATCTTCACGGATTATCCCGACCTCGCCCCCGACGACTGGGAGCACGCCTGATCGGGCCTATTCGGCCGCGACCCGCGCGGCACCGCGCCACGCCTCGAGATCGGCGAGCGCCCGCTCACTCATTGCCTTCTTGCGGTCGCGCCCTTTGATCCGGCGCCGTCCCGGCGGCGGCTCGACGGGGGGGAACAGCCCGAAATTGACGTTCATCGGCTGGAAGGTTTCGGCCGCGGCGCCGCCGGTGATATGTGCCAGCAGCGCGCCGAGCGCGGTGGTCGGCGGCGGCGGGACGACCTCTTCGCCGCACCGTTCGGCGGCTGCGAAACGGCCGGCCACGAGGCCCATGGCGGCCGACTCGATATAGCCTTCGACGCCGGTGATTTGTCCCGCGAAGCGCAGCCGCGGCGCCGCCTTCAGCCGCATGGTGCCGTCCAGCAGCCGCGGGCTGTTCAGAAAGGTGTTGCGGTGGATGCCGCCGAGCCGAGCGAACTCGGCCCGCTCCAGCCCCGGAATCATGCGGAAGATGCGCGTCTGCTCGCCGTATTTCAGCTTGGTCTGGAAGCCGACGATGTTGTAGAGCGTGCCGAGCGCGTTGTCCTGGCGCAGCTGGACGACGGCGTGGCACCGCCTTCCGCTGTGCGGTTCGGTCAGCCCCACCGGCTTCATCGGCCCGAAGCGCAGTGTCTCGCGTCCGCGCGTGGCCATCACCTCGATCGGAAGGCAGCCCTCGAAATAGGGCGTGTCCTTCTCCCAATCCTTGAAGCCGGTTGTCTCGCCGGCCAGCAGCGCGTCGATGAACGCCTCGTATTGCGCCGCGTCCAGGGGGCAGTTGATGTAATCCTTGCCGTCGCCGCCGGGCGCAGATTTGTCGTACCGCGACTGGAACCAGGCCGTATCGAAATCGATGCTGTCGCGGTGCACGATCGGCGCGATGGCATCGAAGAACGCCAGCGATTCCTCGCCCGAGAGCTTGAGCACCGCGGCGGACAGGGCAGGGGAGGTCAGCGGCCCGGTCGCGACGATCACCGAGTCCCAGTCCGCCGGAGGCAGGCCGGCGATCTCCTCGCGCCGGATCTCGACCAGGGGTTCCGCATCGAGCGAGGCAGTCACGGCCGCGCTGAACGCCTCGCGGTCGACCGCCAACGCTCCGCCGGCGGGCACCCGCGTGCGGTCGCCACATGCCATGATGAGCGAGTTGCACCGGCGCAGTTCCTCATGAAGGAGGCCGACGGCGTTGTACGCCGCGTCGTCCGAGCGGAACGAGTTCGAGCATACCAGCTCGGCGAGTCCGTCAGTGACGTGGGCGTCGGTTCCGCGCTGCGGCCGCATTTCGTGCAGCACCGCGGGCACGCCGGCCTGCGCCAGCTGCCACGCGGCCTCGGAACCGGCGAGGCCGCCACCGACGACGTGGACGGGTGAAATCGCGCGCGCCATGGGCAACAGATAGAGGCGGGAGCCAGTCGGGTCAATGCGGCGACAGCGGGTGCCGGCGCCATGGCGCCAGCCAGTTACGGATCGTTAACCCAGCCTGGTTAGGATCGCGCGACAAACCTGGAGATGTCGGCCCGGTGCTGCGCCACACCTTGTATGCATTCGTCGTCTATCTATTCGGTGCCATCGGGCTGCTTTACTGGTCGCTGTCCGGATTTAATGCCGGCGCCCCGCGCGAGGAATGGGCGCTGATGATCGTGCTGCCGGCCATCTGGATCTTCAGCTTCTGGCCGACATTCGGCACGCTGGTGCTGATCTGGAAGATCCGCTCCGCGCAGGAACTGCTAGAGCGCATCGCCGAGCGGCTCCGTACGGAAGGCGCCGCCGAGGCGACGGACCTGCGTGAGCTGGAGGATCTCGCCGTCAGATTGGCGGCGCGCGAGAACCGCCTGCCCGAGTTCATCATGCGCCCGCTGGTCCGCAAGGCGATGGCGCGAATCACCGCGGACCGCATCCCTGTCGGGAGCGCGAGCGCCGGATAACACCCGTTTTCCGGCGGCAAGCGATTTCTATTGCCCGGCGGGCTGCGCCGCCGCAATGATCGAGAGGCCCGCCCGGACGGCACCGGTTCGCACAAGGGGGTGCGCAATGATTAGACGTCTGTCCGTTTGCCTGTTTGCGGCCGCTCTCGCGGCCGGATGCACGTTGCCGGTCGAAACCTTCCGGGCCGCCGCGTACGGCGAGATCGCCCGGGTTCAGATGGCGGGCGGCGATGCGGCCGGCGCCCGCAGCACGGCGCAGCGGGCGGTCGAGGCCGTCGCCGCGGTCGACACGGAAGAGGAACGCGTGTTCGGCATCCCCGCGGCGGCCATCGCCCAGGTCCGTGCCGGCGACCTGGATGGTGCGGACGCGACGGTCGAGCTTGCCGACAAGGAGCAGGCCCGTGTGCTGGCCTACGCGGCACTGGCGGTCGCGTTGAAAGACTCCGGTTATCCGGCGCGGGCACGCGCCGCCGCCACGCGGGCAGTGGAGATCGCCTTGGGCAGTGCCGACGCGCACGACCGCGAAGAGATGATCGTGTACGCGGCATGGACGCAGGCCGCCGTCGGCGAGACCCGCGCCGCGCTGGCCAATGCCGACACGCTGGGCCGACAGAGCAAGCGGTACGGGCTGCTGGCGCTGGTCGCCGAAACCCAGCTCGAGGCCGGGGACATCGCCGGCGCGCGGGCCACCGTCGAGGCGATCGGCGACGGGACCGAGAAGGTCGACGACGAGGCGTGGCTGTTCAGCCGGATCATCCTCGGCATGGCCGTCGATTCGATTGCCGCCTTCGAGGATATCATGTTGCACAGCGCAATGCCGGTGAAGTCGATCCTGCTGACGCGGATCGCGATCGCGCAGGCGCGGGCCGGCAATGCCGGCGGTGCCCGGCAGTCCTTTACCGCCGCCCTCGACGCCGCCGGCGGTGCCGGGTCGACGCGGGCCCAGGTTCGCTCTTTGGGAGCCGTCGCCCTTGGCCGCGCCCAGACCGATGATGTTGCCGGCGCCGTCCAAATGTTGGACGACGCCGAACTTCGGATCGCCGCCGAAACGGCAGGAGAAGAGGAGGAAGACGACCGCGATGTACCGGTCTTCCTGCAGGTCGTGCGCAGCGCCATCGAGGGCCGGGCGGTGGCCGGCGACCTCGCCCAACGGACATCGGATGCGGACAACGAGGATTTCGTCCTCGGGGCCATGGCGCATATCCAGCTGGGCAACGCACGGCAAGCCGAGGAAGACCTTACCGCGGCCGCAGCAGCCATCTCCGGCAACGATCTTTCGCTGGTTGCTGCAGCCTATGCCAGCCTCGCCGAAATGCGCCTGTCCCGGCGCGACAGGGCCGGTGCGCGCAGGGCGGCCGGCCGGTCGCTCGCCATCGCCGACCGCATCGCGGAAACCACCGAGGACAAGGTCATCGGGCTGTACTTCGCCGCCGTCGCCCTGGCGCGGAGCGGCAACGTGGTCCTGGCCCTGGAAACCGCGGCGCGGATGCAGAAGCCGGCGCGCAACTAGACATGCCCCGGCCGGTCAGGCCGCCCCATGCTGGCGCCATGGCGCCAGCCGGACCCGCTCCAGCGTATTTGCAAGCCGGCCCGCGCCGTGCGATCGCTGAGCGCTCAGGCCGGCGCGAAGATCTCCTGGGGCTCGGCGATTCCCTGCAGGTCGAACCGCCCGAGGCTGCGCACCGGCGCCGACACCGCCGCGGCGAAGGTGGCCGACAGGGCGATGGGCTGCTCCGCTTCGCGGCAGACGTGCTCGATGCGGCTAACGAGGTTGACCGCTGGCCCGATGACCGTGAAGTCGAGGCGGTCCCTGGTGCCGATATTGCCGTAGAGAACGTCACCGACGTGTAGGGCCAAACCCGCCGCCAGGGGCTGTCCGTGCGTGGCAATCAGGGCCGACAGGGCGAACCGGGCGGCCTTGGCGGCCGCCAGCGCGGCATCGCAGGTGCTGCGCAGACCTGCCTCGTCGTCGCCGTCGACCGGCAGGATCGCCAGCATGCCGTCGCCGACGAATTTCAGGATCTCGCCGCCGGCGGCGGTCAGGGGTTCGGAGACCGTCTCGAAATAACTGTTCAGGAGATCGACGACTGTCGCGCCGGGCAGCGACTCGGAGAGCTGCGTGAAGTTACGCAGATCGCTGAACATCAGGACCGCGCGGATGCGGCTGACGTCGCCGCGCCGGATGCGGCCCTCGACGACCCGTTGACCCGTGGAGCGGCCGAGATAGGTCTGCAGCACAACCTGCGACATCCGCTCGAGGTTGATCAGTTCCACTACCGCCGAGAAGGCCGGCAGGGCCGCCCGGACCAGGTCCAAGTCCGCGTCGCTGAAGCCGCCCGGCTGGTCCGTCGCCAACGTGACGGCCTGGCCGACGCCGCGCCGGAACGGCAGGCCGACAGCGACGTAATCCGTGGCACCCATCTCATCGAGGTCGGCGAGGATCGGGAAATCCCGCGGTGTCGCAGGCTCCTTGAGGCGCCGGCGGACATCCTCGCCGCGCTCGTAGACGATGAACAGGGGGCTGTCGAGGTAGGCCGGCGTCTTCTCGATACCGTGCTCGCGCGGCGTCTCGCTGGCCACCGCCTCGCCACGCAGCCACATGAATGCGCGCGAATAGTACTGCGGATGCAATTGCCGAATATGGACCGTGCAGCGCAGAATCGGAACGCCCGCCTCGTTCAACCGACAGCAGAAGCCGGCGATCAACTGACCGAGGCGCAGCGTTTTGCCTTCGGTGAGGACCCAGTCCTCCACGTCCTGAAAGCAGGCTGCAGCTTTCGCGGATGTGGCAATGTCGCTGGCCGGGTCCGACATCATGCCCGCTTCTTGGCCGCGGGACGCCGCTCCAGATAGGGGGCGAGGAACCGGCCGGTATAGCTCTCCGCAACGCGCACGACGTCCTCCGGCGGGCCCTCGGCCACGATCCGGCCGCCGCCATTGCCGCCCTCGGGGCCGAGATCGACGATATGGTCGGCCGTCTTCACCACCTCCATGTTGTGCTCGATCACGACGACCGTGTTGCCCTGGTCGACAAGCGCGTGGAGCACCTCCAACAGCTTCTCGACGTCCGCGAAATGCAGGCCGGTCGTGGGTTCGTCGAGGATATACAGGGTCCGTCCGGTGGCCCGCCGCGACAGCTCCTTGGCCAGCTTCACGCGTTGCGCCTCGCCGCCGGACAGGGTCGTCGCCTGCTGGCCGACATGGATGTAGCCGAGACCGACGCGGTCAAGCGTGCGCAGCTTGTCGCGGATCGCCGGGACAGCCTTGAAGAACTCCGCCGCCTCTTCAACCGTCATATCGAGAACATCGGCGATCGACCTGTTCTTGAACGTTATTTCGAGCGTTTCCCGGTTGTAGCGCTTGCCCTTGCAGTGGTCGCACTGGACGTAGACGTCGGGCAGGAAGTGCATCTCGATCTTGATCACCCCGTCGCCCTGGCACGCCTCGCAGCGGCCGCCCTTGACGTTGAACGAGAACCGGCCCGGCGCGTAGCCGCGTGCCTTCGACTCGGGCAGGTTGGCGAACCAGTCGCGGATCGGCGTGAAAGCGCCGGTATAGGTCGCCGGGTTGGAGCGGGGCGTGCGGCCGATCGGTGACTGGTCGATGTCGATCACCTTGTCGAGGAACTCCGCACCCTTGATGAGGTCGTGCGCGCCGGGATGGGTGCGGGCATTGTTCAGCCGGCGGGCCAGTGCCTTGTACAGCGTTTCGATGATCAGGGTGGATTTGCCGCCGCCGGACACGCCGGTCACGCAAGTGAACGTGCCGAGCGGAATCTCGACCGTGAGATTCTGCAGGTTGTTTTCCCTTGCCCCCTCAATGCGCAGGGACTGGCCGCGGCGGCCGCGGCGGCGGGCCGCCGGCACCGGAATCTCGCAGCGTCCGGTCAGGTATTGCGCGGTCAGGCTCTCCGGATGGGCCATGACCTGCTCCGGCTGGCCGGCCGCCACCACCGTGCCGCCGTGGATGCCGGCCCCCGGCCCCATGTCCACCAGGTAGTCGGCGGACCGGATCGCATCTTCGTCGTGCTCGACAACGAGCACCGTGTTGCCAAGGTCGCGGAGGCGCTTTAGCGTGCCGAGGAGTCGCTGATTATCCCGCTGATGCAAGCCGATCGAGGGCTCATCGAGCACGTAGAGGACGCCTGTCAGGCCCGAACCGATCTGAGAGGCGAGGCGGATTCGCTGGCTTTCGCCGCCGGACAGCGAGGCTGATGCCCGCGACAGTGTAAGATAGTCGAGGCCGACATTGTTGAGGAAGCCGAGCCGTTCGTTGATTTCCTTGAGGATTCGCTCCGCGATCGCCTGCTGCTTCGCGTCCAGGCGCGACGAGAGATCGCGGAACCAGGCGCCGGCATCGGCGATCGTCATATCCGCCACCTGGCCGACATGCAGCCCGTCGATCTTGACAGCCAGCGCCTCCGGCTTGAGGCGATGGCCGCCGCATGTCTCGCACGCATAGACGCTCTGGTATTTGCCGAGCTCCTCGCGCACCCAGGCGCTGTCGGTCTCGCGCCAGCGCCGCTGCATGTTCGGCAGCACGCCCTCGAACGGCTTCTCGATCGTGTAGCTGCGCAGGCCGTCGTCGTAGGCCATCTTCACCTTGGTCTCACCGGTGCCGTTCAGGATCGCCGCCTGGACCGACTCCGGCAGCTCGCGAAACGGTTCGCGCATGCTGACCTTGAAGTGCCGCGCCAGGCTCTCCAGCGTCTGCCGGAAATAAGGTGACGACGAGTTCGCCCACGGCGCAATGGCGCCGTCGGCCAGCGTCTTGCGGTCGTCCGGTACCACCAGCTCGGGGTCGAAATACATTGTCGTGCCGAGGCCGTCGCAGGCCGGGCAGGCGCCGTACGGATTGTTGAACGAGAACAGCCGGGGCTCGATCTCGTCAATGGTGAACCCGGACACCGGGCAGGCGAAGCGCTCCGAGAATATCGTGCGTTCGCCGGTGTCCGCATCTTCGGCGATGGCCAGCCCCTCGGCGAGGTGCAGCGCGGTTTCAAGCGAATCCGCAAGACGCTTGGCGATGTCCGGGCGTACGACGAGGCGATCGACGACGACGTCGATGTCGTGCTTGCGCTTCTTGTCGAGCTTCGGCGCCTCGTCGATCTCGTAGAGCCCGCCGTCGATCTTGACCCGCTGGAAGCCGCGCTTCTGCAACTCCGCGAGGTCCTTGCGGTATTCCCCCTTGCGGCCGCGCACCACCGGCGCCAGCAGGTAGAGCCGGCTGCCCTCCGGCATGGCAAGGATGCGGTCGACCATCTGCGTAACGGTCTGGCTTTCGATCGGCAGGCCCGTGGCGGGG
>JBFIFO010000003.1:0-58334 GCA_041602815.1 Alphaproteobacteria bacterium | reverse complement strand
GAGAAGATCGGCAAGAAGACCCAGTTCGTCGACGTTCTGGAGCCGGCCGAGGCGCCGTCCGCCGGGCCGGGCCTGTACTTCATGGACACCTCGTCGGCCGCGGCCGAATGCGTGACCCTGCAGGCCGCCGCCGGATTCGTCGTGCACCTGTTCCCGACCGGCCAGGGCAACGTCATCGGCAACCCGATCGAGCCGGTCATCAAGCTGACCGCCAACCCGCGCACGGCGCGCGAGATGGCCGAGCATATCGACGTCGACGTCTCGGGGATCCTGCGCCGCGAGATGACGCTGGACGAGGCCGGCGATGCGCTGCTGGAGATGACCTTGCGCACCTGCAACGGCCGTTACACGGCCGCCGAGGCGCTGGGCCATCGCGAGTTCGTGCTGACCAAGCTCTATCGCAGCGCCTGACGGCGGACGTCCTGACGGGCGGACACCGGCGCCGCCGGCCCACCGTCCACGCGGCGGGGAAGCGCAGATGAAGGTTGGTCGGCGCCGGCGCCGACCGACCTCATGCCGGGGCGGGCGGCGGAGACGGCGCTACGCGTCGTATTTCAGCAGCACCTCGAAGGGCACGTCGATCTTCTTGCGGCCGCCCAGGAAGGTCAGCTCGATGACGCAGGCGGCGCCGCGCACGTCGCCGCCGACCTCGCGGATCAGGTCGATGCCGGCCGACATGGTGCCGCCGGTCGCCATCAGGTCGTCCAGCACCACCACCCGCTGGCCCTTCTCGATGGCGTCCGCCTGGATCTCGACCGTGTCGGTGCCGTATTCGAGATCATAGGTGTGGGAGATGGTCTTGCCCGGCAGCTTGCCCTGCTTGCGCAGCATGGCGAACCCGCAACCGATATGCAGGGCCAGCGGCGCCGCCACGAGGAAGCCGCGGCTGTCGATGCCGACGAGGATGTCGGGTTCCCAGTCGGCGACCATGGCCGCCAGCTTGGCGGTGCAGTAGTGCCAGGCCCGGGGATGCGCGAGCATCGGCGAGATGTCGTAGAAATTGATCCCCGGCTTGGGAAAATCCGGGATGTTCCGGATATGCTGCTTGAGGTCCATGCGTGCGCCGCCCCCGTCAACGAATGTGGCCGGCGGCACTTTAGCGAGGCGCACCGGCGGGGGCAATGCGGCGCAATGACCGGGGCCCGTGGAGGTCTTCCGGCTGGACCGCCACGGCTCCCCGGACGGCG
Organism: Alphaproteobacteria bacterium; assembly: GCA_041602815.1. GTDB lineage: Bacteria > Pseudomonadota > Alphaproteobacteria > UBA8366 > JADFVY01. The sequence continues at coordinate 57,147 of JBFIFO010000003.1, read as the reverse complement.
GCACGCCGCCGGGGAGTCGCGGCGGCGCCGTCAGTGTGGCGTCACGGTGCGGCCCGGCCCGGCCCCAGCAGCGGGCACAGGAAGTACACGTCGCCGGCGTCCATCACGTCGTCGCCGTTGGCGTCGAGCCACCAGCGGCCGCCGACATAGCCGTGGTCGCCCGGGCCGAAGTCGGTCTGCAGGCCGGTCGGCCCGGCCGCCTCGAGTTTCTGGAACGGTCCCTCGAACGGCAGCGGGCCGAGCACGATGGTATCGAAGTAGAGGTCCTGGCCGGTCACGTAGACGACCGGGCCGGTGCCGCGCGGTGCGCCGGCCGGCGGCGTGGCGAACGATGCCGCCGCGCCGGCCCCGCTCGAGACCGTAACCCCGGCGGCGAGCGCGAGCACCGGCAGGACCGTTGTCAGGATCTTCAATGTTTTCATGGGGACCTTCCTTTCCAGATCTGAGTGCACGGGCCGTACTGGCCCGGGCGGACAGGATTGGCGGCAAATCCTCACGAAACGCTCCCCGTCCGGTCACGATTCGATACCGCGTGGCGCGCGCCGCACACGATCGCGTGAGCGGGCCAATTCGGCGATCCTGAAACCCGCGGAAATCCCTAACGCATGGGCTCGTTCCGCCGGTTCCGGCCCCGCGGCCCGGCCCGGCGGCCGCGTCGCATCCGCCCGCTTTGCCGGGCCGGGCGACTCGGCTATGCTCCGAGCGCGAACCGTAGCGGGGCAGGCATGGGCGACGGGCCGGGCTGGATCAGACAGGCAGCGGCGGACGGGCAGCTCGTCGTTTCGGCGGGCGGTATGTGGACGATTGCCGGGGCGGCCGCGCTCGAGCAGGCCGTCATGGGGCTGGAGCCGGAGCAGGCCGAGCGCGTCCGCTTCGATCTGTCGGCGCTGGACCGCGTCGACACGGCGGGCGTCCACCTGCTGCGCACCGCGGCGCACCGCTACCAGGCGGCGGGGGCGCGCGTTGATTTCGAGGGCATTTCCGCGCAGATGAAGCCGCTGTTCGAGCTCGTGGCCGACAACGAGGGCCGGGGGCCGCCGGAAGCGCCGCGCCGCAACCCTCTTGCCGTCGTCATCGAGCGGCTCGGCCGTTCCACCGTCGAGGCGGCGCGCGAAGTCCTGGTGTTGCTCGGTTTCGTCGGCGAGGTCACGGTCGCCGCCCTGCGCTATCTCTGGCGGCCGCACCGGTTCCGCCTCGTCTCGCTGGCCAACCAGATCGAGCGGGCCGGGCTGAACGCGATCCCGATCATCCTCCTGATGACCTTCCTGATCGGCATCGTGATCGCCTACCAGGGCTCGGTCCAATTGCGCAGCCTCGGCTTCGAGATCCTGACCATCGACATGCTCGCCATTACGATCCTGCGCGAGCTCGGCGTGTTGCTCACGGCGATCATGATCGCGGGCCGCTCGGGCTCCGCCTTCACGGCGGAGATCGGCACCATGAAGGTGAACGAAGAGATCGCGGCGATGCAGGCGCTGGGACTCGACCCGGTGGAAGTGCTGGTGCTGCCCCGGCTCATCGCCCTCGTGATCGCGCTGCCGATTCTCACGGTGTTCGCCGACATCGTCGGGCTGGTCGGCGGCGCCGCGATGGCGGTCGTCACCATGGACATGAGCACGACCCAGTTCCTGGTCCGGCTCGAGGAGGCGGCGACCTTCGCGCATTTCATGGTCGGGCTGGTCAAGGCGCCGGCGTTCGCCTTCATCATCGCCATCGTCGGCTGCTACGAGGGCCTGCGGGTGTCCGGAGGCGCCGAGAGCGTCGGCCAGATGACGACGCGCGCCGTCGTGCTGTCGATCTTCCTCGTGATCGTCGCCGACGCGGCGTTCTCCATCATGTTCGCCACGATGGGGATCTGAGGATGGCCGGCGAGGCGGTGATCCGCGTGCACGGGCTGCGCAACCAGTTCGGCGAGCAGGTGGTCCATGACGCGCTGGATCTGGAGGTGCGGCGCGGCGAGGTGCTCGGCGTGGTCGGCGGCTCGGGCAGCGGCAAATCGGTGCTGATGCGCACCATCCTCGGCCTCAACCGCCCGCGCGCCGGCACCGTGGAGCTGCTCGGGATCGACGTGCTGCGCGGCGATGCCGAGGCCCGCGCGGCGGCCCAGACCCGCTGCGGCGTGCTGTTCCAGGACGGCGCCCTGTTCTCGTCGCTCACGGTCACCGAGAACGTGCAGGCGCCGATGCGCGAACACCTGCGGCTGCCACGACAGCTCATGGACGAAATGGCGGCACTGAAGATCGCCATGGTGGGTCTGCCGGCCGATGCGGGCCCGAAATATCCGGCCGAACTGTCCGGCGGCATGCGCAAGCGTGCGGGCCTGGCCCGGGCCCTGGCGCTGGATCCGGAGGTGGTCTTCCTCGACGAGCCGACCGCCGGCCTCGATCCGATCGGCGCCGCCGAGTTCGACGAGCTGATCCGCGGCCTGCAGCGGAGCCTGGGCCTGACCGTCATCATGGTGACGCACGATCTCGACAGCCTCGCCGCGATCTGCGACCGCATTGCCGTGCTGGTGGACAAACAGGTCCGCGTGGGCACAATGGCCGAGCACATGCGCGACATGCATCCGTGGATTCAGGCCTATTTCCACGGGCCGCGGGCGCGCGCCGCCTTCGCAGCCGCGGGAACGCCGTCCGGGGAAGGGTCATAGTGGAGACACGCGCGAGCTATCTGCTGGTCGGGATCTTCGTCGTCGTCGGCATCACGGCGAGCATCGCCGCCGCGGTCTGGGTCGCCGGCACGCGGGCCGATCGCGGCACGGTTCTCTACGACATCTATTTCGAGGGCAGCGTCGCCGGCCTCAAGCCGGGCAATGCCGTGCAATACAGGGGTATTCCGGTGGGCGGAGTCGTCGATATGCGAATCGATCCGGACAACGTCGAGCAGGTCCTGGTCACCATCGAGGTGACGATCGGCACGCCGATCCGCGAGGATACCGAGGCGACGCTCGCGATGCAGGGCGTGACCGGCGTATCGTACATCCAGCTGACCGGCGGCACGCAGAAGTCGCCGCCCCTCAGGCCCGCGCCCGGCCGCGACCGGGCCGTCATCCGGTCGAGTCCGTCACAGCTGGCGGCCCTGATCGACGCGGCACCGGAACTGCTCAACCGGACCATCGCGGTGGTCGGCCAGATGGAAAAGCTGCTCGGCGACGAGAACCTGGAACGCATCGCGAGTTCCCTCGACAATATCGAAACGATGACCGGCACCCTGGCGGGCAGCGGCGACAAGATCGAGGCGATGTTGGCCGAAGGGGCGCGGACGATGGAAGGACTGCGCCAGGTTACCGACCGGGCCAACGTCATGCTCGCCTCGATCGAAAAGGATGTCGGCGGCGTTGCGAAGGACACGCGCCTCGTTCTCGCGGAGGTCCGCGCGGCGATCGCGCAGCTGACCATCGCTTCGGAGGAATTCGCGAGATTCATGACCGAGAACCGCGAACCGATCAGCAATTTCAGCGCCACCGGCCTATACGAGTTTGGGCAGCTGATGGCCGAGGCGCGCGTGCTGGTCAGCGCGCTGAGCCGCCTGACCGAACAGATCGAGCGCGACCCGGCGCGGTTCCTGTTCGGCGACCAGCAACAGGGGGTGGAGGTAAAATGATGCGAGGGATCGGGTGCCAGGCGATCGCCGCCCTGGTGTTGGCCGCCGTCCTGGTGGGCTGCACCGTGCCGCTTCCGGGGACGGGAGAGCCGGCGCAGCTCTATGTGCTGACCCCCAAGAGCACCTATCCGGACGATCTGGTCCACGTGGACTGGCAGCTGCTGGTGGAGAAGACGACGTCGCCGGCGGCACTCGATTCGCCGCGCATCGCGGTCTCGTACAGCCCGATCGAGATCGATTATTTCGCCCGCGCCAACTGGACCGACCGGGCGCCGGAGATGGTGCAGCGGCTGATCGTCGAATCGTTCGAGAATTCCGGGCGTATCGTCGCGGTCGGCAGCGATGCCATCGGCCTGCGCTCCAACCTGCTCCTCAAGACGGAACTGCGCGAGTTCCAGGCGGAGTACGACCGGAAGCCGGCGGAGGGCGCCACCAGCGAGCCGCCGTGGGTCCGCGTGCGCATCAACGCCAAGCTGGTGCGCATGCCGCAGCGGGTTATCGTCGCCTCGCAGACGTTTGAACATCGGGTAAGGGCGGAGCGGAACGCGATGGCCGGCATCGTGATGGCGTTCGACGAGGCGCTCGGCGGCACGATCAAGCGCATCGTCGTGTGGACCCTGACCGAGGGCGAGAAGATCGTGCGCGGGCCCGGCGCGTGAGGGTCAAGAAACCGGCCGCGACGTAGCGGCGACGCGATTCAGCTTCGAGATCGCGCAACATCGTCTGGACCTTGGCCGGGGGCGACGCCATTATGGGCCGCCGTCGGGACCAGCCCCCGGCGCATCGCCAGTCACGGATTTCCGAGGCCATGACGCACGTCTTTCACCGCCACACCAAGGCCAGTTTCCCGGTCGCCGTCAAGGGCGACGGCGTGTTCATCGAGGACCGGGACGGCAAGCGCTATCTCGACGCCTCCGGCGGCGCCGCGGTGTCCTGCCTCGGCCACAGCAACGCCCGGGTGGTGGCCGCGATCAAGGCGCAGCTGGACGCCATCCCGTTCGCCCATACCGGATTCTTCACCAGCGAGGCGGCGGAAGCGCTGGCCGACCGGCTGGTCGCCGACGCGCCGGCCGGCATCGACCATGTTTATTTCGTCTCCGGCGGCTCGGAGGCGGTGGAGGCGGCGCTCAAGCTGGCGCGGCAGTATTTCGTCGAGATCGGCCAGACGCAGCGCCGGCATGTGATCGCGCGGCTGCAGAGCTATCACGGCAATACCCTGGGGGCACTGGCGGCCGGCGGCAACATGTGGCGGCGCCGGCAGTACGAGCCGCTGCTGATCGAAACCCACCACATCTCGCCCTGCTTCGCATACCGCTGGGCCGGAGACGGCGAGAGCGAGGCGGACTTCGGTCGACGCGTCGCCGACGAGCTGGAGGCCAAGATCCTCGAGCTCGGCGCCGACAGCGTCATCGCCTTCATCGCCGAGCCGGTGGTCGGTGCGACGCTCGGCGCGGTCCCCGCCGCCGAGGGCTACTTCGAGCGGATTCGCGAGATCTGCGACCGCTACGGCGTGGTGCTGATCCTCGACGAGGTGATGTGCGGCATGGGACGGACCGGCACGCTGCACGCCTGCGAGCAGGACGGCGTAGCGCCCGACATCATGACCGTGGCGAAAGGACTCGGCGCCGGCTATCAGCCGATCGGCGCAACCATGGTCGCCGGCCGCATCTACGATGCGATTCGCGACGGCTCCGGCTTCTTCCAGCACGGCCACACCTATATGGGACACCCGACGGCCTGCGCGGCCGCCCTTGAGGTGCAGAAGGTCATCGCCGAGGAGGATCTGCTGGCCAATGTGCGGACCATGGGCGATCTGCTGGACCGCGCGCTGACCGAACGGCTGGGCAACCACCGCCATGTTGGCGACATCCGGGGGCGCGGCCTGTTTCGCGGCGTCGAGCTGGTCGCCGACCGCGCGACGAAGGAGCCGTTCGATCCGACCCGGCGCATCAACGCGCGCATCAAGGCCGAGGCGATGCGGCGCGGCCTGATTTGCTATCCCATGGGCGGGACGGTCGACGGCGAGAAGGGCGACCATGTGCTGCTGGCACCGCCCTTCATCGTCGAGCCCGGCCATATCGACCTGATCGTCGATCGCCTGGCCGAGGCGATCGATGCGGCGATCGAGGCGTCCGCCACATGAGCACGCAGAATCTGGACATCGACGCGCCACTCATCCTGGCGGTGGCCCCGAACGGGGCGCGCAAGGGCAAGACGGACCATCCGTCGATGCCGGTCGCGGCGGATGAATGCGCCCGCGCTGCGGCCGCGTGCCGGGAGGCCGGGGCGGCGATGATCCACCTGCACGTGCGCGACGCCGAGGGCAGGCACAGTCTCGACGCGGCTCTGTACGAGGAGGCCATCGCCGCGGTTCGGCGCGAGACCGGCGATGCCATGATCGTCCAGATGACGACCGAGGCGGTCGGGATCTACCGGCCGGCGGAGCAGATGGCGGCAGTGCGCGCGGTCCGACCCGAGGCGGTGTCGATGGCGATTCGCGAGCTGTGCCCGGACGAGGAATCGGTCGCCGGTTTCGCCGGGTTCCTGTCGTGGCTAAAGGGCGAGCGCATCAGCCCGCAGTTCATCCTTTATTCGCCGGAGGACTGCGACCGGTTCGCGGCTCTGCGGCAGCGCGGTGCCGTGCCCTATGACAGGCCGTTCGTGCTGTACGTGCTGGGCCGCTATACGCCGGGACAGAAGTCGGTTCCTGCCGATCTTCTGCCGTTCGTCCAGGCGGACACAGGCCTTGCGCTCGATTGGGCGATCTGCGCCTTCGGCCCCCGTGAATCGGCCTGCGCGCTGACCGCGGCGGCGCTCGGCGGGCACGCGCGCGTCGGCTTCGAGAACAATATCCACCTGGCGGATGGATCGGTCGCCCCGGACAATGCGGCGCTTGTCGGGCAGATCGCGGACGGTGCGAAACTGCTCGGTCGTCCCCTGGCCGGCGCCGACCTGGCCCGCGCACACCTGGGGAGGCCATGACCGTGTTGCGATCGAGGCTCTTGTCCGGACTGCTTGCGGCGCTGCTGATCGCCACGGCACAGCCGGCCAGACCGGACAACCACGACGATGCCGATGCCGCCGAGAGCGCCGAGCCGGGAGCAGCGGCAGGCGAGTCGGCGCCCGAACGCGACATCGTGATCGGTGGCGGCACCGTGGCCGGCGTGTATTTCCCCGCAGCCGGCGCGATCTGCCGCGTCGTCTCCCAACAGGCGCCGGGCCGGCGCTGCCTTGTGGAAAGCAATGCGAATTCGTCGGCGAACCTCGAGCGGCTCGCCGGCGGACTACTCGACTTTGCTGTCGTCCAGTCGGACTGGCTGATGCACGCATCGAGGGGGACCAGCCTGTTCCGGCCGAACGGGCCCGACGAATCCCTCCGCGCCGTCCTGTCCCTGCATGCCGAAGCCCTTACCCTGGTCGCACGCGCCGGCGCGGGCATCGCAAAGCCGGCGGACCTTGAGAACAAGCGGGTCAATCTGGGGCCGGCCTACACGTACCAGCGCGTTCTGACCGAAACCCTGTTTCGGGCCATCAATCTCGACGAGGACGATCTCGCACAGGTCATGGTGGTATCCGCAGCGGAGCAGTTCACGGCGTTGTGCACGGGCGAGCTGGACGCGGCGGCCGTCGTCGCGGCGCATCCGTCGCCGGTGCTGGCCGACGCCATACAGCGTTGCGATCTGCGCCTCGTGCCGGTTTTCGGGCCTGAGGTCGACAAGCTGTTGGAGAGCCGTCCGGAGCTCGCACCTGCCATTGTGCCGGGCGGCCTTTACGTCGGCGCGCCCGACGACGTACCGACATTCGGCCTGCGGGCGATTCTCGCCACCACGACGCAGGTCGAGAGCGAAATCGTCGAGACTGTCGTGGACGCAGTGCTTGGCGCGTTATCGACCCTGACCGATCAACATCCGGCGCTAGCCCGCCTCGACCGCAAGACGATGGCGACATCGGGGATCGCATTGCCGCTCCACGAGGGGGCCAAAACGGCCTTCAAATCACACGGCGTGCTTCCGTGAAAGCCTTGGAAATCGGCGCATTCGCGGTTGACGCCGCGCATACCGGGGAGTCATAGTCGCGCATATCCCTTCGGATATCTCATGGCCGATCGCCGTGATGCGTCGGGCCGTGCGCCAGGATATCCGTCGCCAAGGAACAGCGCCGACATACGGCGCAAACCAAAACAGAAACGGGAGCTTCTCATGAAGGCAAGGATTTTGACCGCAGCGACGCTGGCCGCTGCCGTAACCCTAGGGATCTGGTCTCTCGGCACGGCGCCCGCGCAGGCCCAGCAGAAATTCATCACCATCGGCACCGGCGGCGTGACCGGGGTTTATTACCCCACCGGAGGCGCCATCTGCCGACTCGTCAACAAGGGGCGCAAGGAGCACGGAATCCGTTGTTCGGTCGAGAGCACCGGGGGATCGGTTTACAATATCAATACCATCCGCGCCGGCGAGCTCGACATGGGCGTTGCCCAGTCGGACTGGCAGCATCACGCCTATAACGGCACCAGCACGTTCGCCGATGCCGGCGCGTTCAAGGAGCTGCGCGCGGTCTTTTCGGTCCATCCCGAGCCGTTCACGGTCGTCGCTCGCGCCGATTCGGGAATCAAGAAATTGGATGACCTGAAGGGCAAGCGCGTGAACATCGGCAACCCCGGTTCGGGCCAACGCGGCACGATGGAAGTCGTAATGGAGGCGCTCGGCTGGAAGATGAGCGATTTCGCCCTGGCCTCGGAACTGAAATCCGCCGAGCAGTCAAGCGCGCTCTGCGACAACAAGATCGATGCGATGGTCTTCACCGTCGGACATCCGTCAGGCTCGATCAAGGAAGCGACGACCTCGTGCGACAGCATCATCGTCGAGGTTTCCGGTGCGGCGATCGACAAGCTGGTCAAGGACAACGCCTATTACCGGCACGCGACAATTCCGGGTGGCATGTACACTGGTTCCGATAATGACGTCCGCACCTTCGGCGTCGGCGCGACCTTCGTTACATCGTCGGCAGTGCCGACGGACGTGGTCTACAACGTCGTAAAGGCCGTCTTCGAGAACTTCGACGATTTCAAGTCGCTCCATCCGGCTTTCGAGAATCTGAAGAAGGAAGAGATGGTCCGTGACGGGCTTTCGGCGCCCCTGCACGACGGGGCGGTGAAATACTACAAGGAAGCCGGCCTCATGTGATGCGGTGCTCGGGGGAACGGCAGCGCCCGTTCCCCCGTCCCTATCTGAACCGGCAGCGCCCACCATATGCCCACACCGGCACGACTCGACAGCCTTCGCGCGAGGTTGATCCGCGTGATGGGGGCGGCCGCCGCGCTGCATGCGGCGTTTGCGGCGCCCGCATCCGGCGCAACCGAAATCGTCATCGGCACGGGCAGCGTACTGGGGGTCTATTTCCAGGTCGGGCGCGGCATCTGCCATCTCGTGGAACGGCACTCGAAGGACCTGGAATGCTCCGCGGTACCGACCCCGGGCTCCCGGTTCAACATGGACAGCGTCCGGCTCAACGCCTTCGAAGTCGGAATTGTGCAATCCGACGTGCACTACAAGGCTTACAACAAGACTGGCGATTTCCTCGAATTCGCGGACGTGTCGTACGACAATATCCGGTCGGTCTTCTCCGTTCATGGCGAGCCGTTCACGCTCGTGGCACGGCGTGACTCCGGTATTCGCTCGCTCGCCGACCTCGCCGGACGACGCGTCAATCTGGGCAACCCCGGGTCCGGCCAACGCTCCACCATGCAGGTCGTCATGGATGCGATGGGATGGACCCCAAGGAGCTTCTCTTATGCGGGCAGCCTGCCCGCGGCGCAGCAGTCGCTTGCGTTGTGCCACGGTCGAATAGAGGCGATGGTCTATGTGGTCGGCCATCCCAACAAGTCGATCGAGAAGGCGACGGAGCTCTGCGACGCGCTTCTGGTCGACGTCGAGGGGCCGGAAATTGACCGTCTGGTGGCCGAAAACCCATACTATTCTTACATGACCATTCCCGGCGGCCTGTACCGGGGAAACGATAAACCCGTGAACACCTTCGGCGTGCGGGCGACGGCCGTGGTCTCGGAGGATCTCGACGAGGAGACGGTCTATGCCATCGTCAAGGCCGTTTTCGACAATCTCGATACGTTCAAGAAGATGTACCCGGCTTTGGGCGTTCTGGATCCCAAGCGCATGGTCAGGGAAGGCCTTTCGGCGCCATTGCATCGCGGTGCGGAGCGGTATTACCGCGAACACGGGCTGATGTAGGTAGGGACGGGAAACAACAAAATGAAAATGGGGGATACCAGGTGGCCGAAAACGAACCGCTGAAAGGGACATCGGCAGAGGATTTCGTCGCCGAAGCGGATACCGGAGCGCGCGCGCCGACCGGCTCGGTTTCGCGCAACCTGCTGATCTACGTGCCGCTGGCCTGGTCCTTGTTCCAGCTCTGGTACGCCTCTCCCTTGCCGTTCATGTTCGGCTTCGGCGTGCTCAACGATACCGAGGCGCGCGCGATCCATCTCGCCTTCTCCATCTTCTTGACGTACACCGCCTTTCCAGCGCTCAAACGCTCGCCGCGGGACCACATCCCGATCCAGGACTGGGGCATGGCGCTGATCGGATCTTTCTGCGCCGCCTATATCTACCTGTTCTATGACGCCCTGTCGGCCCGGCCCGGCGATCCGACATGGTACGACGTCGCCGTCGGCGCCGTCGGGCTGCTGTTGCTGCTGGAGGCCACGCGGCGCGCGCTCGGTCCGCCGCTCATGGTCGTGGCGGCGGTGTTCCTGATCTACACGTTCGGCGGGCCTTACATGCCCGACGTGATCGCCCACAAGGGCGCCAGCCTGAACAAGGTGATGTCCCATCAGTGGCTCTCGACCGAGGGCGTGTTCGGGGTCGCGCTCGGCGTGTCGACCAGCTTCGTGTTCCTGTTCGTGCTGTTTGGGGCGTTGCTGGAGAAGGCCGGCGCCGGCAACTACTTCATCAAGGTGGCATTCTCGCTCCTGGGCCATATGCGGGGCGGGCCGGCCAAGGCGGCGGTCGTTTCGTCCGGCATGACCGGGCTGATCTCCGGGTCGTCCATCGCCAACGTGGTAACGACCGGCACTTTCACAATCCCGCTGATGAAGCGGGTCGGCTTTCCGGCGACCAAGGCAGGCGCGGTCGAGGTCGCGTCCTCGACCAACGGCCAGCTGACGCCGCCGATCATGGGGGCGGCGGCATTCCTGATGGTCGAATATGTCGGCATCTCCTATGTCGACGTGATCAAGCACGCCTTCCTGCCGGCGGTGATCTCCTATATCGCGCTGGTCTATATCGTGCATCTGGAGGCCATGAAGGCCAACATGGAGGGGTTGCCCAGACGGCGCAAACCCACCCTCGCGCAGACACTCATGGTGTTCGCATTCACGATCACCGGCCTGATCGCGCTGACGGCCTTCGTTTACTACGGAGTCGGATGGATCAAGGTCCTTGTCCCGAGCATCGCTATCTGGATCATCGGCGCGCTGACCCTCGCCGCGTATGTCGGGCTGGTATGGTATGCGGCGCGCTTCCCCGAACTGAAGGTCGACGATCCCAATGCGGAGGTTGTGGAACTGCCGGAGCCCGGGCCGACGGTGAAGTCGGGTCTTTACTTCCTGCTGCCGGTCGTCCTGCTGGTCTGGTGCCTGACCGTCGAACGCTTCTCGCCAGGCCTCTCCGCCTTCTACGCCACACTGTTCATGATATTCATCGTCGCGACCCACAAGCCGATACTGGCCGTCTTCCGCGGCAACGGCGAGCACAAATCGGCCCAGACGCGCGCCGGGTTCGTGGACCTTTTCGACGGGCTGGTCTCAGGCGCCCGCAACATGATCGGTATCGGCGTCGCCACGGCGGCCGCCGGCATCGTCGTCGGCACGGTGACGCTGACCGGCATCGGCCTCGTGATGACGGAATTCGTCGAGTTCATTTCCGGCGGCAATCTGGTTCTCATGCTCGTGTTCACCGCCCTGATCAGCCTGGTTCTGGGCATGGGGCTGCCGACCACCGCGAACTACATAGTCGTCTCGACCCTGATGGCGCCGGTGATCGTGACGCTTGGTGCCGAGGCCGGCCTGATCGTGCCGCTGATCGCGGTGCATATGTTCGTGTTCTATTTCGGCATCCTGGCGGACGATACGCCGCCGGTGGGGCTCGCCGCCTACGCCGCCGCCGCCATATCCCGTGGCGATCCGATCCGGACAGGCCTGCAGGGCTTCGCCTACGATATCCGCACGGCGATCCTGCCGTTCATCTTCATTTTCAACACTGAGCTTCTGATGATCGGCATCGACAGCGTGCCGTATCTGCTCCTGGTCATCTCCTCGGCGGTGGCGGCGATGCTGCTGTTCGCGGCGGGCACGCAGGGGTTTTTCCTGGTCCGCAGCCGCCTGTGGGAATCCCTGATGCTGATCGCAATTGCGCTGACGCTGTTCCGCCCCGGCTTCTGGATGGACATGATCGTCGCGCCGCTCGAGACCCGCCCGGCCGCCGAGATCGTGGCGATCGCCGAGGCGCAGCCTCCCAACACGATCCTGCGGGTGCGCATGTCGGGCGAGACGATCGACGGTGAATTTGTGACCAAGTTCGTGCCTCTGCCGCTCGGCCCGGCGGGGCCGGGCGCGGACCGGCTCGCCCATGGCGGGATCGAGGTTCGCCAGCAGGACGGCAAGACGCTGGTCGACAACATCGTGTTCGGGACGGCGGCCGAGGCCGCGGGTGTCGATTTCGACTGGGAGATCCTCGACGTACAGGTTGAGGCGGACCAGCCGCCAAAACAGCTTATCTATATCCCGGCGCTGGGCCTTCTGGCCCTGATCGTCTTCCTGCAGCGCCGGCGCCGGCCGGCTCCGGGCGCGGCAACAGCATAGTGATAAGAGCCATGTACCAGACCATTCTGCTGCCCATTGATCTGAACGAGGAGTCGTCGTGGAAGAAGGCGCTGCCGACGGCGCTCGAGCTGTGCCGCACGCACGGCGCCAAATTGCATGTGATGACCGTGGTGCCCGATTTCGGCATGGCGATCGTGGGCTCGTTCTTTCCGGACGGCTACGAAAAGCGGGCTCTGAGCGACGCGGCGCGGGCGCTGAAGGAGTTCGTCGCCGCGCATGTCCCTGGCGAGATCGCCGTCGCGCACGATGTCGACCACGGTATCGTTTACGAAGAGATCCTGACCGCCGCGGAGCGCACCGGCGCCGATCTCATCGTCATGGCGGCGCACCGGCCGGGCCAGGCCGACTATCTGCTCGGCCCGAACGCCGCCCGCGTCGTCCGGCACGCGGACTGTTCCGTGCTCGTGGTGCGCGATTGAGGCGCGAACCCCGGCGTCACTGATTCGCGGCGGGCTCCTTCTTGGTGCCGCTGTCGAGGAAATCGCCGAGCACACCGGCGGCGCCGGCCAGGCCGCCAGCACCGTTTGCAGCGCCGAGGGTGAAGACCCGCTCCGGCACGAATTTCTGGGCGTTGGTCAACGCCGAGGTCAGCACTTCGGGATTGGCGTCGAAGAAGTCCAGCAATCGGCCGACAACGAACTCGAACTTGCGCAGCTCGACAACCCGGTCCTCGCCGAGGATTGCCGATTGCGACTTCTGGCCCTCGGCGATCAGCATCAACTTGTCGCGCTCACCCTGACCCTCGTTGCGCCGCGCCAGCGCGAACTGCTCCGAGCGTTTCACCTCGATCTGTGCCTCGACGAGCTTGTCCTGCTGGTCGGCGGTGGCGCGCGTCTGCTCGGTCTTGATCCGCTCGCTCTGCGCGCCGCGCTCCTGGTGATAGGCCTTGGCGAGCTGCTGCGCCAGCTGTTCGCGTTTGCGGGCGACCAGAAGCTCTGGCGGCAGGTCGGGCTCCAGGAGCCGCACCTCCTTGATGTCGACGCCCGCCTTCAGGCCCTCGTCCCGGATGATCGCCTCGACCGCCTCCTCCAGCGCGGTGCGGTTCTCAATCACGTCGAGCACGCGGACGCGGCGCGTGATCGTGCGCATCTCGGGCTCGCCGCTCGCATCAAGGATCGGGCTCCCGCTCGGATCGAGAATCTGGGTCGGCACGCGGATCATACCGCCGGCGACGTTGCGCACGACGGACTGCACGGCCGGGCTCATGATGCGGTCCTCGACCTCCTGCAGGCCGCCGACCGAGGCGACCACGAACGGCGCGTGCTCCGGCGTCACCTGGACGAGAACGCGCAGCTGCTGGGCAATGGTCCAGCCCTCGATCTTCAAAAAGATCGCCTCGTCCGCCGCGTTCTGCGGCACCGGCACGTTTTCCGATTCCTCACGCTGGGTGATGCGTCCCTGCTGGTCCACCGCCAGCGAGATCTGCCGACGCGTGAAGCCGCCGCGGTACTCCCAGGTCTGCACCCGCGTGTCGACCAGCGTGACGGTATAGGCCTTCTCGTTGATGTAGTACTTGCCGGGATTCAGCGCCTGTTCCCAGACGCCGATGCAGCCGACCGGCACCAGCGGCACGCTCAGCACACCCTTGAGTTCGCCGACATCGGCGGTCGGCGAGCAGTCGGCCGGCCGGTCGGCACGCAAATTGCCGAAATCGACGCGGGAACGGACATTGGACTTCACGACGCCGACGAACCCCTTCGGGATGTCGGTGACCGACCCCATCTCGACACTCCAGAGGAAATGGTTCAGGCGGTACTTGCCGGGCGTCAGCACCGTGGTCTGCGGGCCCTTTTGCCCGCCGTTGGACAGGAAGTAGGTCGCGTCATTGATCATCTTGTCCGCATCTTCGGCGGCGAACGGATCGGCATAGGTCTGGTCGTCCCGCAGCGGCTGGCCGTCGCGCGCGACGAGGAAACCGTACCGGCCCGACGGGATCTCGATGACATCCTCCATCGTCACGTTGTACTGGATGCGCAGGGCCGGCTGGAAATGGAACCCGGGCGGCAGGATATCCGCCTGCGGCCCCATTTCCCCCTGGGTCGCCAGGATGGCGCCCTCCTGCAAGGAATTGAACCCGTAGACCTTGTCCTTGTGACCGGTCTGGTCTTTGTCGATGTAGACGAATGATAGCGATGCGATGAGAGCGAGGGCGATCAGAATTCCGAGGCCGCGTATGCCGAACCGGGCGGAGGACAGCAACCGGTCATAGGCGGGGTCACTGGACGTGACATAGCCGGCACCGAACCAGGCGGCGAGAACGACGACAATGGCAAGGATGAGAGTGGTCATGGTCTGATCCTCGGGTTATCGGGTCGATCGGGCAAGCGGGTTGCGCCGTGAAACGCAGCCGCTGCACACACAGGACGCGAACCGGTCGCGTCGTAACCTTGGCGGCTCTTGGTTAATGCGAAGTGAATATGGCGCCTTTTCCGAACGAAGGTGGCCGTTTCACGGAAGTTCCAGCGTAACGCGGAACGCCATGCGTTCGATGTGCGCGCGCTCACCCGGCATCAGATTGCCAAGTTCGAGCGCTTCGATCAACAGCATGCCCTCGAAGCGTGGAATCTGTGCGAGACGTTGTTCCGCCTCCTGGATTTCCGCATCGGGGTGGCCGTCGGGCCACAGCAGCACGTCCAGCGCCTCCTGCGCCGCCTGGAAGCCGGCATTATCCTTCACGAACGCGAAACGGCGTTCCCGCTGTGGCGCATTGACGTTGCCGGCGCCGGCCTCGTTCGGTCCGGTGTTGTCCTTGTTGCGAAAGTGCCAGCCCTCGATGACGGCGGGATTGATGCCGCGGAAAGGTGCTGTCACAGCGGCCACATAGTTGTACTCGCGCTGCAAGGGATCGCCGATCCAGATCGTCCAGCCGCTGCCGGAGGGGACAAGGCGGAATTCGTACAAGAGTTCCCCGTGCTTGAAGCGGTGGACCAGCGTTTCACTGCGGCTTATTTCGCCCCGCAGCTGCAACGGATCGGCTATGGTCGGGCTGCTCGCAGCGACAACAAGGATCAGCGCGGTAAGGGCTATTCGTCGATATCGGCGCATGGTGATTCGGTCATGATATGCATCGAACGTAAATAGAATGTGTAGCCCTGAGACGGTCCGCAAGGAGAGGCGGCCGACTCCGGCCTGAGATACGTTCACGGTTCCCCGGTGCACCCGGCCGGTGAGCTTGGCTGACCGGGCCGATGATGAAAGCATTGGCGTAAGAGCACAGCATGAAAAAAATGATGCGACTCCCGCCGAACCTGCTGATCCCGCCGATCCTGCTGTGCCTTCTTACGGGGGCAGCGCCGGCAGGAGCGCCGGAACCCGTGTTCGTGGAGGTTCCGGCGGGACCGTTCGTCATGGGTTCGGACGACGAGGAACGGGCGGCCGCCTACGAATTGGACGAAGCGGCCTACGGCCATGACGTCACGCGGCAGCAGGGCTGGTACGGCGGCGAATTGCCTCGTCAAACCGTCACGACCGGCCGTTACGCCATCATGCAGCGCCCGGTCACCAACGCGCTGTACGCACGCTTCGTGACGGCCAGCGCCTGGCCACCCCCGGATGTCGATCCGGAGACGTGGGCCAGCTACGGCCTGACCCACCCGTACGGCCGAGTCGCGCGTTACCTGTGGCGCAACGGCGCGCCGCCGCCCGGCCGAGAGGACCATCCGGTGATTCTGGTGAGTCACGACGACGCCGCAGCGTTTGCCAGGTGGCTCAGCGAGGAAACCGGCCGTAACTGGCGGCTGCCGACCGAAGCGGAGTGGGAAAAGGCGGCGCGGGGCGTCGACGGCCGCCGCTTCCCGTGGGGTGACCAGTTCGACCCGCAACGTCTCAACAGTCATGACGGCGGGCCGTTCGATACCGTGCGGGCCGGCAGCATCGCGTCGGGTGCGAGCCCGTTCGGCATGCTGGACGCGGCCGGGCAGGTCTTCGAATGGACCGCAACGCCCGCCGGCGCCGACCGTTTCATCGTAAAAGGCGGGTCATGGGACGACAAGGGGTGTGGCGTGTGCCGCCCTGCGGCGCGCCATTCCCGCCCCCGGACACTCAAACACATTCTGATCGGTTTCCGGCTGGTGCGGGTCGCCGATGCCGACTGACGATCAACAACAGGTGACTGGCATTTTCGTGATCTGGCCGATAAAACCGGACTACCAGACAGGAAGGGATGCGGCGTGCTGAAGGAAGTCGAAGCGGTCGATCTGACCGGGCTGCCGGAAGCGGAACTCGCGGGCATGCTGGCGGCAGGCGAGAAAGTCCTCGAATGCGTCCGCGTGCTCGGCAATACCGGCGACAACATCGTCGGCGAGCTGCTGCACGATGTCGAGACCTTCTACGAGTGGACTCATTATCCAGAGGGCGACGTCTTCGATCCGCGGAGCAACGCACAGTACTATTATCACGCCCATCCCAAGGATCAGCGTCCGGGCGAGCACGGCCACTTTCACACCTTCCTGCGGCCGAAGGGCATGCCGCCTGGCATCGAGCCCGTCCCGCTGCCCGATTTCGAACCGCCGAAAGGGGAGAACGACGCGCTGAGCCATCTGATCGCGATCTCCTGCGACAAGCAGGGCAACCCGATCAAGCTGTTCACGACCAACCGCTGGGTGACCGGCGAAGTCTGGTACACCGCAGAGGACGTGTGCCGAATGGTCAATTATTTTGTCATTGACCACGTGCGTCCTTCATGGGCGGTCAATTTGTGGCTTTCGAACATGCTGATCTTGTTTCGGCCCCAGATCCGCGCGTTGGTGCGGGGCCGCGACGAAGCCATCGCGGCCTGGGTTGCAGAGCACCCTGGAGAGAACGTTTACGAGGATCGCGAGCTGGAAGTGACGACGGAGTACGAGATTTCGGTCACGGATCAGGTCAGCGCGATCCGCGAGGCCCTGAAATGCCGGTCTTGAAACGCCATGTCACAGGCGCCTTCCGGATTCGCGGTCGAAAACCGACATCTGCGACAGATCGATCCGCGTGCGGAGCGGCGTTCCGATCGTGATGCGCTCGCGCGGGCTGAACCGGCCGCCGATCTCGCCGCGGCCAAGAGCGAGATTTACATGCTGATCGAACCCGTTGGTCTCGACGAGTGTCGGCACGAGTTCCAATACGACGGCAGGCCCATCGGAAGACCGGTCCGATCCGGCGACATATTCGGGGCGGATGCCGACGATCACCTCGGCTCCATCGGTCGCGCCGCCCGCGAACGGATAGTGTTGAGCCGGCAGCGCGGCAGTCGCGCCATCAAGCGCGATCTCGATCTCGACCGCGCCATCGCCGGTGCGGATGCACCCCTCGATGAAGTTCATTGCCGGCGAGCCGATGAAGCCGGCGACGAACGTGTTTACCGGATAGTCGTAGACCTCCTGCGGCGGGCCGCGCTGGGCGATGACGCCGGCCTCCATGACCGCGACTTCCGTCGCCAGGCTCATCGCTTCCGTCTGATCGTGCGTGACGTAGACGATGGTGGCATCGAGCCTCTGGTGCAGGCGCTTGATCTCGGCCCGCATCTCGACCCGCAGTTTAGCGTCGAGGTTTGAAAGCGGTTCGTCGAACAGGAACAGTTTCGGTTCACGCACCAGCGCCCGCCCCATGGCGACGCGCTGCCGCTGGCCGCCTGACAGCTGGGCCGGCCGGCGATCGAGCAGGTGGTCGATCTGCAGCATGCTCGCGACCTGGTCGAGCGCCTCTCTCTGCTCCGCCCGCGAAGCGCCGCGGACTTGCATTCCGAAGGTGATGTTCTTGGCCACCGTCATTCTCGGGTAGAGCGCGTAGGACTGAAACACCATGGCGATGTCGCGGTCCTTGGGCGCCACTGCGGTCATGTCGCGGCCGCCGATCTGAATCCGCCCTGCGCTCGGCTCCTCGAGGCCGGCGATGCAGTTCAGCAAGGTGCTCTTGCCACAGCCCGAGGGTCCGACGAGGACCAGGAACGCGCCCTCGTCGATCGCAAGGTCGATGTCCATGAGGACATCGACGTCTTGGAAGCTCTTGCTCAGTCCCTCGATCTTGAGGACCGGGTCTTTGGTTCCGGCCATTCTTGTTACCCTTTCACCGAACCGGCGGTCAGCCCGCGGATGAAGTACTTGCCGGCCAGCACATAGACGATCAGGGTCGGCAGGCCAGCGATGATCGCCGCGGCCATGTCGACGTTGTATTCCTTCACGCCGGTGGTCGCGTTGACGATATTGTTCAACGCCACTGTGATGGGCTGCGTGCCGGCCTGGCTGAACGATACGCCGAACAGGAAGTCGTTCCAGATCTGGGTGAACTGCCATATCACGGTCACGACGATGATCGGCGGCGAAAGCGGCAGGAAGATCCGGAAGAAGATGGTGAAAAATCCCGCGCCGTCGATCTTGGCCGCCTTCACCAGCTCGACGGGGACGGTGACGTAGAAATTGCGGAAGAAGAGGGTGGTGAACCCCAGCCCGTAGACGACGTGCACGAGCACCAGGCCGCTCAGGCTCCCCGCCAGCCCGAGCATGCCGAGCGTGCGCGCCATCGGCAGCAGCACCACCTGGAACGGGATGAAGCAGCCGAACAGCATCAGCGCGAAGATCAAGTTGGCGCCGCGAAAGCGCCAGTGCGAGAGCGCATAGCCGTTCACGGCACCGAGAAACGTCGACAGCAGGACCGCCGGGACCACCATTTTCACGCTGTTCCAGAAAAACGGCTGCAATCCCTCGCACAGAATGCCGGCGCAGGCCGAACCCCAGGCCGTCGACCACGATGTGAGGCTGGCGCTCTCGGGCAGGCTCATCAGCGAGCCCGCGCGAATCTCGTCGAGGGTCTTCAGAGAAGTGATCGCCATGACGAACAGCGGCAGCATGTAATAGGCGACGAACACGACGAGCAGCAGATAGAGCAGACCGCGCAGCGCCATGCGATCGATTCTGCGCCGGACGGTGCGGCGCGGGGTTTCTGCTGCAGGTGCCGCGTCAGTCATGGCGTGCGCGCAGCTGCGAGTAGAGGTAGGGAACGATGATCGCCGCCACGGTTATCATCATCACCGTCGCACTGGCGGCCGCCTGGCCCAGATCGCCCCGCGAAAACGCCATAGCGTACATGTAGGTGGCCGGAAGATCGGTCGCGAAGCCCGGGCCGCCACCGGTCAGCGCGATGACCAGGTCGAAGCTCTTGATCGCGAGATGGGCCAACACGATGAGCGCGCTGAGGAAGACAGGCGACAGCGACGGAATGATGATGCTGACGTATATGCGCGGCAGACTGATACCGTCGACCATGGCAGCCTTGACGATCTCCTGATCGACCGAGCGCAGGCCCGCAAGGAACAGGGCCATCACGAAGCCCGACGCCTGCCAGACGCCGGCGATGACCACGGTGTAGATCGCCATCTCGGGATCGACCAACCAGCCGAAGCGGAACTCGTCCCAGCCCCAGGACCGGACCAGGGATTCAATGCCGAGGCCCGGGTTGAGGATCCACTTCCATGCGGTTCCCGTGACGATGAACGACAACGCCATCGGGTAGAGATACACCGTCCGGATCGCCCCTTCGGCGCGGATGCGCTGGTCGAGAAGCACCGCCAGCAGCAGACCCAGTGCTATCGAGACGGCGATGAACAGGACGCCGAACACCAAGAGGTTCTCCATCGCCACGTCCCAGCGCGGCGTCCGGAAGAGTTTCGCGTACTGGCCGAACCCGTCGAGGTCGTATCGCGGCAGGATGCGCGAGCGGGTCAGCGAGACATAGCCGGTCCAGGCGATGAACCCGTAGACGAAGAACAGGACCGCCGCCAGCGACGGCGCGACGACGATCTTCGGGACGTTGCGGGTCAGCCAACCGGACATGGCGAACCTGTCCCGCCGCCGCGGGCCGCGACGCGCGGCGCCGGCGGCAGCGGAAACCGGTCTACAACGAGTTGGCGATGGCTTCGGCCAGCATTTTGGCGGCCTGTGCCGAACCCATGTCGGAATTGAAGTGCTGCGTTACGAGATCGGTGATCGCACCCGCCTGCTGGCCGCGCAGCGCCATGCCATGGGCATAGCTCGGCAACAGTGTTCCGCTGCTGGCGGCGACGTCCATGTCATAGGCCGATCGCCGGGCGCAGTAGTCGAACTCGGCGAGCGGTGTGCCAAGGCGTGCCGGTATCGAGCCTTTCGCGAGGTTGAACGTCTTCTGGAAGTTCTCTCCGACGATCAGTCGTGCCAGCAGCTTCTGTCCCGCATTGCGGTCGGTTCCGGAGACCCGGAACATGGCGAAGCTGTCCACGTTGTACAGGAAGCCGGCGCCGGGGGTCGGGTTACACTGGTAATCCTTGCCCGGCGTCTTGCCCGCGGCGGTGAACTCGCCCTTGGCCCAGTCGCCCATGATCTGGAAGGCCGCCTCGCCGTTGATGACCATCGCCGTCGCCAGGTTCCAGTCGCGGCCCGGGAAGTTTGCGTCGACGAACCCACGCAGCGTTCGCATCTGGTCGAAGACCTTGATCATGGTCGGGCTGTTCAGTGCCGACGAATCCAGATCGACCAGCGCCTTCTGATAGAAGTCCGGACCACCGATGCCGAGCAGCACGCTCTCGAACACGGTGGCGTCCTGCCAGGCCTGCCCGCCGTGCGCCAGCGGCGTGATGCCCATCGCCTTCAGCTTGACCGCAGCCTTGTTGAACTCATCCCAGCTGGTCGGCATGGCCACGCCGGCCTTGGCCAGCACCGCCGTGTTCGCCCAGATCCAGTTCACGCGGTGCACATTTACCGGCGCGGCGCAGTACTTGCCACCGCATTTCATGTGCTTTGCGATCGCGCCGGGCAGGAGCGTGTCCCATTTCTCCGCCGCGCCGACGTCCGAGAGGTCGGCGAGCACGCCCTCCTCGTACCATTCCTGAATGCTCGGGCCCTTCAGTTGGACTGCGGTCGGCGCATTGCCGGCCAGCACACGGGCACGGAGCGCCTGCATGGCGGCATCCCCACCGCCGCCGGCAACCGGCATGTCGACCCATTTACCGCCATTGCGTTGGAACTCCTCCATCAGGGTCTGCACGGCACGGGCCTCGCCGCCAGACGTCCACCAATGCAGGACTTCAGCCTCCGGCTGGGCCAGTGCGTTCCCGGCCCCGAAACCGGCGATCAGTATCAGGGATGTCAGGACAGATCGTTTCATCGGTACCTCCCGCTTATCGTGGTTCAACCGCCACACCGCATCCGAGGTGGGGTCTGAGTCCATCAAAGACCGGACGGGCTGGCACAATCAACAGATAACATGCAGGGGGATCGCTCTGGCACGCAGATTCGTTCACCGCAGTCGTGCGGGGCCCGGCCCGATTTCGCCGATACGCGATGCCCCGCGGACCGAGTTGCGCGGATCCAGACGACTCTCGAACGCTGACGCCCCGAGAGAATCGATCTGACGGCGCGGTTGTGGTTCAACCCGGCCGGGCCGGCCTGTGATATGTCACGCGAACCCGCGCCGTCCCCTGACGG
This sequence comes from Alphaproteobacteria bacterium, assembly GCA_041602815.1. Lineage (GTDB taxonomy): Bacteria > Pseudomonadota > Alphaproteobacteria > UBA8366 > JADFVY01. Next base: position 35,217 of record JBFIFO010000003.1, on the reverse strand, counting down.
ACGAAGCCGAGATGGTGGGCCGCGCCGTAGGACAGGTCGATGATCCGCTTTTTCGTGAACGGCCCGCGATCGGTGATGGTGACGACCACGGAGCGTCCGTTGGCAAGATTCGTGACTCTGACCTGCGTGCCCGTCGGCAGCGTCGTGTGCGCCGCCGTCATCTCGTACATGTCGAACTTGCGGCCGCTGGCCGTCGTCCTTCCGTGAAACCGCTTGCCGTACCAGGAGGCGATACCCACCCGGTCATACGATCGGTCGTCGCGCGGCACATAGCGCACCCCGTTGACCACATAGGGCTTGCCCAGCTTGTAGGGCACGTTGGTCGGCGGCGCGGCCGGCTGTGCCGGCGGATGCGCCGCCGGTACCGTGCCCCGCGCCGTCTCACCGCCGCCGCAGGCGGCCAGCGCCAATGGCGTCAGCAATGCGACGATGAGACAAACTGGTCTGATGGATCGTGCAAGCGGCATGACCAACATCGAGGCGAAATTGACATTCCCGTCAATTCAATCCGATCCTGGTTGGGAATTCGTTAATCCTGTCGCCGGATCAACGCGGGGCGGCCGCACCTCGCTTAGTCTGCCAAGAGCGCGAGCGGCTTCTCGGTTTCGCGATCGAACCGCTCCGCCGCGGTCAGCTTGTTGTCGAGATGCAGTCGAAGTATATCGGCCAGACGCCGGCCATCCCGTGACGCCAGCGCATCGAGCATCTGCTCGTGCTCGCGCATCGCCTGCTCCCAGCGTGCACCGGACCTGTTGGCGACAAACCGCTGGCGCCGGATCCGGCCGCCCAGTTGCCGGTGCGCCTCGATCAGGACGCGGTTGCCCGACAGCTCGACCAGTCTTTCGTGGATGCGCTGGTTGAGCCGGAAATATTCGCGCAGTTCTCCGCGCGTCTGGTGCAGAGCCATCTGGTAGTGCAGCACGCGGATTTCGGCGACATCGTTCTCATCCACGCGTTCACAGGCAAGCTCTCCGGCCAGAGCTTCGAGCGCGCCGATCACCTTGAAGGTATCGGCGATGTCAGCCGGGCTGGGGTCCGATACCATCGCCCCCCGGTTGGGTTGCAACGTCACCAGCCCTTCCGCAGCCAGCACCTTCATCGCTTCGCGCAGCGGGGTGCGGGACACACCAAGCCGGTCACACAATGCCTGTTCGCGAATCCGCTCGCCCGGCGCAAGTTCGCCCTCGACGATCATGTCGCGCAACCGGTCCGCAGCCGATTCGTGCAGGGGCCGGCGCGACCGGGGACGTTGTCCCGCGTATCCGGCTGTCGCTGGGTCAGGCCCACGTTCGCTCATGATCTCTCCTCCCTGCTGTTCTTCAGTGTTTGACGAGTGCGTCCGCCAGTACCCGGGCAACGTGGACGGCCTGTCGGCCGGCACCGTCGTCGATCTGATGCCGGCAGCTGGTTCCGTCGGCAACGATAATAACATCGTCTCCCGCCGCGCGAACTGCGGGCAGGACGTCCAGCTCACCGATGCGCATCGAGACATCGTAGTGCTCGGCTTCGTATCCGAACGCGCCGGCCATACCACAGCAGGTGGACTCAATCGTCTCGACTTGCAGCCCGGGAATCAGCGTCAGGGTCCTTTCGATCGGGCCCACGGCGCCCATCGCCTTCTGATGACAGTGACCATGCAACAGAGCCTTGCCGACCCGGCCCCCGTCGAATTGCAGGGCGAACCGTCCGGCCGTGGCCTCCGAGGCGATGAATTCCTCGAACAGAATTGCTTTGCCGGCCAGTTTCCTGCTTTCTTCACCGGGAATCATGGCCAGGAATTCGTCGCGCAGCGTGAACAGGCAGGACGGCTCAAGGCCGATCACCGGAACATCCCTGTCCACCCACGGGCGCAGCGCAGCGACCATGCGACGCGCCTCGGCGCGCGCCTCCTCGATCAGGCCGGCGGCGAGGAAGGTCCGCCCGCAACACAGAGGACGCCCGCCGTCGGCGGCGACCGCGACATGCACGCGGTAGCCCGCGGCGGCTAGGACCTGCAACGCCGCGCGCGCGTTTTCCGGCTCGAACCAGGTGTTGAAGGTATCGACCAACAGCACGACCTCAGGACCGTTCTCCGGCCCTGCGGGTGGATGATCGGGCGGGAAGACGTCGCGCCGCCATTCCGGCAGTTTGCGTCGAGCGCTCAACCCGGTCAGGAATTCGCCGAGCCGGGCGAGCAGCCGGCTCCGGTTGCGCAGATTCAGCAGCGGCGCCAACCGCGCCGCCCATGGGGCATAGCGCGGCATGTACGCGACCAGCCGCTCCCGCAGGGACAATCCGTGCGTCTTGCGCCACTGATACAGGAACTCGTACTTCATGCGCGCCATGTCGACGCCGGTCGGACATTCGCGTTTGCAGCCCTTGCAGCCGAGACACAGCTCCATCGCCGCTCTCATGTTCGGGCCGGTCAGGGCATGCGGTCCGAGTTGCCCGGTGATCGCCAGCCGCAGCGCGTTGGCGCGGCCCCGCGTGACGTGGATTTCGTCGCCGGTGACCCGGTAGGAAGGGCACATGACTCCGGGGCTCGCCTTGCGGCAGGTTCCGTTGTTGTTGCACATCTCTATGGCGGCCGGAAAACCGCCCCATTCCGACCAGTCGAGCGCCGTTTCGACCGGGAGCGGCGCGTAATCCGGCGGATAGCGGAACAGCGATCGGTCGTCCATCTTCGACGGCCGTACGATCTTGCCCGGGTTGAACAGCCCGCCTGGATCGAAGCGATCCTTGACGGATTCGAATGCCCGGGCGATCTGCGATCCGTACATGGTCTCCAGATACTCCGACCGCACCAGCCCGTCGCCATGCTCGCCGGAGAACGACCCCTTGTACTCTCGGACCATGGCGAAGGCCTCTTCGGCGATCTCGCGCATCTTGCGGACATCGGTCCCGTCCTTCATGTTCAGGACCGGTCGGACGTGCAGGGTGCCCACCGAGGCATGTGCATACCAGGTACCGCTGGTGCCGTATTTCTCGAAGATTCCGTTGAGCCGCTCGGTGTAGTCGGCGAGGTGCTCCAGCGGCACGGCGCAATCCTCGATGAAGGAAACCGGTTTGCCCTCGCCCTTCATCGACATCATGATGTTGAGGCCGGCCTTGCGCACCTCCCACACCTGACGCTGGAAATCGGGGTCGGTTGCCTCCACGACCGCGTCCGGATATCCCAGGTCGCCCATCAGCGCGACCAGCCGTTTCAGGTCGCGACGCTGCACATCAGCCGCGTCGCCGGCGAACTCCACCAGCAGCAGGGATTCCGGCTCGCCGCGCACGAACTGGTCGACGACGGGGCGGAACATCGGGATCGCACGCGCAAGGTCGATCATCGTGCGGTCCACCAGCTCGACCGCCGACGGATTCAAGGCCACGATGTGCTGCGTTGCCTCCATCGCCCCGCGAAACGTCGGGAAATGGCAAATGCCGAGCGTCTTGTGCGATGGTATCGGCTGCAGATCGAGCTCGATCTCGTGGAAGAAGGCGAGCGTGCCTTCCGAGCCGACCAGAAGGTCCGCCATATTGTGGCCCGCGGCATCGACCGTCTCAATGTTGTATCCGCCCACCTTGCGCAGCAGCTTGGGTATCCGGGCGTCGATCTCGGCCGCGTTGCGGAGGCTCAACGCCCGCATGCTCTGGATCAGCTCGATGTAGCGCTCCGGCGCGTCCAGCCCCTCCAGATTGCCGGGCACGTCACCGAAATTCGCATCCGTTCCGTCGGCCAGGATCGCGTCGATGGAGCGCACGTTATGGACCATGTTGCCATAGCGGATCGACCGCGAACCGCAGCTGTTGTTGCCGGCCATGCCGCCGATAGTCGCACGGTTGGCCGGCGACACGTCGACCGGGAAGAACAGGCCGTGCGGGCGCAGGAACGCATTGAGCTGGTCCAGTACAACGCCCGGCCGCACCCGCACCCGCCGTCGCGCCACGTCCAGCGACACGATGTCGCGCAGATGCTTGCTGGTATCGATCACCAGGGCGGTGCCCACGGTCTGTCCGCATTGCGACGTACCGGCGCCTCGAGGCAGGACCGGCACGCCTTCTTCGCGGGCGATAGCGATTGCCGTGCGGATATCATCCGCAGATCGCGGGACCGCTACGCCAACCGGCATGATCTGGTAGATCGAGGCATCCGTGCTGTACCGGCCGCGGCTGAACGGATCGAACAGTATTTCCGCGCGCGTTTCGCGACGCAGCCGGCGCGCAAGGGGACTGCCCGCCTCGTCTGCGACCGGACTTGCATCGCTGCGCTGCATCGTGGTCATGCCGATCGCCGTCCAGATTAACCGATTTCGTTAATTATAGACCTTAATATTGCATACAATGGATATTGCATACAATGGCCGGCAAAGGGCCGGGATTGAGGCCGGTAACATCCGGGCTCTCCAATAAGGCATAGGAAGGACAAAATAATGTGTTTGCGTGATGTGCCCGAGTGGGCGGTTGCACTCCCTAAAATTGTATGCAAAAATTATGAAAATTAACATCGGCGCCCCGGTGCCGAAGTGCCACAGGGAGTCTCTGGATGGCGTTCCACAGCGGGCGGCATTTCCTGCAAATTCCGGGTCCGACGAATGTACCAGACCGCATTCTGCGGGCTATGGACAACCCGACAATCGATCATCGCGGGCCGGAATTCGCTGCGCTCGGGCTTGAAGTCGTGGCAGGCATGAAACGCGTTTTCCAGACCAAGGGCGAGGTCGTCATCTACCCGGGATCGGGGACCGGCGCCTGGGAAGCGGCGTTGGTCAATTCCCTGTCGCCGGGCGACCGCGTGTTGATGTACGAAACCGGTCATTTCGCAACCTTATGGTCGCAACTCGCAGGCCGGCTGGGCCTCAAGGTGGAGCTGCTTCCGGGAGACTGGCGGCGCGGCGTCGACGCCGGTGCGATCGAGGCCCGGCTCGCCGAGGACAGGCGGCAAGAAATCAAGGCCGTGTGCGTGGTGCACAACGAAACGTCGACCGGCGTGACGGGCAACGTTCGGGCGGTGCGCCGGGCGATCGATTCAGCGCGTCATCCGGCGTTGCTGATGGTCGACACGATTTCGTCGCTGGCTTCCATCGAGTACCGCCACGACGCATGGGGCGTGGACGTCACCGTCGGCGGTTCGCAAAAGGGTCTGATGCTGCCACCTGGTCTCGGCTTCAACGCTATCAGTGCGAAGGCGCTGAAGGCGTCCGAGGCCTCAACCATGCCGAAATCCTACTGGTCGTGGGCGGAGATGCTGGGGCCGGGCAAGAAGGGATTTTTCCCCTACACGCCGGCCACGAATTTGCTTTATGGTCTTCGCGAAGCTCTGAAAATGCTGCTGGAGGAGGAAGGCCTGGATGCGGTCTTCGCCCGGCATCGTCGGCTTGCGGAAGCGACGCGCCGTGCGGTGCGCACCTGGGGTCTGGAGATTCTCTGCGTCAACGAGGACGAATACAGCGATTCGTTGACCGCGGTGGTCATGCCTGATGGTCACAGCGCGGACGAATTGCGCAAGACAATTCTGGATCGCTTCGACATGTCACTTGGCTCGGGCCTAGGCAAAGTCGCCGACAAGATTTTCCGAATCGGACATCTCGGCGCGTTCAACGAACTCATGCTGATGGGAAGCCTGGCTGGCGTTGAGATGGGGCTGGAAGTTGCGGGGACCCCGCACAACAAAGGCGGTGTCATGGCTGCGATGGCGTTCTTGTCGGAGCGCCGTAACACCTAGGTGTAATTGAGCCTCGGCCGGCCGGCCGAGTGAGGAACACAACCAAGAACAACAACGCATGAAATAAGGAGGAGAAGATGAGACTTTTGAAACTAATCGCAGGTTTGGCGCTCGCGGTCGGCATCGCCGGCCCGGCTGCCGCGCAAGAGCTTGTTCTCAAGTTCGGACACGTTGGTGCGCCGGGCTCGTTGTTTGACATCTCGGCGAACGAATTCGCCCGCCGTGCCAATGAACGGCTGGCCGGTCGGGCCAGGGTCGAAGTGTTCGGTTCCAGCCAGCTCGGCAAGGACCAAGAACTGTTGCAGAAGCTCAAGCTGGGCACGGTTGATTTCGCGCTTCCGTCGACCGTCATGTCGACGGTCACCGATGAGTTCGGTCTCTTTGAGATGCCATATCTCGTGAAGAACCGCGACCATATGGGCCGCATCGAGCGCGAGATCTTCTGGAGCAAGCTGGCGCCGGCGGCTGAGTCCAAAGGGTACCAGATAATCGCGGTGTGGGAGAATGGATTCCGGCATATCACCAATAACCAGCGGCCGATCCAGAGACCGGCGGACCTGCAAGGTATCAAGCTGCGTACGCCGAAGGGCGCATGGCGCGTCAAGATGTTCCAGACCTACGGCGCGAACCCGACACCGATGGCGTTCTCCGAGGTGTTCACCGCGCTCCAGACCGGCGTCATCGACGGCCAGGAGAACCCCTTCGCGCAGATTTACAGCGCGAAATTCCAGGAAGTGCAGAAGTATATGTCGCTGACCGGCCACGTATACACGCCGGCCTATGTCGCGGTGGGCAAGGCGCGGTGGGCGAAGCTGCCTGCCGACATCCGCGCGACGCTGGAGGAAGTCGCCAAGGAAACGCAAGCCTTCGTTTACGAGAAGGCGGCCGCAATGGAGGACGACCTTCTCTCCAAGCTCAAGGCAGGTGGCATCCAGGTGAACGAGGCCGACAAGCAGGCCTTCATCGATGCCAGCGGCGCTATTTACAGTGAGTTTGCCGCCACCGTGCCGGGTGGCAAGGAGCTGGTCGATAAAGCATTGAGCCTGGCTGAAGGCTCGTAATCGGTACGACTGAAGCCCCCGGCCCGGACCTGCGCGTCCGGACGGGGGCTTTTGCCGACCGGGCGGAGGGAGGTCCCGATGGTGACGCTCGCGCTTGCGCGTCGAATGTTCGAACGTGCTCTCGAGGCCGTTACTATCTTCCTGATGGTTTCGCTTACCGCGGTCGTGGTCGTCGCGGTCGTTTACCGCAAGGCGGGGGCATCCCTGGTCTGGTACGACGAAGTCGCATCGATCATGCTTGCCTGGCTGACCTATTATTGTGCTGCTCTCGCAGCCCTTAAGCGAAACCACATCGGCTTCGAAGGAATCGTGGAGGCGGTTCCGCCACGCATGGGTCTCGTATTGCTGGCGCTCTCCGAGATCGTCGTGTTCGGGTTCTTCGGATTGCTGGCATGGGTCGGCTGGTTCATCCTGCAATTCCTCCAGGGCGACACGCTGGTCAGCCTGCCCCAGGTGCCCGTCCAGTTCACGCAGTCGGTGATCCCGATCGGCGCCGTCCTGTTCATGATCGGCGAGGCGCTCAGCCTGCCGGAGACCTGGCAGCGGGTTCGCGCCGGGCGAAAGCTCCACGATGAGCCAGGACAACCTGCGCCGGGCGCCGGTGCCGTGCAAGGGAGTCCCGATTCGTGACGCTGTTGCTGATGCTTGTGGGGCTCATCGCACTGATCCTGATCAACGTGCCGATCGCCATCGCGCTGGCGACCGTCGCCGTCGTCGCCATGCTCGCGACCGGCGGCCTCGATCTGCTGCCGAACGTTGCTCTTGTCATGTATGACGGCGCAACCAAGTTCCCCCTCCTTGCGATCCCGATGTTCATTCTCGCCGGCGCAATCATGAATTCGTCGGGCATTTCCCGGCGACTGATCGCGTTCGCCTCGGCGCTGCTGGGCTTCATCCGCGGCGGATTGGCGATGGTAAACATCGCCGCTTCGATGTTCTTTGCGGAGATCTCGGGTTCCGCGGTCGCCGATGTCGCGGCGCTCGGTTCGATCCTGATCCCCGCCATGAAGCGGAAAGGCTACCCGACGCCGTTCGCAGCGGCCGTAACGTCGTCTTCGGCAACGATCGCGGTGATTATCCCGCCGTCGATCCCGATGATTTTGTATGCGGTGATGTCGGATAGCTCCGTGGTCCAGCTCTTTGTTGCGGGAATCGTTCCCGGGGTCATCGGCGGTGTCGGCATGATGGCCGTCTCATACTGGTTCGCGCGCCGGCACAATTATCCCGTCGAGGAGGTCTTTCAGCTCAAGCGGCTCTGGCGGACATTCAAGGATGCGGCCTGGGCTTTCCTGCTTCCCTTCATCATCCTCGGGGGAATTTTCGGAGGTTTCGTGACGGCGACGGAAGGAGCCGGACTCGCGGTGGTCGCCGCCCTCGTCATCGGTGGACTGATCTATCGCGAACTCGACTGGCGACATCTGCACGACGCCATCATCGAGGGCGGTGTCCAGACGGCAGTGGTCATGCTGCTCGTTGCAGCTTCGGCGCTCGTCGGCGTGTATCTGACCGAACAGCAAGTCCCGCAGAAGCTCGCAGCGACGATCCTGAGCTGGACCAACAACCGCTATGCGGTGCTGGCGCTACTCAACGCTTTCTTCCTCGTCATCGGCCTGTTCCTGCATTCGGCGGCGGCGATCATTCTGGTCGTGCCGATCGTGATGCCCCTGGTCTATGCTGCCGGCATCGATCCCGTGCATTTCGGGCTTGTCGTCACCCTCAACCTTGGAATCGGGCAACAGACACCGCCGGTGGCGTCGGTGCTCATCACCGCCTGCGCGGTCGCCAAGGCGAATATCTGGGACGTCAGCAAGGTCAACATCTACTTCATCGGCGTCATCGCAGCGGTGCTGCTGCTGGTCACCTATGTTCCGATCGTGCCGATGGCTCTGGTAGAACTGTTTTACCGTTAGGAAAGGCGCGACAATGCCGAACGAGACCATCCTGGTCCGCCGCGATGGCCATATCGCGACGGTCACGCTGAACCGCCCCGAAAAGCTGAATGCCATGACGAAACCGATGTGGCTGCGCCTAGGCGACGTCATGGACGAGCTGTCTGCGGATGACGACCTCCGCTGTATCGTGCTGCGCGGCGCCGGCGGCAAAGCGTTTTCGCCGGGCAACGACATCTCGGAATTCGCGACCGACCGCTCAAACCCGGAACAGGCCAAGGCCTATGGGGAAATTCTCCACCGTACGCTCAAAGCGCTTGGCGGTTGCCGCCACCCGACGGTGGCGCTCATACAGGGGGTTTGCGTCGGCGGCGGCATGGAGATCGCTGGTTTGTGCGACCTGCGCATCTGCGGCGAATCAAGCCGTTTCGGAGTGCCGATCAAGCAACTCGGGCTGGTCATGGCCTACCCGGAGATTGCTGCACTGATGCGGCTGGTGGGTCGCTCGGTTGCCCTCGAGATACTTCTGGAGGGTCGCATCTTCGGCGCGGCGGAAGCAAAGGAAAAGGGTATCGTCACGCGGGTCGTGCCGGACGACAGGGTCGACGAGGAGGCCTACGCGGCGGCGCAGCGCATTGCCGAAGGCGCCCCGCTGGTCGCTCGCTGGCACAAGAAGTTCGCCGAACGCCTCGAAGATCCGACGCCGCTCACCGCAGAAGAACGCGATGAAGGTTATGCGTGCTATGCCACCGAGGATTTCCAGATCGGCTACCAGTCGTTCCTGGACAAGATCAAGCCGGCCTTCAAGGGGCGTTGAGCATGACCGAGCGCCGCGGTCCTTTGCGGGGGATGAAGGTCATCGAATTGGCGCACATCATGGCCGGCCCGGTCTGCGGCCTGATGCTCGCCGACATGGGGGCCGACGTCATCAAGGTGGAGAAGATGCCCGGCGGCGACGACACGCGCCGCTCGGTGCCGCCGGAGATCGACGGCGAATCCGCGGCCTTCATGATGATGAACCGCAACAAGCGCGGCGTTGCCATCAACCTGAAGGACGTTCAAGGCAAGGCGGTACTGCGCAGATTGCTGCACGATGCCGACGTCGTCATCGAGAATTACCGGCGCGGCACCATGGAGCGGCTGGGGCTTGGATACGACGAGCTGAAGAAGGACAATCCTCGGCTTATTTACTGCGAGATCTCCGGTTTCGGGCGCACCGGCCCCTATGCCGACCGTGGCGGCTTCGACCTGATCGCACAGGGCATGTCGGGCCTGATGAGCATCACCGGCGAGGGCTCTGGCCGGCCGCCTGTCAAGGTCGGGGCGCCGGTGAGCGATATCACCGCCGGCATTCTCGGCGCGATGGGTGTTGTCTCCGCCTATGTCAATGCGTTGCGGACCGGCGAGGGGCAGCGTGTCGATACCTCGTTGTTCGAAGCGGCGATCACCCATACCTACTGGCAATCGGCCATCGCCTTCGCCACCGGTGAATCGCCGGGGCCAATGGGTTCGGCACATCCGCTGAATGCGCCCTACCAGGCGCTGCGGACGAAGGACGGCTGGGTGAATGTCGGGGCCGCCAACCAAGCGAACTGGCTGCGCCTTCTCGATGCTCTCGATGCGCATGATCTGGCAGGGGACGAGCGATTCACGGAGAATGTCGACCGCATGTCCCATCTCGACGAACTGGCGGCCGCGCTGGAGGGCTACCTGGCCGACCGAACCACCGAGAAATGGCTGGCCAGATTCGAGGCGGCGGGGCTGCCGGCCGGGCCCGTTCTCGATATCGCCGCCATGCACCGCGATCCGCAGGTTTTGGCGCGGGAAATGGTGACGAAAGCTGAGCATGCGCGCCTTGGGCCGGTCAAGACCATCGGCCTTCCGGTCAAGTTTTCCGGAACCCCCGGCGGCGTGGTCCGGGGTGCGCCGGTATATGGCCAACACACCGCCGAAGTGCTGTCGGAACACGGTTATGGCCGCGACGAGATCGAGGCCCTCGCCGCATCCGGCGCGGTCGCCGTCGCCGGCTAACAGCCGGGCAACGGCGTCGAGTTCGCGGCTCGGCGGTTAACCCGATCTTAAACCCCGCTGGCCAATCATCGCCGTAACAGGACCGGCCGCGCCACCGGTATGGTGGAGCGGGGTCGCGCGCGCATCGACAATCGAGTGAGCCCGTCTAAGGGGTTCCGGTTGGCGTTGCGGCCGGAGCACGAGCAATGAAACGGACCATCAGACGCAAACTTGTTTTCATGGGGACGGTCGCAGTCGTCGCTCTGTTTGCACTGATTCTCGTCGCCTGGGACGCGAGCACCGCCGTCAAGCGCGTAACCAATGCCAACCAGTTGATGCTGCTTGAAGCTCAGACGCTGGGCGACCTCCGTGTATCCACCCTCGAGCTGGTGCTTGCCGCGGCCGATTCGATCGTCGATGCGGACGAGGGCTATGTGTACGAAGAGCGTCTCGAAAAGATGGATCGGGGCATCAGTGAGTTGCGGGAGAACCAGCACATCATCGATGCCGTTGCCGAACGGGCAAACAAGCCGGAACTTGCAGCGGAGGTTGCCGAGCTGACCAACATTGCGGACCGCGTGATCCGGGTCGAACTCGTGCAGGCAATCGAAAGCGGGGCCGGCCAGGATTTTGCCCGGTTCGACGACGATATCGACGAATACGGCGAAGGTCTTGTTGATCTTCTGGCGGAACTCCAGAATCTGGTGGTGCTGGACGTGGCCCGTTCGAGCGCTGCGCTGAACGACGAGGTCGCCAGTTCGTCACAAATCGCCCTGGTTGTGGGGGGAGTCTTCGCCGGCGCGCTGGTCCTCGTCTTGTATTTCGTCGGCGGCACCATCACGCGCCCGATTTCGCGCCTTACGCAGGTCATGGCGGAAATTGCCGGCGGCAATACCGATGTCGCCGTGCCTGGTCAGGACGGCAGCGACGAGGTCGCCGACATGGCGCGCGCTGTGCAGATATTCAAAGACAACGCCGTGGAGAAGCGGCGACTGGAGGAGGTACAGGAGGCTTCCCAGCAGCGCGCGTTTGAGGAGCGACGCCAGACCGTTCGCGAAATGGCGGATCGCTTCGAAGTACAGGTCAAGAAGGTCGTGGAAGGGGTGTCGTCCGCCGCGACGCAGATGCAGGTGACGGCACAGCAAATGTCGGCCACGGCGGAACAGACAAGCCGCCAGTCGACCAACGTGGCCACTGCGTCCGAGGAGGCTGCCGCCAATGTACAGACGGTAGCCGCAACGGCGGAGGAGCTGTCTGCTTCGATCGCCGAGATTGGCCGCCAGGTCATGCAGTCGGCGAAGATCGCGCAGAACGCGGTTGCCGAGGCCGAGGCGACCAACACGACGGTTCAGGGGCTGGCTGAAGCGGCGGAGAAGATCGGCGACGTTGTGAAGCTGATCAGCGACATTGCCGGACAGACCAACCTGCTTGCCCTCAATGCGACCATCGAGGCGGCCCGCGCGGGCGAGGCCGGCAAGGGCTTCGCCGTCGTCGCCCAGGAGGTCAAGAACCTTGCCAACCAGACAGCACGCGCAACCGAGGAAATTTCGCAGCAGATCGCTTCCGTGCAGGAGGAAACCACCGATGCGGTCGGCGCGATCGAGAAGATTCGCGCGATCATCGGCGAAGTCAACGAAATCGCGACGACCATCTCGTCCGCGGTCGAACAGCAAGGGATCTCGACAAAGGAAATCGCCCGCAACGTTCAGCAGGCGGCGCGCGGCACCCAGGATGTGAACCAGAATATCGAAAGCGTCTCCAAGGCTGTCGGCGAAACAGGCCTTGCAGCCGGCCAGGTACTCAGCGCGTCGCAGCAAATGGCGCAGCAGGCTGAGGGCCTGCGCCGCGAGGTCGAGAGATTCCTGGGTGAGGTCCGCAGCGCCTGACTGACGCCCGCCGGGACACGAACGCAGGGCTGGCGGCTGAGCATTGCGGCGACGCCAGATGCTCCGGATTCAACGGGGCACAAATGTTTGAGCAGCCTGCGAAAGCATGACGTGGCCGCCAAATCGTTAAGGGCGGATTTCCGGTCATAACAATTGGTTAACTATATTCGGCGACAGTTGTGTAAAGTGGCCGAAAAGGCCCGGTCCGGCGAGGAGCACAGTTGGTGACGCTATGAGCGTCTGGAAGGCGAACCTCTCAGAGCTGAACATGTTCAGCCTGCGGTTCAAGAACAGAATCGCGGAACGGCGCTTTCTGTACAGACACATGCTCGATTCGCGACCGGTCATACGGCTCGGCCTGCTGGCCGGCGCGTTTCTGTATGGGCTGTTCGGCGTGCTTGACGCACTGCTCATGCCCGAGGTGGTCAGTCGGTTCTGGGCTGTCCGGTTCGGCTTTGTGTTCCCGGTCATCTTCGGGGTCTTTGCCCTGACCTATCACCGCAACTTCGTGCGCTGCGCCCAGGCCGGACTGTCGCTCGCAATGTTTGCCGCGGGCATGGGCATCATTGCCATGACGGTGTTCGGTGAACCGCCCGCAAGTTACTGGTACTACGCCGGCCTGATCATGGTGGTGATCTACTGCGCCAGCGTGCTGCGTCTCCACCACGTGTATTCGCTGATCGTCTCGCTGATCCTGTTCGCCATCTATCAGTTGTCGGCGTTCGTCCTGAACCCCGTTCCTTACGAGGTGTTGCTGAGCAACAATTTCTTCCTGGCAATGGCGATTGCGGTCGGTGGCGTTGTCAACTATGTGCAGGAACTGTACCTGCGCCTGAATCACCTCCAAACTCGCCTTTTGACATACGAAAAGGCGGCCTCCGAGCGGCTGCGCCGCAGGGCAGACGCGGCAAACAAGGCAAAGACGGAATTCCTGGCCAGCATGAGCCACGAACTACGCACGCCGCTCAATGCGATCATCGGATTCTCCGAGATCGTCAAGGAAGAGATCCTGGGGCCGTTGGGCACGCCCCGTTATAAGATCTACGCTGAGGACATCTACTCCAGCGGCAGCCACCTGCTGAGCATCATCGGAGATATGCTCGATCTGGCGACGGCGGAGGCGGGAAAGCTGTCCTTCGCCGAATGCGAGGTCGACATGTGCCGGATCGTCGATGAGTGCCTGCGGATGTTCCGGGTCCCGGATATCTCGCACGGCCTCAGGATTTCGGCTTCGCTGCCGCAGCACAGCGTCGTCGTGATGGCCGACCCCGGACGGCTCCGGCAGGTGCTCATCAATTTGGTGTCGAACGGTGTCAAATTCACCGAAAAGGGTGGTGAGGTCTCCGTCGCCCTGTGGATGGACGAGGCCGGCGCATGCGTGTTGAGCGTAGCCGACAGCGGGATCGGCATGGCGGCAGAAGATTTGGGGAACGCAACGCAACCATTCTATCGGGCCGCGCACCCGTACACCAGCTCACGCGGCGGTACCGGACTGGGGCTTCCCATCGTGCAAAAGATCATCGAATGGCACGGCGGGCAACTGACCATCGACAGCAAGCCCGGGCAGGGCACCGTCGTGACGATGCGCCTGCCGCCAGAGCGCACGATTTTCGACACCCAGCAGTCCCTCCAGTTGCCCGGCTGAAGCGGCGCTCTGTCTTTGCGAACTGGCTCGATTCGGCGTCTGCCGCGCGAGGGGCGTGGTCAGGGTTTGCGGAGAGTCAGCATGTACACGCGCCCGGTCGGGTCGGTCTCGAGCTTGCGCGACGTTGCCGACAACCCCTCCACCATGGCCCACATTTCGGCCTCGTCGCGATAATAGACGCTCCAGTCGCAGATGAATTCCATCGGCCAGAGATTGCTTAGACTGGTCCTGCGCATGTTTCCGATGACCAGCCGGCCGCCCGGCGCCAGTCGGTCGTACAACGACGCGACCAGGCTGCGCGCCCGATGATCTGCCAGATAGTCGACGATTCCCACGCTGTAGATGAAGTCCTGCGGTCCGACGCCGGGGAACACCCGGTTCTTCTTGGCCAGGTCAACGAAGGACATGTTCAGGCACTGCACCGCAGCCCTGCCCCCGTGCCGCGTGGTCTGTGGGTAGATATCGCTGTAGGCCTGCTCGAGCGCTTCATGTTCCTGGTCGACGAGGGTAAACGATACGACACCCGGGATTTCGTCGGCCTGAAGGTAATTCGACACTTCCTTGGCCGGGCCGCTTCCGATGCTGGCGATATGAGTGACTTCGCCCGCCGGTCGGGACGCGACCTCGTGGGCGATCATCTGTTCAATCATGCGCATGCGCGTGCCGATGCACTCGGCAACCTCGAGTCCTGCACGATGAAGAAGCTTGCCGGTCGCGGAATCGCCTTCGCGCCGCCAGGCATAGACATGATTCATCACCTGATAGTCGCCCGGGTATCCGAGCGGCTTCTCGTAACTGCGGCGCCAGATCGGTCCATCCATGAACTCCGGCGTCACGACGAGTTCGGTAAACCGCTTCGTCGCCCGCAAGCGGTCCGGTTCGGACATCAACGGTTCAACGAGACTGTTGGCATGCTCCCAGTGCTGGCGCCATGCGGGAATAATCCGTTCCTCACAAAGCTGCAGCGCTTCGTCAATCGGACTTTGCGGTGGCGGGGACGCATAACCGTTGCCACGCAACTCGTGCCGCTCGAGGATCGCGCGGAAGTTCCGCAAGAGGTGCACGACGTCGGCGCTGAGCTTTCTGTATTCGGGATCGACGAGGCCAGTATCGGGGACCAGGCCATGGCCGATTTCGAGATCGAGGAGGTGGCGGTTGCGCTTGCCTATGACGTCGGCGATGTCGAGGTAATCCGATGTCAGCCCGAGCCCGACACTCACGCCGCATTTCTGCCGACCAATTCGACATACTTTCGCACGCCCCTCGTGCAGCACCATATCGTCAAGCAGGAGGCGGATGGCATACTCCTCGCCGATGCGCGGAGCCCAGAGCGCAGCACCGGGAGCAATCGCACTGAAGCCGGTCATGCTCAAGTCTTCCAGCGCCAGAAGAGTATCGTCGATTTCGACCTTGGCCGTCGCCTGCGGGAACAGGTCCCGCGCCTTGAATCGTTCTGCGCGATAAAACACGCGCCGTCCGGACGCACCGGAAAGGCGTTCGTAGGAATGCATGTCACCCTGCCTTCAATAAACCCTGTCGGTCCCGGTTTACTTTCCCCGCCGGCAGCCCCATTGTCGTGCAAGGAAAGTAATCTTGATTTCACCTCCACTGAAATTCGACTTTAACCCCCTGCGTACCAACGGATTTTTGAAATCCTACCCCCGCACAAGAAAAACTGTAAAGTCTTTTCTCATATTTCCAGTAGAGATGGGATTTGCTTTCATGTGATTTTCATTTTGCACCTCCAATAAATCGCAGACTTCGGCGTATCATTGGAACTCTATTTCAGAGGTTAGTCTCTGATTCGGGCGCGGCATTTCTGCAATACGATATTACGATATGATGGGAATATTAAAAAGGGAAAATCCTGGCGCAGGTTCTCGGAAGTAGTTAACTTGGCTGGCGGGCCGGGTTGCATGCAATTTAGATTAACTTATTGTGAATACTCAATAATTTTCAGCTTGGCGCCTTCGACGGCGGACAAAGCCGACCCATCGCCTGCCGCCCCGAAACAGCGGTATGCGCCGGATTCAGCCAGCCGTGTGCGAGACTGCCGCCGGCAAGGTTCTTGCGTCGATCCGCCGCACCGCAGAAGGTGAAATTTGCTGCGGATATCGGCCGGAATCCTGTCGGGCGTGCGACTCGGCGCAGACCGATATCGAATTGCCGGGAAAGCACCCGTCCCCGCTAATCTCCGGTCATTCGCTCACGGATAATCCGGACCATGGCCTCGACTGTGGTCGTCTGGGAAAAGGCTGTGGCGTAGACACCGTCAGGATCCATCAGGAAGAGATGGGCAGAGTGATCCATGGCGTAATCGTCGGCGTCCGCCGACGTGCCATTCGACGCTGTGGCCCTTGCATAATAGGCCCGATGCGATCGGGCCGCTGCTGCCACTTGTTGCTCGCTGCCCGTCAGGCCGATGATTTTCGGATGGAACGCAGCAGCGTATTCCCGCACCACATCGGGCGAGTCGCGGGCGGGATCCACCGTTATGAAGAGCGGCTGCAGCGACTCGGCGTCGCTGCCAAGCTCGTCCAAGACCAGTGCAACGGAGCCCAGGGTGGTCGGGCAGACATCCGGGCAGTGGGTGTACCCGAAGAAGATCAGCAGCCACGAGCCGCGGAAATCGATATCCGAAACCGGTTTGCCCTGCCCGTCGACAAGCGAGAATTCGCCAGTGACGATCTCGCGGCCGATCTCTTCGGCCGTGCGCGCCTGTTCCGCCTCTCCGACCGGCTGGGGCGTCAGTCTGCTAATGAACTGAAGCGCCGCAAACAGCGCAATCGCCGTCGCCACGGCGAACCAGAGTGCAAACCTCAGTTTCCGCACGATATCCCCGGCGGGACGGGGAATCGACTGCCGTCCGCATTCACCGGTGCAGGTCGTGGCATCGCCCCGCGAGTCCCCTGTTGTGTTTCTACCAGTAAAGCGGATAACAGGTCTGTACCTGTCCGCCCGCCGTCACGGCGCAGGTATAGTTCACGCCCCGATATTCGATCAACAGCAGGAATCCCTGAAACCCCTCGCTGGACGAAGCCCGAATCTGGCCGCCCTGCACAATGGCGACCGCATCCTGGCCCTTCACGGGTTGCTGCGCCCCGGCGGGACTTGCCGCCAGTGCCGTTCCCGTCATCATGATTGCCGCTGCTATCACTGCACGCATGCGTTGATCCTCCTTGTTGCCGGCGCAGCGCCACGCCGGGAAAGCCAGGCTGGCATGTTGCCAGCGCTTGACCGGTCGATGTCAAGACGGGACGTGGAGAGCCCTGATACGGCCGCAGGCGCGATGTCACCTGCCGCGGTGCAGGCCTCGCACGGTTGACGACCGAATGTCAGGAATCGCTGCCGGCTCGCGAGGCCGACTCGAGGACCGGGGCGAGAGCGGTTTGCAGGCGCGCCAACAGTTCGGGCAGATGCTCCGCGTCCTCGTCGCGGGCCGCCGCCTCGACGCGTTCCGCCGCTGCCGACAGATCATTGGCCGAAAGATTGCCCGCCATCCCTTTCAAGAGGTGCGCGATTTCCTCAACGCGCCGCAGGTCGGACCGGGCGAACGCATCCTGGATTTCGATGCCCACGCCCTCGTGCCTGCTGTGGAATTTCTTGAGCAGCATGTCGAAGAATTCCCTCGTGACGTCGAGCCGCTCGAGGGCGCCGGCGACGTCGATACCGGGAAGCTCGTCGGGACCGGGGGTGCCATCCTCGGCCGCATCCGCCGGTGCTTCGTTCGCTGGTTCTTCCGATGCGCTGCCGCCAGGCCTGATCCATTTGTTGAGCGCAGCAACCAGGCGGGCCGGTTCGACCGGCTTCGGAATGTGGTCGTTCATGCCCGCATCGAGGCAATCGCGCCGTTGCTCGGCAAACGCGTGTGCGGTCATCGCGATGATCGGCAACTCGGCAAAACCCGGATGTTCCCGGATTGCCCGGGTGGCCTGCAGCCCATCCATCTCTGGCATTTGCACATCCATCAGTACCGCATCGAACCGCGTTGCGTCGGCAATGACCGCGTCGACTGCTTCCCTGCCATTGTTCGCGGTTTCGACGAGTAGCCCAACCCGCTTGAGAACAGCCTGGCTGACCTCCTGATTGATCTCGTTGTCCTCGACAAGGAGAATCCGGGCACCTTGCAGCTCTGCCCGCAACTGGTTCATGGCCGGTGCTGCATGCTCGGCCGCCGGCTTTCCCTCGGCGTCATCCTGTCGCGCCACGCCGCGGATGCTGTCAACCAGCACCTGCACGTGCACGGGCTTGGCGACAAACTCACACAACTCCAGATTCTCGGCGTTCGTACGCAGTTCCTCGTGGTGCTGGCCATGCAGCAGGAAGACCGTCGCCGCCGACCCGAGCTTGCGTTCATCCATGATCTTGCGCGCCGCTTCGACGCAGTTCGTTCCCTGGACCTTGCAGTCGAACAACAGAACGTCGATGCTCGGATCGCCGATCTGCGCCAGCCGGTCGATCTCTGCCAGGGCCGTCGTCGTCGAATTCGCCGAATGAACCGTCATACCCCAGGCTGCGAGCGCGTCCGGAAGGATTCGACGGGTCTCACGGCTGCTTGCGATCAGAAGGACATTTGGCGCACGCGCCGGCGGCGGGGCCGGTGTCCGATCCATCTCTTGCAGGCCAAACCGGGCGGTAAAGCTGAAAGTACTGCCCTTGCCCGGTCGACTCTCGAGAACGATCGTCCCGCCCATGAGTTCGACGATGCGCCGCGAAATGACAAGTCCCAGACCGCTGCCGCCGTATTTCCTCGTCGTCGAACCGTCGGCCTGAACGAACGGTTTGAATAGTCCCGGCTGCACGTCCTCGCTGATGCCGATTCCCGTGTCCGTCACGGAAAAGCCCAGCGTCACCGAGCCGGTCTGCCGCTCCTCGACCCAGATACGCAGCTCGATGCTGCCGACTTCGGTAAACTTGACCGCATTGTTGGTGAGGTTCAGGAGAACCTGTCCGAGATGTAGCGTATCGCCAACCAGGAATCTCGGAACGTCCGGCGCAGTGACGAAGAACAGATCAAGCTGCTTGCGTTCGGCCTCGGTTGCCAGCATCGTCGAAACGCCGCTGAGCGTATCGTTAAGGTCGAACGGCGCCGATTCGAGCTCCAATTTCCCTGTCTCAATTTTCGAGATATCGAGAATGTTGTTGATGACTTCCAGGAGCGAACGGGCTGCGGTCCGGGTCTTGGCGAGATTGTTCGCCTGTTCTGCGGTGAGTTCCGTCTGCATTGTCAGGTCGATCAACCCGAGAATGGCGTTCATCGGCGTACGGATCTCGTGGCTCATGTTGGCGAGGAACTCGCTCTTCGCCGCGGTTGCCTGTTCGGCACGGGATTTCTGCACGGCAAAGGTGTCGGCCAGGTCGCGAAGCTCGTTCGCCTGCTCTTCCAGGAGCTCCCGACTCGCATGCAGCTCATCCTCGATCAGGCGCCGCTCGTTGATGTCGTAGAGCCAGACGAGGAAACACTCGCCCTTGTAAAGATCCGTCGGCATGAACGAAAGCAGTGCCCAGAAGGGCGAGCCTCCTTTGCGCCGAAGATGGACCTCGACATCTTCGACGCCCTGACCGGTCTGCAGAATTTCGACGATTTCGTCCCGATCGCCTGGATTGACATAAAAATCTCTCGCGTTTGAGCGGAAGAACTCATCGCGGGAGAGGCCGAGCATCTGCAGGATTCGCGCGTTCGCGTACAGGGGTGTACCTTGTAGGGTGACAATGGAAATGCCGAGCGGGCTCGATTCGAGAATAGAACGCAGGCGATGCTCGTTCTGTTGCAGCGTCTCTTCGTCGGCCAATCGTTGTTGCATCATTACGTTGTAGGCGTCGATCACTTCACCCAACTCATCTGGCGGGCTGAAGGCCGCCGATTGCCGTTTGGCAAGAGGTTGGGAGGTTCGAACCGCTGCGAGGAACTGTCCGAGCGGGCGGTTGACCACGTAATGGGTGGTCAGTGCGATGCTGGCGATAATCGAGGCCATGACGATGACCAGCAGAATCGAATAGTTGACCGTATTCTCGATGAGAATCGGTCCGGGGTCGATGCCGTCTGCGAAAATCTGCAATCGTCCCAGTTCGCGCGGGACGCGATCCTCGTCGGTGACAATAGGTATCTCGACGGACAGGGACCGGTCGGAGCTCTCGCGCAACTGTCCGGCGGCAAAAAGCACTTCGCCAGCCGCGTTCAGGAGGACGACCCGCTTGACCTGCGACGCCGCGATGATGTCGGAGAGAGCGTACGACAGCATGATTCGGGTGGTGTAGGTATCGCTGCTACGCATATGGGCAGCCAGTGTCTCGCTGTGGGTCCGAGCATGACTCCGCATCAAGTCTCGCAGATGCTCCTCTTCCCAGCGCACCTGCAACGTTCCAACCGCGAAAATCGTCGCCATCGAGGACAGGAACACAAAGGGCAGCGTGACCAGGAGGAACTTGCTGTTGATTGATTTTACGATACGCACGGCCGCCGTCACTCCTCTGCACGTAGCTGTTTCAGGCGGCACAACGCGCCGGCCTTCATGCGCAGCATCGGCAGGTGGGAGCCCGGCCGCTGCGTCCGATCGGCAAGGTCGCGAAGCGAGCTTCTGACCTTCCCGCGCCGCCACCGAGCCGACCCCGCGACCTTGCCAACCGGACTTGGCCAACAGTGCACATAGCGCGGCATCACGTCATTCCTTCGTGTGCGCCTGCTGGAAGCCGGCACGGGTCATCCGGCCCCATTCCTTGTTGCCGCGCAGGTACTGCCAGTACCCGGCGACCCGGAAGAAATTGTTTATCTGGCGGTATCCGAAATTCTCCAGAACGGCGATGAATCCGAGCAACGCCAGATGTCGCGTCTTCGGAAATCGTTTCAGCTCCATTTCTTCCAGCACCAGCGTGCCGACGCTGATGGTTACGCCCCATGCGAAGGTCAGCGCCAGAAATGCGGCGAAGAATTCCGGACTCAGGAATCCGAAATACCACAATATCGGAATGAGGAAATATCCGAGCAGTTCAACCGGAGGCCCGATCACATCGAGCAAGAGGATGTACGGGAACCCCACCATCCCGACCACGCCGTAGCGCGGGTTGAAAAGCATGCGGATGTGCTTGAAGAACGTTTCGAGCGCCCCGCGCTGCCAGCGTTTGCGCTGGAGGCCCAGGACGCGCAAGGTCTCCGGCGCCTCCGTCCAGCACACCGGATCGGGCACGAAGCGAATGACGTAGTCCTCGCCCTTTTCGCGCATGTAGCGGTGCAGCTTGACGATGATCTCCATATCCTCGCCAACGGTGCCGTACGAGTACCCGCCCGCGGCCACCGCAGCACTGCGCTTGAAGATTCCGAATGCGCCGGATATCAGCATCAGTGCGTTGATTTCGCTCCACGCGAGGCGCGCCATGAGAAACGCACGGAGGTATTCGACGACCTGGAACAACGGCAGCAGCTTGTTGGGGAGACCCACCGAAACCACGCGGCCG
This sequence comes from Alphaproteobacteria bacterium, assembly GCA_041602815.1. GTDB lineage: Bacteria > Pseudomonadota > Alphaproteobacteria > UBA8366 > JADFVY01. The sequence continues at coordinate 13,585 of JBFIFO010000003.1, read as the reverse complement.
CCGTGCACACCGCTCCCGTTGGCGAGTCGAATCGTTCCCCCTACCGCGATAACGCGGTCCGGGTCCTCGGAGAACGGCTGCACCGCTCGCAGCAGCGAATCCGCCTCCAGGATCGAGTCGGCATCAACGACACAGAACATCGGCAGCCGGCAAAGGTTGATCCCGGCGTTGAGGGCGTCGGCCTTGCCACCGTTCTCCTTGTCCACAACGATGAGGTTCGGGTAATTCGGTGATCCATAGAGCCCCTTGATGGGGCGATGCGGAACTTCTTCCTCGTAAACCCGGACGATGGGCCGCAAATCGTAATTGTCGATCAGTGTCTGCAGTGTGGCATCGTTGGAGCCGTCGTTGATCACGATGATTTCGAACCGCGGATAATGCAGTGCCAACATCGACCGTACGTTGGCCACGACCGTCGCTTCCTCGTTGTAGGCCGGCACCAGCAGGGAAATCGGCAACGACGTGTCGCTCAGCTGACGCCACGCGCGAACGGCATTGGGAACGAAACGCCAACGCCGCAATACATTGAACGCAAGCAGCAGCTGCAGCATGTAGAGCAGGTTCTGCAGAAACATCGTGCAAAGGATGATGACGCTGGCCCACCAAGCCGTCGCCGCGAGATACGAGGACAGTGCATCGTTGGCGAGGAGGGAGTCGACATTCATGCCGCCGCGGCCCTCTCCTCGGCCAGGATCATGTCGGCAATGCTGGCAGATCGTCCGCTCCCCAGCCGGGCGGCCTCCAACGCCCTTCGACCCGCATTTCCGATCGAGCGCAAGGCCTCGGCGGCACGGAATCGGGGCCACCACTCGATATCCTCGAGCCGCTCGCGCAGAAGCGGCACGGCGCTCGGCAACGGAATGCTTCCGGCGCAGATCGCGGCCTCGGTGCGCACTTCCCAGGCGTCGTCCTGCAGCGCCTGGAGGACCGCCGGCTCCGCGCCAGGATGGCCAATGGCGGCGAGGGCGCGCATGGCTTCGGCGCGAACATCGATCGACGGCCAGCTGGCGCAGTTGGCAATGACTGAGACGGCGCCGTAATCCTGCGCCGTCCCGAGGCCATAAATGGCGAGTGCGGCGGTAAGGTCCGGCGGATTGCGGTCCAGCAGGAGCATTAGGTCCGCGGCGTTGTAGGACGCGAAGGTGCGGAAGATTTCGCGAAGCATCCGCGAGCGGATCGTGCCGCCGATATCCAGCTTTCCGACGAGGTCATCCAGTGTCAGATTCGGCCCGAGAGCGACAAGGCTGCGCGCAGCGACGAGGCGAACATCGGGCTCTGGATCATCCAGCATGGTGCGCAATGCGTCGATGACCTCCGGATCCGGGATGAGCGTAAGCGTCTCAATGGCGCTGATCCGCGTGTCGACACGGCGATTGCGCAGATCAGCCAGGCAAATCTGTCGCGCCGACGTGGTCCGCAGCAGATTGACGAGCCGTTCCCGGGTTTCGCCACGGACCGATCCCAGAAGATCCTGAATGATGTCGCGGAGCAAGCGAAGATCGATGCGCAGCTGGGCTTTCCGGCGCCTTCCCTGAACCAGCCCGCTCGCAGTCTTGTGCAGCACAGTCAGATTGAAGTTACCGCAGATTTCCCGGATTCGTTTGTCGTTGACGGGCGCCTCCAAATAGATCATCGCCAAGATCGTCAACGCCTTCTTGCGCTCCGCCAGCCGTCGACCAACGCGTTCCTGATACAGGCGCCGAAGGATCAATGTGACCAGCATGACCAGCGGAACCACCATCAGCACGGCGGAGGTCCACCAGATTGTTGCCAGGAGTGTCATTGCCGGACCCTTTCGACAAATCGCGGCCGCCACCTTGCCGTCAGAAGTGCAGCGTCAATGACACACCAAAGACATTGCGAATGTATGAATTTTCACGATCTTCGCGTGCAGCGCTGGCATTCAGGCGGACGCTCTGAGTGACGTCGAACGCCAGGCCGCCGAATACGCTCTGCGTGTCGACGGTTATGCCCGCCTCGGTTTCCGGCGCGTCGCTGAATCCGGCGAACACCCGGAACGGCGCGGCCATCTGCCAGTCGAGACGGGCAAACCAGCCGGCGAGGCGCACATCGGCCTCACGGTCGAACGCGTTGATCCATCTGCCCGTCAGCCAGGCCCGACCATTGAATCCGTACAGCTCGAGTCCCGGATCGAAATTCTGGATGTCCCCTGTCGCGTAGCTCTTGTGACGGAGATCTGCACTCAGCAGTAGGGGCCCGACCTGCCCGCCGCCTTCGGCGACCCGCAGCCGACCACCCGCCGAAGTCGTCCATCGCGGCAGGAAGTCCGCTGCCGGCGAAACCGAGCCCTCGGCATAGGCGGTAAAGGCGTCGCCGAAATGCTGCGCGATGCCGACGCCGACAGCGGTCTCTGTCGAACCGAAACGATTGCTGGTATCGACTCGCAGGCTGAGCGCCGTTCGGCTGGGCCAGCGATGCTCTACTCGAATGAAACCTTCGTGCCAGTTATCCAGGTTCAACCGGGAGAACCGGCTGTGCAGATAACCGGCATCGATGCGCCACCTCGGACTACCGGTTGCCGCCTCGGCGGGCTCCGTGCGTGCGGCCCCCTGCCGGGCGCGAGCGACATCGGCCCGCCCGGCCGCAGCTTCGGCATTTCCGGGTTCGAGCTTGAGTGCTGTCGCGAAACCGGCGTCCGCCGCATCGAGCCGGCCCTCGTAGAACGCGATGCGCCCCCTGATCGCATATGCCTCCGCGTTCTGCGGCTGCTCAGCGATTACCGCTTCCACCGTCCGCAATGCCTCTGCATACCGGCCGGCCCAGCCCAGGATTCTGGCATGAGCCAGCCGCAGATCGGTGTTCCGTGGTGCGATGCGAAGACCCCGGTCAACCGCGGCCAGCGCGCGGTCGAATTCGCGAAGCTGCCCGCGGACCAGGGCCAGCCGCACCAGGACGTCGACACTTGCGGGCGCGATCCTGCTTGCCGTTTCGAACTTCACCGCGGCCGTTGCGAGATCGCCCCGTTGCTGGGCCTGGACCGCCTCGTCGTAGACGCGTTGAAATTCGCTGCCCGAGGCAGGAGCCGCGAGAGCGGCCCACAGGACGAACGAGAGAATTCCACAGAGCAGCGAACTACACCGCCCGCCGCGGGGCGTCAGGCGGGCATCCATTTTTCTCTCAGCAGCCTCTGGATCTTGACCAGCAGTTCCTCAGGCATGAACGGCTTGACGAGATAGTCGGCAGCGCCGAGGTTCAGTCCGTTCACCACGTCATCCTCGAGACGCTTGGCGCTCAGCATGATGACCGGAATATCCCGGGTGCGCTCGTGTTCCTTCATGCGGCGCAGCACTTCGAAGCCGTCCATGGTCGGCATCATGACGTCGAGCACCACCAGATCGGGCTGTCCTTCGATGGCCGCCATCAGGCCGTCCTGTCCGTCGTTGGCGCTCTTCACCGACAAACCACGTTGACCGAGCTTGTGTTCCAGCAGCGTGACCAGCAGTTCGTCGTCATCTATGATCAGGATCGAAGAAGTCTTGTCGCTCATGGATCGGCCGTGCCTGACTTGAGTGATGCAGCTGGCCCGTATCGGTGCACGAATACGAGAGTATGGATGTCCCCGATGCGCAGACCGTGGCGTGATCCTACTCTACGAATGCGCGAACGAAGGTCTGGGGCACTCGTCAACCATTCCACTGTTGGGTAAAAGAAGCGTTAAGAGAGAATTGTTTTGCCGCAGGGCGTTACGCGTGCGCACAACCCGAAGCCGGGCGATTTCCGGTGAGGCGGGACCGACCATGGGCCAGGCGACAGGTCGTTCGGGGCCGGCAACCAAACAAGCCGGCAATGCATATCAGCCGGGTCGGACCACGGCGTCCCCCAACTTGGCCGCGACAACACAAAGGGAGTTTCGATTGGAACTGCGATCCCATCGATGCGTCGCTTGCTGGGACACTGTCAGCCACATGCAGATCCCTCGGGCACGGCACAGGAATCCGACGAACCCGGTGCAATGCGAAAACCCCCCGGTTTCCCGGGGGGTTCTGTTGGTCGGAGTGAGTGGATTCGAACCACCGGCCCCCGCCTCCCGAAGACGGTGCTCTACCAGGCTGAGCTACACTCCGGCGGGAAGGCCCGCTATATAACCCCTGGAACGGGAGAGAGCAAGGGCCGAGGGATGGGTTTGAGCACAGAGGTTCCGGCCGAGGCGCGCGCAGTGCTCGACTTCTGGTTTACAGAGACATCGCCGGAACAATGGTTCAAGAGGGACGACGCGTTCGACGCGACGGTCCGAAAGCGTTTTGCCGAACTGTACCGGCGGGCCGCCGCGGGCGCGCTCGACGGGTGGCGCCAGACGCCGGCCGGTTGCGTTGCGCTGGCCATCGTGCTCGACCAATTTCCGCGCAACATGTTTCGCGGCGACGCCCGCGCGTTCGCCACAGATGCGGCTGCGCGCGCGGTCCTGAGGTATGCGCTGGACAGGAAGTTCGACGCGGGACTTTCGGCGCGGGAACGGCAGTTTCTCTATATGCCCCTGCAGCACAGCGAGGATCCCGCCGACCAGGCCCTGTCGGTCGCACTCTATGCGGCCACCGGCGACGCCGGGCTGGTGAAATGGGCGGAGGCCCACAAGCGGATCATCGACCGCTTCGGGCGGTTCCCGCACCGTAACGACGTCCTCGGGCGCACGACGACGCCTGACGAGGCGGAGTTTCTCACCCAGCCGGATTCGTCCTTCTGATCTCTCCGGGATCGACCGCGCCGTCAGTAGGCCCTGTCAACCGCGAAGTCGACAGCCTGCATCATCGCCTCACGAACCGGGCTTGCAGGGAACAATGCAAGCGACCGTTTGGCCTTTTCCGCATAGTGGCGGGCCCGGGCCGCAGTCTCGTCCAGGGCGCCGTGACGGTGCAACAGTGCGATGGCATGGCCGAGGTCCCGTTCGTCCTGTTCCATGCGCTCCAGTGTACGGGTCCAGAAGCGGCGCTCCTCGGCATCGCCGCGGCCGAACGCCAGCACCACGGGCAGGCTCATCTTGCCTTCACGGAAGTCGTCGCCCACCGTCTTGCCCAGTTTCGCCTGGAGCGCCGAGTAATCCAGGACATCGTCGATCAGCTGAAAGGCGATGCCGAGGTTCATCCCATATTCGGCAAGTGCCCGCTGCTCGGAGACCGGCCTGTCCGCGACAACGGCGCCGATCTCCGCCGCCGCGGCGAACAGGGTCGCTGTCTTGCAGCGGATCACTTCGAGATAGGCGTCCTCGTCCGTCGCCGTGTCGTTTGTGGTGACCAGCTGCAGCACCTCGCCCTCGGCGATCACCGCGGAGGCGTTGGAAAGGATCCGCAGCACCTCAAGCGAGCCGTCCGCGACCATCAGCTGGAAGGCCCGCGAGAACAGGAAGTCACCAACCAGGACCGACGCCTGGTTACCCCACACCGCATTCGCCGAGTCCCGGCCGCGTCGCAGCAGCGACTCGTCGACCACGTCGTCGTGCAGCAAGGTTGCGGTATGGATGAACTCGACACAGGCGGCCAGCGCCTGCTGCCGCTGGCCATCGTAGCCGCAAAGCCTGGCCGCGGCCAGAGTCACCATCGGCCGCAGCCGCTTTCCCCCGGCCGCGACGATGTGGCCGGCAAGTTGCGGGATCAACGCCACCGGGCTCTGCATATTGTCGACAATCAGCTGGTTGACAGCCGCCACGTCATTCGCGACGAGGCCGTGCAATGCGTCCAGCGACGGCTTGGTGTCCGTCACGGCCTGCGCAGACACGCCCGCGCGACCTTTCGTCTCGGCGCCGACGACAGCCAATATGATTCCCCTTTCCCTAGCAGGGCTTGCAGAATAGCAGCGAGCATAGTTTAACCGAACCCATGGTCAAGTGGACCAAAAAGCGCACCGTGTGGCGAAAATGAGGGAATTGTTGCGAACCGGCGACCATGTGCGGATTTCGTGGCTTGCGGCGTTGCTGGCGGGGGAAAACATCGAGGCCGTGGTGCTGGACACTCACATGAGCTTCGCGGAAGGCTCGATCTCGGCCATCCCTCGCCGCCTGATGGTCGCCGACGAGGATTACGAGGCGGCACGCCGGCTGCTGACCGAAGCCGGCGAGTGGGACGGCGCGGAGGGCGACGCCCCCGATGCGCTGCTCGGCGGAAAGATCCGGCTACGGCAGCCGGCGCAGGGCTATCGCGTCACCATCGATCCAGTGCTGTTGGCAGCCGCGGTGCCGGCTGCTGCGACAGGCTCGCTGCTCGATGCCGGCACCGGTGTCGGCGCGGCGGCGCTCTGTTTCGCGCGGCGGGTTCCGGGCGCAAGGGTGGCGGGGCTGGAAGTGCAGGCGGAACTGGCCAGCCTCGCCCGCGACAACGTCGCGCTAAATGACATGGATGACCGCGTCTCGATCGTTACCGGCGATATCCTCCGGCCACCCCCGGACCTTGCCTCCGGCGCGTGGGACCACGTCATCGCCAATCCACCCCACCTTCCGGCAAACCGGGCCGACCCGCCGCCCGGCGATGCAAAGGCGATGGCGCACGTCGAGGGCGAGGCCAGGCTCGCCGACTGGGTTGACTTCGCGCTGCGCATGGCCCGGCCGAAAGGCGGCATAACCTTCATCCACCGCGCCGACCGGCTCGACGAGCTGCTGGCGCTGTTGCACGGGCGGGCCGGCGGAGTCGTGGTGTTTCCGCTGTGGCCCAAGGCGGGCCGCGAGGCGAAGCGCGTGATCGTGCGTGCGCGGCCCGGCGTCCGGACCCCGATGCGCGTCGCCGCGGGCCTCGTACTGCACGAAGAAGAGGGCGGCTATACGGCGGAAGCGCTCGCCGTTCTGCGCGACGGCGCAGCACTCGCACTTTGAAGCCGGACTCGGGCGCTGCGCTTTCCGTCTTGTGGGGATTCATCCCCCTCCCTATGTTAGCCGCCATGAAACACCCGCCCAGGGAAAGCTGGCTCGAGCGCGTGCCGCTGATCGGCGGCTGGCTGGCGCGCAGGGCCTCGGGCGCGCCGGTCGTCGGGGTGCTTCGCTTTGCCGGCGTCATCGGACAGGTCGGCCTTGCGCGGCGCGGTCTCTCGCTCGAGGACCTGGCCGAGTCGATCGAGCGCGCGTTCAAGCTGAAGCGGCTCGCGGCGGTAGCAATCGCCGTGAATTCTCCCGGCGGCTCACCGGTGCAGTCGGCGCTGATCGCCGGCCGGGTGCGCGCGCTGGCCGAGGAGCGCGACCTGCCGGTCTACGCGTTCTGCGAGGACGTGGCCGCATCGGGCGGCTACTGGCTCGCCTGCGCGGGCGATCACATCTATGCCGACGGGGCCTCCGTCGTCGGGTCGATCGGCGTGGTCTCGGCCGGGTTCGGCTTCACCGACCTGATCGCCAAGGCCGGGGTCGAGCGCCGGGTTCACACCGCGGGCAAGTCCAAGGCGATGCTCGATCCGTTCCGCCCCGAGGATCCCAAGGACGTCAAGCGCCTGAAGACCATCCAGGAGGACGTGCACGACCAGTTCAAGGACTGGGTGCGCACGCGTCGCGGCGCCCGGCTGGCGGCGCCGGAGTCGGAGCTGTTCGATGGCACCGTGTGGACCGGCCGCAAGGCCATGGAGCTCGGCCTCGTGGACGGGATCGGCGACCTGCGCAGCGTGATGCGCGAAAAGTTCGGCGATAAGGTGCGGCTGCGTCCGGTCAAGGTGCCGCGCAGCTGGTTGCAGAAGCGGCTCGGCATGTCGCGGGCCGGCGCCGTTGCCGATGATATCCTCGCAGCGATCGAGGAGCGGCTGTTCTGGAGCCGGTTCGGCCTGTGACGCCGCTGCCGCTGCGCTTGACCGCCGGCCCGCCGGGCCGCTAGGAGTTCATCGATGTTCGGAATACCCAGCCTGGGAAAGCTCGCCGTCCTGATCGGCATCCTGCTTGCCGTCTGGTACGGCTTCAAGCTGGTCGGGCGGCTCGACCAGGCACGCAAGCAGCAGCGGCGCGGCGGCAATGCCGGGGCAAAGGCCGGCGGTGCGCCGGAGATCGAGGACACCGTGCAGTGCCCGGTGTGCAAGGCTTATGTCGTCGCCAAATCCGCCGGCCCCTGCGAGCGCCCGGACTGCCCGTACTGAGACGCAACCCGTCTGAGCCGGACCGCGGCTCATCGATGCCCGGCATCCGGCGTTGACCGGTTCCGGCCGGGCCGTTATTTTGCGCCGCACCTGAACGGGCGCCTGCCCGCGAACTCCGGGTCCGGGAATGGCCACCGACAACAGTTTCCAGTCACTCATTCTCAAGCTGCACGAATACTGGTCCGAGCGCGGATGCGTGATCCTGCAGCCCTATGACATGGAGGTCGGCGCCGGCACCTTCCATCCGGCGACGACGCTGCGCGCCCTCGGGCCCGAGCCGTGGAGCGCCGCCTACGTGCAGCCGTCGCGCCGGCCGACCGACGGACGCTACGGCGAGAACCCGAACCGGCTGCAGCACTACTACCAGTACCAGGTGATCCTGAAGCCCTCACCGCCGGACAGCCAGCAACTCTATCTCGATTCGCTGCGGCATCTCGGCATCGATCCGATGCGCCACGACATCCGCTTCGTCGAGGACGACTGGGAAAGCCCGACGCTGGGTGCCTGGGGCCTCGGCTGGGAAGTCTGGTGCGACGGCATGGAGGTCACCCAGTTCACGTATTTCCAGCAGGTCGGCGGGCTGGAATGCAATCCCGTCTCGTGCGAACTGACCTACGGGCTGGAGCGGCTGGCGATGTACGTGCAGGGCGTCGACAACGTCTTCGACCTCGATTTCAACGGCGCCGGCGTGAAATACGGCGACGTATTCCTGCAGGCCGAGCGCGAGTATTCCGCGCACAATTTCGAGCGCGCCGACACCGACATGCTGACACGGCACTTCCAGGACGCCGAGGTGGAGTGCCGGTCGCTGATCGAGGCGGCGCTGCCGCTGCCGGCCTACGACCAGTGCCTCAAGGCGAGCCACCTGTTCAACCTGCTCGATGCCCGCGGCGTGATCTCGGTGACCGAGCGCCAGGCCTATATCGGCCGGGTTCGGGCACTGGCCAAATCCTGCTGCGAGGGCTGGCTGGCTGCGCGGGGGCACCGGTAGGTCATGGCGCAGCTGCTGCTCGAGCTGTTTTCCGAGGAGATCCCGGCCCGCATGCAGGCGCGCGCAGCCGAGGACCTGAAGCGCCTCGTCACCCAGGGGCTGCGGGATGCGGGGCTTACCTTCAGGAGCGCCGAGGCCTTCGCGACGCCGCGGCGGCTCGCGCTGTGCGTAGAGGGCCTGCCCAAACGGCAACCTGATCTGCGCGAGGAGCGCAAAGGCCCGAAGGTCGGCGCGCCAGACAAGGCGATCGCGGGGTTTCTGCGGGGCGCTGGCCTGGATTCGCTGGACCAGTGCGAGAAGCGTGAAACGCCGAAGGGCGCGGTCTGGTTCGCCGTCATCGAGAAGAAGGGACGCGCCACCGCGGCGGTGCTGCCCGACATCCTGACCGCTTCCATAGGCGGGCTGGTCTGGCCGAAATCGATGCGCTGGGCCTCGAACAGCTTCCGCTGGGTGCGCCCGCTGCATTCGATCCTCGCCGCCTTCGACGGCGCCGCGCTGCGAGGCGCGCTCGACCTCGGTGGTGAGACGGTACGCTTCGGCAGCCGCACCTGGGGCCACCGGTTTCTGCATCCCGGCTACATGGCGGCAACGGATTTCGAGGAATACGCCGCCGGCCTGCGCAGTCCCGGCCACGTCATCCTCGATCCGACCGAGCGCCGCCGGATTATCGCCGACGGGCTGGCCCGGGCGGCGAAGAAGGCCGGTCTGACCGTGCGCGACGATCCGGCGCTGCTGGACGAGGTCACCGGCCTCGTCGAATGGCCGGTGGTGCTGATGGGCGGCATCGATGCACAATTCATGGAATTGCCGCCGGAGGTTCTGACCACCGCGATGCGCAGCCACCAGAGATATTTTGCGCTGCTGGACAAGGACGGCGAACTGGCGCCGCACTTCGCGCTGGTCGCCAACATGGAGACCAAGGACGGCGGCAAGCAGATCATCGCCGGCAATGAGCGGGTGCTGCGGGCGCGCCTCGCCGATGCGCGCTTCTTCTGGGACCAGGACCGGAAAGAAACTCTGTCCAGCCGGACGACGCAGCTTGCCGACATCACCTTCCACGCCAAACTCGGCACGCTGGACGCCAAGGTCGACCGCGTCGAGGCGCTGGCCGTCGAAATCGCGCGGCATATCGAGGGTGCCGGCCGCGACCGGGTGGCCCGCGCCGCACGGCTGGCCAAGGCCGACCTCGTGACTGGCATGGTCGGCGAGTTTCCGGAGCTGCAGGGCATCATGGGACGTTACTACGCGCTGGCCGACGGCGAGCACGAGGAGGTCGCCGATGCCATCCGCGACCATTACGCGCCGCAGGGTCCGAACGATATCTGCCCGTCGGCGCCGGTCTCGGTCGCCGTCGCCCTGGCCGACCGGATCGACACGCTGGCCGGCTTCTGGGCCATCGACGAGAAGCCGACCGGCTCCAAGGACCCTTACGCGCTGCGCCGCGCCGCGCTGGGCGTGATCCGGCTGATCATCGAGAACGGGTTGCGGGTCAGCCTGCTGCCGATCTTCCGTGCGGCGGTCGACGGCATCGGAGCGGCGGTTCCCGGCGGTGTCGGCAAGGCGGCCGTGTGTGACGATCTTCTCGCCTTCTTCGCCGACCGGCTGAAGGTGCACCTGCGCGACCGGGGCGTGCGGCATGACCTGATCGCCGCGGTTTTCGGGCTCGGCGGCGAGGACGATCTCGTACGCCTGCTGGCGCGGGTCGATGCGCTGCAGGAGTTCGTTGCCAGCGAGGACGGCGCGAACCTGTTGACGGCGTTTCGCCGCGCCGCCAACATCCTGCGCATCGAGGAGAAGAAGGACGGTGTCTCCTACGACCAGGCGCCGGATACCGCTGCCTATGTGCAGGACGAGGAGTCGGCGCTCGGCATGGCGCTCGACACTGCAGCGAAAGCCGTGGACGCAGCCGTAGCCGGAGAGGAATTCACCGCCGCCATGACGGCGCTGGCGGCGTTGCGCAGCCCAGTCGATGCGTTCTTCGACGAGGTTACCGTCAACGCGGACGACTCCGCACTGCGGGCCAACCGGCTGCGCCTGCTGTCGCGGATTCGGGCGACCATGAGTTTGCTTGCGGATTTCAGCCAGATCGAGGGATAGCGGACAGCGATGAGCAAGTGGGTGTACGAGTTCGGGGACGGCGCCGCAGAGGGCAGCGCCGGAATGCGCGAATTGCTGGGCGGCAAGGGCGCCAACCTTGCGGAGATGTGCCAGCTGGGGCTGCCCGTGCCGCCGGGATTCACCATCACGACGGAGGTGTGCACGTACTTCTACCAGAACGGCAACACCTATCCGGACGACCTGGCCGGCTACGTCGATGCGGCGCTCGCCAACATCGAGGCCCGGGTCGGCGGCATGAAATTTGGCGATCGCAAGGCGCCGCTGCTGGTCTCGGTGCGCTCGGGCGCCCGTGCCTCGATGCCCGGGATGATGGACACGGTGCTCAATCTCGGGCTCAACGACGAGACAGTCGAAGGGCTTGCGGCGCAGAGCGACAATCCGCGCTTCGCCTATGACAGCTACCGTCGTTTCATCCAGATGTATTCCAACGTCGTGCTCGGCGTCGAGCACTACAATTTCGAGGAGATCCTCGACCTGCACAAGGAGGATCGCAACGTCAAGCTCGACACTGAGCTCGACGCCAAGGCGCTGAAGGCGCTCGTCGCCGCCTACAAGGCGCGCGTCGAGGAGGCGCTCGGCGAGCCCTTCCCGCACGATCCGAAAGCGCAGCTTTGGGGCGCCATCGGCGCCGTGTTCGGCAGCTGGATGACGCCGCGCGCCGTGACTTACCGGCGCCTGCACGGCATCCCCGAGGACTGGGGCACCGCGGTGAACGTGCAGGCGATGGTGTTCGGCAACATGGGCGACGACTGCGCCACCGGCGTCGCCTTCACCCGCGATCCGTCGACCGGCGCGAACGCCTTCTACGGCGAGTACCTGGTCAACGCCCAGGGCGAGGACGTGGTCGCCGGCATCCGCACGCCGCAGCACCTGACCGTCGCCGGCAAACAAGCCAACGACTCCGACCTGCCGGCGATGGAGGAAGTCATGCCGGAGGTGTTCACCCAGCTCAACGACATCCGCGGCAAGCTGGAGACTCATTACCGCGACATGCAGGACATCGAGTTCACGGTGCAGAAGGGCAAGCTGTGGATGCTGCAGACGCGCAACGGCAAGCGGACCACGCAGGCGGCCCTGCGCATCGCCGTGGAAATGGCGGAGAGCGGGCTCATCGACCGGCCGACCGCGGTCGGCCGCATCGAGCCGCAGGCGCTCGACCAGCTCCTCCACCCGGCGCTCGACCCCGATGCAGAGCGCGTCATCATCGCCACCGGCCTGCCGGCCTCGCCCGGCGCTGCGTCGGGCAAGGCGGTATTCACTGCCGACGAGGCGGAAGCCGAGGCCGCCAAGGGGGAGCGCGTGATCCTGGTGCGAACCGAGACCAGCCCCGAGGACATCCACGGCATGCACGCAGCCCAGGGCATCCTGACGACGCGCGGCGGTATGACCAGCCACGCCGCGGTCGTCGCGCGCGGCATGGGACGGGCGTGCGTTGCCGGCGCCGGCGATATCCAGGTCGACGAAAAGGCGCGCAAGATGACGGTCGGCGGCCGCACCATCAAGGGCGGCAACTGGATCACCATCGACGGCGGTGCCGGCCAGGTCATGCTCGGCGAGGTGCCGACCGTCAAGCCCGAGCTGTCCGGCGATTTCGCCAAGCTCATGGAATGGGCCGACGCGGCCCGAACCATGGGCGTCCGCGCCAATGCCGACACGCCCGAGGATGCCCGCACGGCGCGCGAATTCGGTGCCGAGGGGATCGGGCTGTGCCGCACCGAGCACATGTTCTTCGAGGCCGAGCGCATCGTCGCCGTGCGCGAGATGATCCTGGCCGAGAACGAGCAGGGCCGCCGCGCCGCCCTCGACAAGATCCTGCCGATGCAACGCGAGGACTTCATCGAGATCTTCAAGATCATGCGCGGCCTGCCGGTGACCATCCGACTCCTGGACCCGCCGCTGCACGAGTTCCTGCCCAAGGGCGCGCAGGAGATGCAGGAGGTCGCGGACGCCGCCGGGGTCGACATCAAGACGGTGCGCCGCCGGGCAACCGAGCTGCACGAGGCGAACCCGATGCTCGGCCACCGGGGCTGCCGGCTGGCGATCAGCTATCCGGAAATCTGCGAGATGCAGGCGCGGGCGATCTTCGAGGCTGCGGTCGCGGTGGAGGCGGAGACCGGCGAGGGGCCGATCTGCGAGGTCATGGTGCCGCTGATCGCTGTCAAGGAGGAGCTTGACGTCCTCAAGCGCATCATCGACCGGGTCGCCGACGAGGTCGCGACGGAGACGGGCAGCCGTCCGGCCTACATGATCGGCACCATGATCGAGCTGCCGCGTGTCTGCCTGCGCGCCGCCGAGATGAAGGTGCCGTTCGACAAGCTGCGCATCAAGCTCGATCGGCTCGAGGAGTTCAATCCCCTGCTGGGACACCGCGGCTGCCGGCTGGGGATCACGGTCCCGGAGATCTACGAGATGCAGGTACGGGCG
>JBFIFO010000002.1:0-58832 GCA_041602815.1 Alphaproteobacteria bacterium | reverse complement strand
CGGCACCGCGATCGCCCTCGCCCCGGCGCTGGGGCCGCTGATCGGCGGGTTCCTCGAGGTCTGGCTCGGCTGGCAGTCGGCCTTCGTGTTCCTGATGGGCTATGGCGGGCTGATGCTCTGGCTGGCGCTGGCCTGGCTCAAGGAGACCATCCCCGAGCGCGACCCGATGGCGACCAGCCCGCTGCGCCTGGTGCAGAATTACGGAGCGCTGCTCCGGCACCGCTACTACGTCGGCCACCTCGCGCCCGGCGTGTTCGGCTTCGGCGGGCTGTTCGCCTATGTCTCGACCTCGCCGTTCCTGATCGTCGACCGGCTCGGCCTGCCGCCGCATCTGTTCGGCCTGCTCACCATCTTTACCGTCAGCGCCTATGCGACCGGCTCCTACACCGCGGGGCGGCTGCAGGGCCGGATCGCCGATACGATCGTGCTGCGTCTCGGTCTCGCGGCGCTCGGCCTCGGCGCGCTGCTTATGACGCTGCTGTCGCTCGACCTCACGCTGGTCCGGGTGATCGGCCCGAGGATGCTGTTCCTGTTCGGCTTCGGACTGGTGATGCCGGCCAGCACGGCGCGGGCGCTGCACCCGTTTCCGCGCATCGCCGGCAGCGCCGCGGCGATGATGGGATTCCTGCAGATCTCGGTTGGCGCCGCCGGCAGCCTGGTGCTGTCGGTGGTCTACGACGGCAGCGCCTTCTCGCTGGGGCTGGCGATGACCGGGCTCGCGGCGCTCGGTGCCGCCGGCTACCTCTTGTTGGTCCCCGGCGGCGACGCGCCCGAGCCGGAGGAGGCCTGAGCCGGTGCCGCGCCCCGATTCGCTGCTGGTCGCCGTGCTGCTGACGCTGTCCGTCGGCATGGGTCCGATGGCGACCGACTTCTACCTGCCGGCACTGCCGACGATCGGCGAAAAGCTGGCCGCCGACGTCGCCACGGTTCAGCTGACGCTCAGCGTTTTCCTCGCCGGCTTCGCGGTGGCGCAGCTCGCCTACGGGCCGCTGTCCGACCGCTTCGGGCGGCGCCCGGCGCTGCTGGCCGGGTTCGGGCTGTTCACCATGGCCTCGATCGCCTGCACGCTTGCGACCAGCATCGAGATGCTGATCGCCGCGCGCTTCCTGCAGGCGCTGGGGGCCTGCGCCGGGCCGGTCCTGGGCCGCACCGTGGTGCGCGACGTCTACGGGCGCGAGGGCTCGGCGCGCATGCTGTCCTATATCGGTGCGGCGATGGCGCTGGCGCCGCTGATCGGCCCCGTCATCGGCGGTTACCTCACCGTCTGGTTCGGCTGGCGCGCCAATTTCGTGGTGCTGACCCTGTACGGCGCGACGGCGTTTACCGGCGTGTTGCTGGCGCTGGCCGAGACCAACCCGCATCTCGGCGAGGCGACCGGTCCGGCGCAGATGCTGCGCAACTATCTCGGTTTTTTGCGGCATCGCGCCTATGTCGGCTACGTGCTGTGTCACACCGCAACCTATGCCGGGCTGTTCGCCTTCATCTCCGGCTCTTCCTTCGTGTTCATCGAGGTGCTGGGCCTGCCGCCGAACCTGTACGGGCTGTGCTTCGCCGCCGCCGTCGCCGGCTATATCGTCGGCGCCGTCATCTCCGGCCGCATCGTCCGGCGCGTCGGGCTGGAACGCATGGTGCCGCTCGGCGCCGCGGTGTGCGCCGCCGGCGGCCTCGCCATGGCAGGCATCGCCCTTGCCGGCATCGAGACCGTGTGGACGGTGCTCGGGCCGATGATGGTCTACATGTTCGGCGTCGGCTTCGTGCTGCCGAACGCGATGGCCGGCGCGCTCGGCCCGTTCCCGACCCGCGCCGGCGCCGCCTCGGCGCTGCTCGGTTTTACCCAGATGGGCCTCGCCGCGCTGGTCGGCATCGGCGTCGGCGCCGCGTTCGACGGCACCGCCCGGCCGATGGCGGTGACGATCGCGCTGATGGGCGTTGCCGCGGTGGTGTTACACCACGTGCTGGTGCGGGGGGCCGAAAAGGGCGCGCGTGTCTGAGCGGCCGGCGGCGATGACCAACCAGCGGACGCTAATGGCAACGGAATCGTGATTTACGGTAGTGTGGGCGAATGAGAATCCGCCCATGTGCTAGAGACTTGATTCTGCGGCCCATCGCTTACCCGATAATCGTCGTCGCAGCGTGCGGCGTCACGGCCTTCATGGCGCGACACAGCGATGCCTGGCTCGGCTACGCAGTCTTGTCCGCCTGGTGAGCGGGCCTGTTCGTTGCCACCTGGCGGCGTATCCTGGTACGGTCGGCCGTGACGCTGGTTGCCGTGGCAGTCCCTGCAAACTTGGTGTCGTCCTTGACGCGGTGGAGCGGTGATCATGAGGGCCTGCCACCGGAAATCGATTTCGAATGGGCATTGGCCGCACTTATGCGGGGGTTGATTATCGCCAGCCCGATCTTCATCGTGGCATTGCTGCGCTCAGCGTTCCGGAAACGACAGTCACGACATCCGTTTGGCCGCCCGCGCGACAGCAAGGACTCTGTGGTCCTGAGTGGACCGAGAGCACCCGGCCATCTGTTGGCCGCGGTCCGCTACTACCGGGCATTTCTCAAGGCGCGCATCGGCGAAGACTGGGACATTTCATGGCAGACGGGCGCAAAGATCGCGCAGTGCTATCTTGGGATTCTTGAATTTCTGAGCCAGGGGACACGGCTACCCGAAGAGGACATATCAGTCATCAGACACCGAATAGAAGGGTATGACGCCTTGACTGATAAACTAAACGGCGTCCTAGAAGCTCACGGGGAAATTCGCTTGTGGACCGGGTCGCACGAGTCGATTCGTTCGGCATTGTCGGATGACATCGTCACAGGAAAATTCAGCTTCGTGGAGCTTTTATACATACGTGATGCTCTTGAGGAATTTGGATTTGCACTGAGGGCGTTCGAGGAGGACAGCTCCAGGACAGAAGACGACGAATTGGAAATCGGGGATGACACGGCTTTTTATCGTTATGCCCACGAGCAGACCGTCGAGGCCTTGAAACGTATGTCCGACGAGATCAGCAGCAAGTCACATAGGGCGGCCGAGCGGACGGACGCCGCCGAGAGGCCCGCACCTGGTCCCTAATCAACCGGCGCCGCTGCCACCCCGAACAGCGGCGCCGGCGGCAGGCCCGCGAGTGCCGGCTCCATGAACGCCTTCCAGGTCAGCGCCGGGAAGCCACCGCCGCCGATCCCGGACATGGGCGAGTTGTCGTCGTTGCCGAACCAGACCCCGGCCACCAGATCCGGGGTATATCCGATGAACCATGCATCGCGGTTGTCCTGGCTGGTCCCGGTCTTGCCGGCGGCTGGCCGGTCGAGCCGCGCCTGTCGGCCGGTACCCCAGACGATGGCGGCGTTGAGTATATCGTTGATGGCGGCAACATCCGGTGCGTCTACGACACGGCCGGGGCCGCCGCCGCTGCGCCGATACAGGATGCGGCCGTCGCTGGTGCGGACCTCGCTGACGCCGTACGGCCAGACCCCGTAGCCCCGATTTGCCATAACCGCGTAAGCGGCGGTAAGTTCGAGGAGCGTGACCTCGTAGGCACCCAGGGCCAGAGCCGGGTCGGTGTGCAAGTCGCTGGTAATGCCGAGCCGGCGCGCCACCGCCACGACACTGTCCCGGCCGACCGCCTCCGAAACGATGACCGCGACTGAATTCAGCGACCTTGCGGCCGCTTCGCGCAGCGACACGTCGCCGTGATGCTCACGCCGCGCGTTGCGTGGCGTCCAGCCGTCGACGGTCACCGGCCGGTCCTCGATCCGGTCGCCGGGGCGCAGGCCCGCCTCCATCGCCGCGAGATAGACGAACAGCTTGAAGGCGGAGCCGGGCTGACGCAGTGCCTGCGTCGCGCGGTTGAACTGGCTTTCGCTGTAGTTCCGCCCGCCAACCATGGCCACGACCGCGCCGTCCCGACGCATGGCAACGAGCGCCGCCTGGCTCCCCGCGCGGCCCCGTACCGCCGCAAGGTTGTCGGCGACCGCCTGCTCCGCCAACCGTTGCAGCGGCGGCTCTATGGTCGTCATTACCACGAGATCGCCCCCCGCATGACCGACATAGTCGCGCACGCTTTCCAGCAGCCAGTCCGCGGCATAGCGGCTCTGCGCGCCGGACCCGGCGCTACGGACCACCCCGGCGCCCATCTTCGCCCGCTCCGCCTGCCGTGCGGTCAGCCAGCCGGCGTCCACCATGCTGTCGAGAACAACACCCGCCCGTGCGGATGCAAGTTCGGGGCTGGACACCGGATTGTAACGCGACGGCGCCTTCAACAAGCCGGCGAGCAACGCCGCCTCGTAGACCGTGACGTCCTGCACAGGCTTGCCGAAATAGCGTCGTGCCGCGGCATCCACGCCGTATGTCCCCTGTCCGAAATAGACGCGGTTCAAGTAAATCGTGAGGATCTGGTCCTTGCCAAACCGTCGCTCCAGCCACAGTGCGAGCAGGGCTTCCTGAACCTTGCGGCGCAAGGTGCGCTCGGGCGACAGGAACAGGTTCTTGGCCAGCTGCTGCGAGATCGTGCTGCCGCCGCTACGAAGTCCGCCGGTCCAAATGTTGTCCCACAGCGCCCTTGCAATGCCGCGCGGGTCGACGCCCCCATGTTCGTAGAAGCGCCGGTCCTCTACCGCCAGCACCGCGTGGGGCAGATGCGGCGGTAGTTCGTGCAGTTGCACGGCAACGCCGTAGAGGTCGCCGTAATGGGCCAGTACGGAACCATCCGCGGCTTCGATGGTGACCGTCGGCCCCCTTTTCCCGGCCGCCTCCTCGAGCCGCACGATGTCGGGCAGATCGTAGGCATACCAGGCCACCAGCGCGACCAGTGCCACAAACGCCCAGACCGCCACCGAAAGAACGACACGGATTGCCTGCCAGGGGCCCGCCGGTTCCTTACCGCGGGGCTGCGGACGCCGCCGCCGTCGAGGTCGCTTGGTTTCTGCCATAATACCGTATATAACGTGGGTCGCCGGTCGCGGCCCGATTATTATCCGGGCGTGGCTCTGCCTACAACGCGAATGGCATCGGTTAACGATAAATGAAATTATTCCAATTTATGCTCTATGATATTGATTGTTTAAAGATTTATGATATATAAAAGAAGCGGCTCCACGCGGTGGCGCGGAAGACCGTTACAATGATGGGTCTGAGAGGACATGGATAGCACGGGTCGCCCCTACAGCAAGGCGTTCGAGATTCTCCGCAGTGCGGGCCTCCGGCCGACGCGGCAGCGCCTCGGTCTGGCGCGTCTGTTGTTCGAAAACGGCGACCGCCACGTGACCGCAGAGCAGTTGCAGGCCGAATCGACGGCCGCCAACATGCGGGTTTCGCTGGCGACAATATACAACACGCTCAATCAGTTCTCGCAGGTCGGACTGCTGCGGGAGGTCGTCGTCGAATCCGGGCGGTCGTATTTCGACACCAACACCACCGACCACCACCACTTTTTCCATGAGGAAACGGCGCAACTGCAGGATATCGCCGGCGACGCGATCAGCTTAGGCGCGATTCCGCAGCCACCCGAGGGTACGTCCGTCGAGCGAATCGACATCATTGTACGCGTCAAAAATGGCGTTAATTGAATAGCTTGCATATCAGTGAGCTATTCCCTGTTTTAAAATCATTCTAAATTATTGACTTCGCTCTCCCGTTCTGCTTTATAGGGCGGATCGGGGATCACGGCCGCTGGGCTCCGCCCCGTTTCACCAAAGGCGGCAGCCCCGCCGCTGTTTTGGCACCAGACAGGAGGACACAATGTCATTGAAAGGCAGCAAGACAGAACAGAATCTGAAGGACGCCTTCTCGGGCGAAAGTCAGGCGAACCGTCGTTACCTCTACTTCGCGCAGAAGGCGGACGTCGAGGGCTACAACGACGTTGCCGCGGTCTTCCGCTCGACCGCCGAAGGCGAAACCGGCCACGCCCACGGCCACCTGGAGTTTCTCGAGGAGGTCGGCGATCCGGCGACCGGCGAGCCGATCGGAAATACCGATGCCAATCTGAAGGCGGCGATCGCAGGCGAGACCCACGAGTATACCGACATGTATCCGGGCATGGCCAAAACCGCGCGCGACGAAGGCTTCGATGAAATCGCGGACTGGTTCGAGACCCTCGCCAAGGCTGAGAAGAGCCACGCGGGCCGGTTCCAGAAGGCGCTCGACACCCTCGATTCCTGACGAAACCGACGCTGATCGACAGACCCGGCGGGGGCGCCGCTGCCCCGCCGCGGCCTGTCGCAGTCCCGCGCTGGCGGCATTCTGGCCCGCTCGTTGATTGACATCAAAGATTCAACTCGCCCGATGTGCCAAACGGTCCGGGCGACGTTCCCGACAATGCCTCATCGCCAGACAAGGATCGATACGATGCGTGAAGGTAGCCTCGACGCGCCGGTCCGCCACCCGATTCCATGGCAGGACGCGGACTTCTACGACGAACAGAAACTGGAGGAGGAACTGCGGCGGGTCTTCGACATCTGCCACGGATGCCGGCGCTGCTTCAACCTTTGCGACTCCTTCCCGCGCCTGTTCGATCTGATCGACGAGTCGAAAACCGGCGAGCTCGACAGTGTCGACAGTAAGGATTTCGGGCCGGTCATCGATGCCTGCACGCTGTGCGACCTCTGCTTCATGACCAAATGCCCCTATGTCCCGCCACACGAGTTCGACCTCGATTTTCCGCATCTGATGTTGCGCGCTCGCGCGGTCGCCCTGAAAAACGGCAAGCTCGGGTTCATGGACCGGCAGCTCACCGAGACCGACCGCAACGGCCGGCTGGCCGGCCGCATGCCGGGGCTCGCCAACTGGGCCTCCGACACCCGGAACCGGTTAACGCGCGGCCTGATGGAGTCGGTTGCCGGTGTCGACCGCGAGGCCGCCCTGCCGAAATTCGTCGGCAAGAGCTTCACCGCCCGGGCCAGGGCGAAGCCACCGAAGGTCAACACCGATGCGCCGGCACACGGGCGCAAGGCGGTGATCTACGCTACCTGCTACGGCAATTACAACAACCCGGAGATCGGCGAGGCCACCCAGGCCGTGCTGGCCCATAACGGCGTGGAGACCGCGGTCGTCTATCCGGAATGCTGCGGCATGCCGCAGCTCGAGCACGGCGACCTCGAGCGCGTTTCCGGCAAGGCCGCTACGATCGCGGCAACGCTGAAACCCTGGATAGACAAGGGCTACGACGTAGTCGCCCTGGTTCCGTCCTGCGCTCTGATGCTGAAATTCGAGTGGCCCCTGATCGTGCCGAACGACGAGAACGTGAAGATCCTGTCAGAAGCGACGTTCGATGTCAGCGAATATGTGGTATCTATCGCTTCCAGGGAGGGACTTGCCGACGGGCTGAAGCCGCTGGACGGTGGCATGGCCATCCATCTGGCCTGCCACGCGCGGGCCCAGAACATGGGAGCCAAGGCCGCCGAAATGATGCGCCTGCTGCCCGAAAGCGACGTGGCGGTGATCGAGAGGTGCTCCGGCCATGGCGGGTCGTGGGGCGTCATGAAGGACAATTTCGAGGTGGCGCTCAAGGTCGGTAAGCCGACCGCGCGCCAGGCCGCGAAGAGCGGCAAGAAATATGTCGCGTCCGAATGCCCGCTCGCCGGCACGCATATCATGCAGGGTATCGAGCGGCTTGACGGAGAGGCGCCGCAGATCGAGCTCGCCCCGCATCCGATCGTCCTGTTCGCCCGCGCCTACGGGCTGGCAGACTGAACCCGGACAATGACTGGAACGGAAATCGCGACCATGGCCCAAAAGACGGAAATCACCCGCGACGACATCATGGATATGGCGGAATACGGCGCAATCCGGAAGGAGCGCCGGCGCACCGTGATCGAGAAGAAGAAGCTGCGTCGCATCGCCATCGGGCCAGACGCCACCGCGCATTTCGAGGACTACGACAGCATGTGGCTGCAAGTCCACGAGATGCTGTACATCGAGAAGGGCGGCGACGAGCAGCTGGCCGAGGAGCTGGCCGCATACAACCCTCTGATCCCGAAGGGGCGGGAACTCGTCTGCACCGTGCTGTTCGAGGTCGACGACCCGGAGCGGCGCGCCCGTTTCCTCGCCAAGCTGGGCGGTATCGAGGAGACCATGTTCATCCGGGTCGACGGCGAGGAGGTCATGGGCCGGGCAGAAGAGGACATCGACCGGACATCCGCTTCGGGCAAAGCCTCCGCGGTGCAATTCGTTCACTTCCACTTCACCGACGCCCAGGTAGAGGCGTTCCGGAGGCCGGGGGCCGAGATCGTCGTCGGGTTCAAGCACCCGGGCTACGGACACATGGTAAAGCTGCCCGAGGAGACACGGCAGGCACTGGCCGCAGACTTCGCCTGATGGGTCTTTACAGGACGCCGAGCAATGGCGTCAGTCGATGATTTCGTCGGGATAGACGCCCCAGAAATCGCCACGTTTCAGCCAGCCGCGGTAGTTGCGCACCTCGACCCGGCACCAGCCGTCGATGCAATCTTCAACGTCCGCGATGATGCCCGGCCGCAGGCGGACGACCGGTGGCGATGCCAGATCGGCCCGACGGTACAGGATTCGCTTCTCACCAGTCACGATCACCGTGCGCTTGGCCGACAGGAGGGCGGAATGGACCCAGCCTTCCTGGCCCTCCCAGTCGCGGATCTTCCGCCAGTTATCCCATTCGGCGATGATCTCGACCGGCACTCGAGCGACGACATAGGTCCATTTCAGCGGGTATTGCTTGCCCGGACCGACCCGCACGTTCACTTCGTCCGCCTTGAGGGAGACGAACCGTGGCACTGGCCGCTCTCCGGCGGCGGCTGGCAGATTCACCAGTAGCACGGTCAGTAGCGAAGCGATCAGGGCCCTGTGGAACATGGCTGGCATCGGCACGCGAATCATCCTCGCCTATAATGGAGGGGCCGGGGCCGAGGTCAAGCACCGGGCGTACACCGGCGATGCCGGCAGGGCTGGACAGGCGCGCAACGTGCTGTATAACCCGGACGAGAAGCAGTTTCGAAGGTTGGCCCATGGCGACGAAGCAGAAAATGAAGCGCAAGCCGCTGGTCATCGTGACCCGCAAGCTTCCTGACGTCATCGAGACGCGCCTCATGGAGCTGTTCGATACCCGTCTGAACCTCGACGATACGGCGATGAGCCAGGCGGAACTCGTCAAGGCCGTGCGCGAGGCGGACGTTCTCGTACCGACGGTCACCGACAAGATCGATGCCGGTATCCTGTCGCAGGCCGGAGAGAAATTGCGGCTGATCGCGTCGTTCGGGACTGGCGTCGACCATATCGACCTTGCCACCGCCCGCAGCCGCGGAATCTCGGTAACCAACACGCCGGGCGTGCTGACCGAGGACACCGCGGACATGACGATGGCGCTAATCCTTGCGGTGCCGCGCCGGCTCGCCGAAGGCACACGGCTGGTCCGCTCCGGCGAATGGACCGGCTGGAGCCCGACCTCGATGCTCGGCCACCGGATCTGGGGCAAGCGGCTCGGGATCCTCGGCATGGGCCGCATCGGCTCGGCCGTGGCCCGGCGCGCCCGGGGTTTCGGCCTTTCGATCCACTACCACAACCGCCGCCGGGTCCATCCTGAGCTTGAGGCGGAACTAGAGGCCACCTACTGGGAGAGCCTCGACCAGATGCTCGCCCATATGGACATCGTCTCGGTCAACTGTCCGCACACACCGGCGACCTTCCACCTGCTGTCGGCGCGCCGGCTGAAACTGCTGCGGCCGCACTCCTTCGTGGTCAACACCAGCCGCGGCGAGGTGATCGACGAGAATGCCCTGGCCCGCGCGCTCGAATCCGGCACCATCGCCGGCGCCGGGCTCGACGTGTACGAGCACGAACCGGCGATCAATCCGAAGCTGCTCAAGCTCGACAACGCGGTGCTGCTGCCGCACATGGGTTCGGCGACGCTCGAGGGCCGCATCGACATGGGCGAGAAGGTGATCATCAACATCAAGACCTTCGTCGACGGGCACACGCCGCCCGACCGTGTGCTGGAGACGATGTTCTGAAGCAGACGCTCCGCGGTCACCTGTCGGAACTGCTGCGTCTGGCAGCGCCGGTCGTCGTCGCGCGCGCCGGCATCCTGACCCTGGCCACCGCAGATATCGTCATGCTCGGCCATTTCGCCGCGGCGGACGTCGCCTGGTATGGCATCGGCATGACCCCCTTCGTTGTGTTGCTGCTGATCGGCATCGGCCTGCTGACTGGCACGCTGGTGGTGACCAGCCACGCCCGCGGCGCGCAGACACCGGAGGAGTGCGGCGCCGTGTGGCGGCGTTCGCTGCCCTATGCGGTGTTCATCGGCACTGTCGGCACCGGACTGGCACAGTTTGGCGAAGAGTTCTTCCTTGCGGTCGGTCAGTCGCCGGACATCGCCGCCGGAGGGGGGCGCGTTACAGCCATTGCCGGCCTCGCCCTAATCCCGACGCTGCTGTCGGTCACCACCAGCTTCTTTCTCGAGGGCCTGGCGCGACCGGCACCGGGCATGGTCGTCATCCTGTGCGGCAATGTCCTCAATATCCTGCTCAACTGGGTGCTGATCTTCGGCCATGGCGGTTTGCCGGCGATGGGCGCCGAGGGCGCGATTCTGGCGACTTCGCTCGCCCGGCTGGCCATGGCGGTGGCAGCGATCTCGTATGTCTGGTGGATGCCGGACCGTGACGTCTTCGCGGTCCGGGTCCGCCCGGCGCGGGGCTGGTGGCGCGCCGGGCGCGAGCAGTGGCGGCTGGGCTATGCCGCCGGCGTAAGCCAGGGGGTCGAGTCCGTCGCCTTCAACAGCCTGACGATGATGGCCGGCCTGCTCGGTCCGCTCGCTCTTGCCAGCTACTCGATCGCGCTGAACCTCACGGCCCTGATATTCATGCTGGCGCTCGGCTTCGGGGCGGCGACCGCGGTGCGGGTCGGGGCCGCGCGCGGCGCTGGCGACCATGGCGGCATGGTGGCCGCCGGCTGGGTCGGCCTTGGCGCGACGGCGGCGATGATGGCCGGGTTCGGCGTCCTGCTGTGGCTGTTCCGCGAGCCGCTGGCGATGTTCTACTCGGATGACGCTGTGCTCCGCGTCGTGCTGCCGGGCTTGTTCCTGATCGTCGCCTGTATCCTTGTGCCTGACGGCGGCCAGGTGGTCATGTCATTCGCCCTGCGCGGGGCGGGCGATGCGTGGACGCCAACCGCCTTGCACCTGTTGTCGTTCTTCGTCGTGATGATCCCGGCCGCCTGGCTGCTCGCCTTCCCGGCCGGATTGGGGACGACCGGCCTGATGACCGCCATCGCCATGGGCGCCGGCACGTCGCTGGCGATCCTGTCGCTGCGCTTTTGGATCGTTACCCGACGTCGGTGATCGTCGGGCTCTCGCCGCACAGCGGACAGGCCGGATTCTTCGGTATGGTCACGGTGCGCAGCGTGACATCCATCGCATCGTACAGCAACAGCCGTCCGGCAAGGCCGTGGCCGAGGCCGAGCAGTTCCTTGAGGACCTCAGTCGCCTGCATGGTCCCGAGCACGCCGGCGAGTGCGCCGAAAATACCCGCCTGCTCGCAGCGCGGCGCGATCTCCGGCGGCGGCGCCGAGGGAAAGATGCAGCGGTAGCACGGTTTGCCGGCCTGCCATGCCTTGAGCGTCGTCGCCTGGCCCTCGAATCGGAGCACCGCCGCAGTGACCAGCGGCGTCTTCTCAAGATAGCAGGCGTCGTTGACGAGATAGCGGGTCGGAAAATTGTCGCTGCCATCGGCGACCAGGTCGTAGTCACGCACCAGCCGCCGCGCGTTCGCCGGCGTCAGCCGCTCGTTGTACTGCACGACCTTCACTTCCGGGTTGATGGCGGCGAGCGTCTCGGCGGCGCTTTTCGCCTTCAGCGTGCCGATGCGCTCCGTCGTGTGGACGATCTGCCTCTGCAGATTGGTGATGTCCACCTCGTCGTCGTCGATCACGCCCAGCGTACCGACCCCAGCCGCCGCCAGGTACATCAGGACCGGCGAGCCGAGGCCACCGGCGCCGATCACCAGGACGCGGGACTGCAGCAGCTTGATCTGCCCCTCCTCACCGACCTCGTCGAGGATGATGTGGCGGGCGTACCGGTGCAGGCGCTCCTCGGTGATCTCCACGGCCGTCTCCTCAGACGACGATCCCGTCGAACAGGGCCGTCGAAAGATAGCGCTCGGCGAAGGACGGGATGATCACGATGATGCGAGCGCCCTTCATGTCCGGGCGCTCAGCAATCTCCAGCGCCGCGGCGAGCGCCGCCCCGGACGAGATTCCGACCGGGCAGCCCTCGAGAGCCGCCACCTTGCGGGCCACGGAAAACGAGGTTTCGTTGGCGATCGAGATGACCTCGTCGATCAGCTCGGTCTTCAGGATGGCCGGCACAAAGCCCGCGCCGATGCCCTGGATCTTGTGGGGGCCGGGTTCACCGCCGGACAGGACGGGACTGTCCTCCGGCTCGACTGCGACAATGCGGATCTCCGGGTTGCGGGCTTTGAACACCTCACCGCAGCCGGTCAGCGTGCCGCCAGTACCGACGCCGCACACCAGCACGTCGAACTTGCCGCCGGTGTCCTTCCAAATCTCTTCCGCCGTGGTCTTGCGGTGGATTTCCGGGTTGGCCGGGTTCTCGAACTGCGACGGCATCGCCGCGTCGGGCAGCGAGGCGATGATCTCCTCGGCCTTTGCGATGGCGCCCTTCATGCCCTGGTCTGCCGGTGTAAGCTCAAGTTCGGCCCCCAGCAATTTCAGCATCTTGCGCCGCTCCACGGACATCGAGTCCGGCATCGTCAGGATCAGCCGATAGCCGCGCGCGGCAGCGACGAACGCGAGCGCGATGCCGGTATTGCCGGATGTCGGCTCGACCATCACGGTGTCCTTCTTCAGCACGCCCTCAGCTAGCATCGCATCGATCATGGCGAAGCCGATGCGATCCTTGACCGACGCCAGCGGGTTGAAGAATTCGAGCTTGCCGATGATGTCGGCATCAACCCCGGCATCGGCCGCCAGTCGCGAAAACCGCACGAGCGGTGTCGCGCCGATGGTCTCGACGAGGTTCTCGTATATCTTGCCTCTGAATTCCGGAGCGCCCGAATTCATCCTGTTTCCCTTCTGCATCAAATCGTGAAGTCTATGCTCTTCTTCGAGCGGCTGTCGATGCCCGCCTCGCGCGCCGTGCGGCAGAGATTCTCGACACTCACTGAATCCAGCTTGACCAGCGCCTCTTCCTCCATTTCCTGCCACAACGGCTGGAGCACGACACGCCCCAGTTCCGACCCGGTATCCTCGTCGCCCGAATCCTCGCCGTCCATGCCGGCAACGATCCGTACAATCTCGCCCAAAGAGATGCGCCGCCGTTCGCGCGCAAGCCGGTAGCCGCCGCGCGGGCCGCGCACACCACGCAGGACATCGGCGCGGACCAACTGTTGCAGGACCTGTTCGAGATAGCGCCGCGGAATCCCCTGGCGCTCGGCAATATCCTTGCTCTGCACCGGGTTCACCCCTGAATTGTACGCGATGTCGACCACCGCCTCGATTGCAAACATGAGTTTTCGCGTAAGCCGCAACATTCTTCTTACATCCCCTTCGTACCGGTCGACCCAAAACCGCCAGGACCGCGATGTGATGCCGGGAGGTCTGCGTCGGTCGGGACCTCGCGCCATTCGCTGCGCGTTACGGCTGCAACCACCATCTGCGCAATTCTCATGCCGCGCGTGACGGTAAACGGTTGGGTCCCCAGGTTCGCCAATATTACTTTCACCTCTCCCCTGTAGTCGGCATCGATCGTGCCCGGGCTGTTCAACACCGTGATCCCATGTTTCAGCGCAAGGCCGGAGCGCGGCCGCACCTGCGCCTCGTATCCGGGCGGCAGGGCGATCGCCAGTCCGGTCGGGACCACGCTGCGCCCACCGGGCGCAAGCGACAGTTCGCCATCGATCGCCGCCAGAAGATCCATGCCCGCACTGTCCGCTGTGGCGTAGTCCGGCAGCGGAAGGTCGGCGCCGTGCGGCAGACGCGCCACCGAGATCGCGATGGTGCTCATGAGGCGTCAGCGAAATGATCCGCGATCCGGTCGGCCAGCCGCCGGGCCACATCATCCTTGGACATCGGGGGCCAATCCTCCACGCCGCCACCGTCGATCAGATGGATGACGTTGCGGTCGCCACCGAACGTCCCGGTTCCCAGGGAGACGTCGTTGGCAAGCATCCAGTCGGCGCCCTTCTTCTTGCGCTTCGTCTTTGCGTGCGCGACCACCTTTTCGGTCTCGGCGGCGAAGCCGATCAGCAGTCCGGGCCGCATGTTGTCGGCGAGGGACAGCGTGCGCAGGATGTCGGGGTTCTCGACGAGCTCCAGCGTACGAGGGCCGCCGCCATTCTTCTTGATCTTCTGCATTGCCTCGTCGCTCGTACGCCAGTCGGCGACAGCCGCGGCGCAAACCGCGACATCCACCGGCAGCGCCTTGCGGCACGCCTCCAGCATCTCGCGTGCGCTCACCACGTGGACCACGCTCACCCCCGGCGGGTCGGCAAGGTCGGTCGGTCCGCTGACCAGCGTCGTGTTCGCACCCAGATCGGCGAGTGCTCGAGCGATGGCATGGCCCTGCTTGCCGGATGAGCGGTTGGCGATGTAGCGGACCGGATCGATCGCCTCGTGGGTCGGCCCGCTGGTGACCAGCGCCCGGCGGCCGAACAGTGGACGGGGCCGATCCGGCGCACCCCGAGAAGGGGTTACCGGAGTCGCATCGCCACGGAAATAAGCGTCGATGGCGCCCAGAATCTCGCCGGGTTCGGCCATTCGACCTTCGCCGAATTCGCCGCAGGCCATGTCACCGACCCCGGGGCCGACCCGCATCACGCCGCGCGTCGCCAGTGTCTCTATATTGGTACGGGTCGCGGGGTGCTCCCACATCCGCACGTTCATCGCCGGCGCCACCAGGACCGGCTTGTCGGTGGCAAGCAGGAGCGTCGTCGCGAGATCGTCGGCGATGCCGCCGGCCATCTTGGCGAGGATGTCAGCCGTCGCGGGCGCCACCACCAGAAGGTCGGCGTCGCGTGACAGCTCGATATGGCCCATCTCGGCCTCGGCGGTCAGCGAAAACAGGTCGTCATACACCGTATCGCCGCTGATCGCCGCGAGGCTGAGCGGTGTGACAAATTGGGCACCGGCCCGGGTCAACACGCAGCGCACGGCGACGTTGCGTTCCTTAAGCCGGCGAATCAGTTCCAGCGTCTTGTAGGCGGCGATGCCGCCCGCAACGATCAGCAAAACGCGTTTGTCCGTCGACAATGGTGGAGTGCTCCCGAAATCTCTCGATGCGCCCGGCCGACCGGCGAAAACTACAACATGGAACTGTGATAATTAAATAACCGACCTTCGCCGTCGCGGCAACCCTGGCATGCGGGCGACCGGGAAAATCGCATTTGACTTAATTTTGAGTTAAATTCCTTACGCCTGCGTATCGATCCCCGGCCGGGGACCGTGTCAGCCCGCTGATTGGCCGTCAGCCGACCACAGCGAGCACCGCCATGGCCGTGATCGCTGCTGTCGCGATGGCGGCAACGATGATCGGCCACGGACCGCGCTCGCGTGCACGCAGGGCTTCAACGGTATCGGGATGCAGGCGGATGCCACCCTCATCGATCATCCGGCTCGCGTGATCCAGTCGGTCAAGCATCGCCGGCAGCCGTTCGAACTGCAGCAAGGCGGTCTCGGTTGCGTCCCGGATTCGCGCCTCGGGACCACGATTCGCGCGCATCCATTCCTCGATCAGGGGCTCGGACAGCACCCACATGTTGACGCTGGAATCGAGCTTGCGGCTGACGCCCTCGGCAACCAGCATGGTCTTTTGCAGCAGCAGCAACTGTGGCTGCGTTTCCATCTCGAACTGCTCGGTAACCTGGAACAGGTGTGCCAGCAGCCGAGCGAGGGAAATCTGATCGAGCGGCTTGCCGAACAGCGGCTCGCCGATCGACCGGGCGGCTTGCATGAACGCCTCGCGGTTCTTGTGGCCGGGCACGTAGCCGGCCTGGAAGTGCACGTCCGCGACGCGGCGGTAGTCGCGCTGCAGGAAGGCCAGCAGCATGTCCGCGAGATAATTCCGCGTCCTGCGGTCGAGCCGGCCCATGATGCCGAAATCGACCGGCATGAGTCTGCCATCCTCACCGACGAACATGTTTCCGGGATGCATGTCGGCATGAAAGAACCCGTCGCGGAATACCTGGTAAAAAAAGACCCGGGCCGACCGCTCGATGATGTCGCGGGGATCGAGTCCGGCCGCGACGAGTTCGTCGACCTCGTCGATGCGGATTCCGGTCACGCGCTCGGTCGTCAGGACACGCCGGCTGGTGCGCTCCCAATCGACCGCCGGGACACGCAAATCCGGATCGCCCTCGAAGTTCGCCGCAAGTTCGGCCGCAGCAGCTGCTTCAAGGCGCAGGTCCATTTCCAGGCGCACGGTCTCCTGGAAGGTGCGCACGACCTCCACCGGTTTGAGACGTCGGAACGGGGGATGCGCGCGTTCGACGAGGCGCGCGACCCAAAGCATCAGATCGATATCCTTCGCCAGTTGCGCGGTGACGCCGGGGCGCAGCACCTTGACGGCAACCTCGCGGCCGTCGGTGGTGGTCGCGAAATGCACCTGGGCGATCGACGCCGCCGCGATCGATTCGGACTCGAAATGATCGAACAGCTGCGCGAGCGGCGCGCCGAACTCCTCCTCGAGGATCGCCGTGGCCTGGTCAGATGGAAACGGCGGCAGCTGATCCTGCAATGCCGAAAGATCCGCGGCGACCTCTTCGCCGACCAGGTCCGAGCGCACCGAGAGCGCCTGGCCGAGCTTGATGAACGTGGGTCCGAGCGCATTGCATGCGGCAGCCAGCCGCTCCCCCGGGCGACCCGGCACCCTGCGGCGCGAGATCAGTCGCACCAGGGCCATGATGCCCGGTGCAACGCCAAGCTGCTCGAGCGGAAACAGCGCGTCGTGCTGTGCCAGCGTGCGGGCGATCAGGAGCAGCCGGAACAGATTGGCGACCGCCGTCAGCATAAGGGTCAGATCCGCCAGGCCGAATGGATAGCAGCGATGCCGCCGGACAGATTGCGGTAAGTCACCCGCTCGAGGCCCGCGGCGCTGATTCGCTCGAGAAGTTCCTCCTGAGCCGGGAATCGCCGGATGCTCTCGGCCAGATATTCATATGACTCGCGGTCGCCGACCACCCACTCGCCAAGCGCCGGCAATACCGAGAAGGAATAACGATCGTAAAGCGGCTCCAGCCACGGCCAGGCAAGCCGGCTGAACTCCAGACACAGAAACCGGCCACCTGGCTTCAGGACGCGCCGCGCCTCCAGCAGTGCCTTGTCGATCCGGGTTACGTTGCGCAGGCCGAACGCGATGCTGTAGGCGTCGACGCTGGCGTCGGCGACGGGGAGTGCCTCGGCGTCGCCGACGACCCAGGCGATCCCGTCGACAATGCCGCGGTCGATGGCGCGGTCGCGCCCGACGATTACCATTTCCTCTGTCAGATCGCACACGGTCACCTGCCCGCCGCCGCGCTCGAGAAAGCGAAATGCGATATCGCCGGTACCTCCGGCGACATCGAGCAGGTGCATATCGCGGCGCGGCCGCAGCAGGTCCATGAACGCCGCCTTCCACAGCCGGTGGATGCCGAATGACATCAGGTCGTTCATCACGTCGTAACGGGTGGCGACGCTGTCGAAAACGCCGCGAACCAGGCGCGCCTTTTCATGGGCAGGCACTTCGCGAAAACCGAAGTCTGCAACGTCTTCGCCGTGTTTGCGTCTGGATTTGGGCATGGCCGCGACGATAGCGCAGGCGTGCCGCGTTTGCTAAAGCATTTTCCGCCTGCGTCGAATCGGTTTCAGCCGTCGCAGGCGCCGACCAATATTCGATTTGCGCAATGGTTCCGCCGATGCCCGAACTCCCCGAAGTCGAAACCGTCCGCCGCGGATTGCAGCCGGTCCTCGAAGGGCGTGTGCTGGCCGACGTCGTCCAGCGTCGGCCGAACCTTCGATTCCCGCTGCCGCCACGCCTGCCGGCGCGGCTGCGTGGCCGCCGGGTCATCCATATTGGCCGTCGCGGCAAGTTCCTGCTCGTCGAACTCGACGATACCGAGGTTCTGCTCCTACACCTCGGGATGTCGGGGCGGCTGACGATCCATCGCGAGGACGTCGCGCCGCCGGGCCGCCACGACCATCTCGACCTCGTGACCGACGACGGCGTGACCGTGCGCTTCAACGACGCGCGACGGTTCGGGATGGTGGATTTCGCACCGTCGGGCGATCCGGAAAGCCATCCGATGCTGGCCAGCCTCGGCCCGGAACCGCTGGGAAACGCATTCTCCGCCGCGGCGCTGGCAGCGACGCTCGCCGGCCGGCGTACGCCGATCAAGGCGGCGCTCCTCGATCAGAGGACCGTCGCCGGGCTCGGCAACATCTATGTCTGCGAGGCGCTGTTCCGCGCCGGGATATCGCCGCGCCGAAGCGCACATACGGTAGCTGGGATCCGGGCCGAGCGCCTCGTGACGGCAATCCGGGCAGTTCTCTCCGCTGCGATCACCGCCGGCGGTTCCAGCCTGCGCGACTACGTCCAGGCCAGCGGCGAACTCGGCTACTTCCAGCACTGCTGGCAGGCCTACGACCGCGAAGGCGAGGCCTGCCTGCAGCCGGGCTGCCGGGGGACGATCCGTCGCGTCACCCAGTCCGGCCGCTCGACTTTCTTCTGCGCGGCGCACCAAAGATGATTTGCCGGTCGCAGCGTTGATGCTATAGCAACGGCCATGTTGCGGATTGCCGGCATCGTCATCGTACTGCTGGCGCTGACCGGCGGAACCCCGCCGGCCGGCGCCGCCGACTTCTTCGAGCTGTTGGAAGATGTGCCGGTGATGCCGGGCCTGGAGCCGGTTGCGGACGCCGGAATCGAATTCGACACGCCTTCGGGACGCATCGTCGAGGCCTACGCCATCGGCGCCACCAGCCGGCGGGCGGTGCGGGATTTCTACCGTCGCACGCTGCCGCAGCTGGGCTGGCAGGCCGGCGCCGGCGATGCGTTTCTGCGCGAGGACGAATCTCTTAGCATCGATTTCTTCGGCACCGACGGTGCGCTGACCGTCCGCTTCACCGTGGCCCCGGCCGTCAACTGAACACGCCCGCCGACGCCGCGCATCGCGTACGTAGTCCGGGTCGGCAGACCCTCATGCAAGGAAGCTTCAACGATGTCATATGAATTCATCCTCGTCGAAAAACGTGAGGCGGTGGGCCTGATTACCCTGAACCGGCCGGCGGCGCTCAACGCGCTGTGCGCCGGTCTGATCGACGAGCTTGGCCAGGCACTGGACGACATGGAGGCGGACGACGGCATCGGTTGTATCGTGCTGACCGGCTCCGAGAAGGCCTTCGCGGCTGGCGCCGACATCAAGGAGATGCAGGCCAAGAGCTATATGGACATGTATCTGTCCGACTTTATCACCAAAGGCTGGGAGCGGGTGACCGCCTGTCGAAAACCGACCATCGCTGCGGTCGCGGGGTATGCCCTGGGCGGCGGCTGCGAGATGGCGATGATGTGCGATTTCATCATCGCCGCGGATAACGCGCAGTTCGGGCAGCCGGAGATCACGATCGGCACGATTCCCGGGTCCGGCGGCACGCAGCGTCTAACCCGTTTCGTCGGCAAGTCGAAGGCGATGGAGATGGTCCTGACCGGCCGCATGATGAACGCGGATGAGGCGGAGCGTTCCGGCCTCGTCAGCCGCGTCGTCCCGGCGGCCAAGCTGATAGAGGACGCCGTGCGAACGGGCGCAAAGATCGCCGCGATGTCGCGTCCCGCGGCGATGCTGGCGAAGGAAGCCGTCAATCGGGCGTACGAGACCTCGCTTGCCGAGGGGGTCCGGTTCGAGCGTCGGCTGTTCCACTCGACCTTCGCGACCGAAGACCAGAAGGAAGGCATGGCAGCATTTGCGGAGAAGCGCAAGCCGAGCTTCCGGAACCGCTAGTCCACGGCGCCGCCGGCACCGGAGGAGGCTTGACGGGGTTCGTCCGACCTTATATAAACCGCCGCCTTGACGCGATTGATTGCAGATTTTGGAACGGATACATGGCTCATCACAAATCGGCCAAGAAACGAATTCGTCAGACCGTCCGGCGGACCGAGACCAACCGCAACCGGGTCAGCCGAATTCGGACTTTCGTCAAGAAATTCGAACTCGCTGCCGCAAGCGGCGACAAGGATGCGGCCCAGGCGGCGTTGCGTGCCGCAATGCCGGAACTGCAACGCGGCGTCAACCGCGGTGTCATCCACCGCAACACGGCGGCACGGAAGATCTCACGTATGTCGGCGCGAGTGAAATCGCTCGGATAGCGCACCGGCACAGTTCTCTGCGACACAATATCGCGCCGCGATCGATCGGAGTTGCGGCGCGGTTTTTTTCCCGGAATTCCGGTTTGTCTTTCCTCTGAAATTTCAAACCGCTGTTCGGTGTCAATCTCTTTTTTTGCGGTGTTCGCCTTTCGGTCTCATTGCATCGCCTCCGCAGCACCGATACATTGGGAGCCTGTGGGAGGCGATTGTACGGGCGTGCCAGTTGCCCCGCGCCGTTTTCACAATACAAACTAAATGAAAAAAGGGAAAATGCGTTGACGTGATGTCGTAAGTTTCAGAAATCGCGGCAACGTGGGCTGCAGTTTTCTTTGTTTCTATTTGCGTTTTGCAGTGTGTTATTTTGAGGCGCGCTGGAAAGGAGTAGTGCGTCAAGATGCAGGGTTTGCACAAGGACAACAACGCAGATGAAGAAAGAATGGCGCGGATGAGAAAGGAATGACCCTCGCGGTCGCGGCGCCCGTGTATGGGTGGCCGGCGCAAGGACGGGTCGGGCAGAACGCAGATGGCATTGTGCGGTGCCGGGGTGGATCGGGCCGCGAACCAAGATGGCTAGGGTTCAGGTGAACGGGCTATTCGATCGGGTCTTTTTGATGAACACCTTTTTGGACGAAGACGTAGCGGCACAATGGGTTCGGGTTAGGGGACGGCTGAGGGCCGAATTCGGAGAGGCGGCGTACCGGAGCTGGTTGAAACCGCTGACGCTGCACGAGGTGGCAGGCGGACGTGTCCGGATCGGCGTCCCCACCGACTTCATGCGGGAATGGGTCAGATCGCAATACGGCAGCCGCCTGCTCGACCTCTGGACTGACGAAAACACGGATATCCGCGGTGTCGAGATCATTACCGCGCCGTCCGGCCATGCGCCGAAACAGCTGGCGCCACCGGGCCGTGAGGCACCTGCGGTCGCGGGCAACATCGAGGGATTTGGCGCCGCCCTCGACCCGCGCTTCACTTTCGAAAATTTCGTGACCGGCAAGCCCAACGAACTGGCCTTCGCCGCCGCGCGCCGTATCGCCGAGTCGTCCTCGGTGACCTTCAACCCGCTGTTTCTGTATGGCGGCGTGGGACTCGGCAAGACCCACCTGATGCACGCCATCGCATGGCAGATCAGCCGACAGAACCCGGAGCGCCGGATCATTTACCTGTCGGCCGAGAAGTTCATGTATCAGTTCATCCGGGCGCTGCGCTACAAGGATACGGTGGCGTTCAAGGAGCAGTTCCGGTCCGTCGACATCCTGATGATCGACGACTTCCAGTTCATCAGCGGCAAGGACAGCACCCAGGAAGAGTTCTTCCACACCTTCAACGCCCTCGTCGACCGGAACCGGCAGATCGTCATCTCGGCGGACAAGTCGCCGAACGACCTGGAGGGAATCGAGGAACGGATGCGCTCGCGCCTCGGCTGGGGGCTGGTTGCCGATCTGCATCCGACCACCTACGAGCTCCGCGTCGGCATCCTGCAGTCGAAGGCGGAGGGTCTGAGCGTGGAGATCCCGCAGAAGGTCTTCGAGTATCTGGCGCACAAGATCACATCCAACGTGCGCGAACTGGAAGGTGCCCTGAACCGGATCGTGGCTTGCGCCAGCCTCGTCGGGCGCCCGGTGACGCTGGAGAGTACACAGGAAATCCTGCACGACCTGTTGCGCGCCAGCGACCGCCGCATCACCATCGAGGAAATCCAGAAGCGGGTGGCCGAACATTTCAACATCAAGCTCGCCGAGATGTCTTCGGCGCGGCGTTCGCGGGCGGTGGCCCGGCCCCGCCAGGTGGCGATGTACCTCGCCAAGCAGCTCACTTCACGCTCGCTGCCCGAAATCGGGCGGAAATTCGGCGGCCGCGATCACACGACAGTCATGCATGCCGTCCGCAAGGTCGAGGAACTGCGTACCACCGACGCCACATTCGCCGAAGATGTCGAACTCCTTCGGCGCATGCTGGAAAGCTGACCCGGGCCACGCCGGATACGGAACATACGGCACGTTTCTGCAAGGCGTCATTGGAGCTGAGCCGTGGCCGTTTCGGGTCGAACGAAGGACCGCGGAAGCCCGGCGCTTGATCACCAAAGATAGTGCGGATTCCGCGCCCCTTTGCTATATTCCGTATCCGTTCGCAAGGGGACAGCGAGTCCCCGCGGTTCGGCGGCAGGCGGGCCGCCCCTCTGGGTGGCGCGGACCAGCGGAGAACATTTCGGATAAACATACGGAACCGGGCGGATTCCAGCCCCGCTGCACGCAACAGGTACGATGAAACTTACGATCGAACGCGCCACGCTGCTCCGGGCACTCGGCCACGTGCAGAGCATCGTCGAACGGCGCAACACCATACCGATACTGTCCAATGTCATGCTCGAGGCGCGCGACGATGTATTGCGCCTGACGGCGACCGATATGGACATCAGCATCGTCGAAAGCACCCCGGCGGAGATCACCACCGCCGGGTCGACCACGGCGCCAGCGCACACGCTCTACGACATCGTGCGAAAACTGCCGGATGGCGCGCAGGTCGCCCTGGAGAAGGATGCCGAGGCCGCGCAGCTCAACCTTTCGTCGGGCCGCGCAAGGTTCAAGCTGGGGACGCTGGACACGTCGGAATTCCCGGCATTGTCGGATGGCGATCTGCCGAACCGGTTCACCGCGGCGGCGGGCGATTTCCGGACCCTGATCGACCGCACCCGCTTTGCCATCTCGACGGAGGAGACGCGCTATTACCTCAACGGCATCTACATGCATGCCGTGTCGACCGACGCCGGCGACAGGCTGCGCGCCGTGGCGACCGACGGCCACCGGCTGGCACGGGTCGAGATGCCGTTGCCGGAGGGCGGGGCGGGCATGCCGGGTGTCATCATCCCGCGCAAGACGGTCAACGAGTTGCGCAAGCTGATCGACGAGACCGGTGGCGACGTCGATGTGGCCTTGTCCGACACCAAGATCAGGTTCGCTTTCGACGATGCGGTGCTGACGTCCAAGCTGATCGACGGCACCTTCCCGGATTATGAGCGCGTGATTCCCGTCAGCAACGACAAGCTCATGGTCGTCACCCGCAAGGATTTTGCCGATGCGGTCGACCTCGTGGCGACCATCGCGACGGAGAAATCGCGCGCCATCAAGCTCGCGGTCGAGGGCCACAGCCTCGCGCTCTCGGCCAACAGCCCCGATGCAGGCTCTGCCGAGGAGGAGCTTGAGGCGGATTACGAGGGCGATGCGATCAATATCGGATTCAACTCCCGTTATCTGTTGGACATTACCCAGCAGATCGAAGGCGACAAGGCGCAGTTCATCATGGCGGATTCGAACTCGCCGACGATCGTACGCGACGCCGGCGATGACAGTGCGCTGTATGTACTGATGCCGATGCGCGTTTGAGTGTGACCGCACTGGCAACCGTCGAGATGAGCCGGACCGGCGGCGCCCTGTCCGTGGCCCGCTTGGCTATAACCCGATTTCGTTGTTACGAAAACGGGCGTCTGGAGCTGGATCAGCGGCCGGTGGTGCTGACAGGACCGAACGGCGCCGGCAAGACCAACCTCCTCGAAGCGGTGTCGCTGCTTGCGCCGGGGCGCGGACTGCGGCGAGCCAGGCTCCCGGACATCGACCGGCGCGGCGGCGGTGGCGGCTGGGGCGTCGCGGCGATCGTGGAAACACCGAATGGCAGGGTCGAGATCGGCACGGGGCGCGAACCGGGCGGCGAACGGCGCGTGGTCCACATCGATGGCAAGCCGGCGCGCGGCCAGACGGCGCTCGCAGATGTCGTCAGCGCGCTGTGGCTCACACCGGAGATGGACCGGCTGTTCCGCGAGGGGTCCTACGCCCGCCGGCGGTTCCTCGACCGTCTCGTGTACGGCTTCGACCCGGCCCACGCAGGGCGCGTCGCGTCTTACGAGCAGGCAATGCGCGAGCGCGGCCGACTGCTGCGAGACGGGACGATGGACACGGCATGGCTGTCGGCGCTGGAGGACACGATGGCGACGCGCGGCGTCGCGATCGCTGCGGCACGGCTCGAAATGGTACGGCGGCTGGACCGGATCGTGGCGGAATCGCGCGGCCCGTTCCCGGGTGTGGCGCTGGCCGTGACCGGGACGGTGGAGGACTGGCTCGGCACGGTGCCCGCGCTCGCTGCGGAGGACTGGCTGAGGGAAGGATTGCGGGCAAGCCGCACCATCGATGCACAGAGCGGCACCACTGCGACGGGACCGCACCGCAGCGATCTCGAGGCGCTGCACCTGGCGAAGGACATACCCGCCGCAAGCTGTTCCACCGGCGAGCAGAAAGCCATGCTGATCGCTATCGTACTGGCCGAGGCGCGCCTGCAGGCTGCCGAGCGTGCGGTCGCGCCGCTGCTGCTGCTGGACGAGGTCGCGGCCCATCTCGACGAGGCGCGTCGCGCAGCGCTCTTCGATGAGATCTGCGGCCTGGCTGGCCAGACCTGGATGAGCGGCACCGACGCCGCGTTGTTCGCGGCGCTCGATGGCCGGGCGCAGCATTATTCGGTGGCGGACGCCACGGTGACGCGGCTGTGTTGACGCGGGGCTAAGGACGAAAGAATGAGCCAGAACGGTAAGAAGAACCCAAAGGACAACAGCGCCGGCGCGAACGGCGCAAGCGAGTACGGCGCCGAATCGATCAAGGTACTCAAGGGCCTGGACGCGGTTCGCAAGCGACCCGGCATGTATATCGGCGACACCGACGACGGCTCGGGGCTGCACCACATGGTGTACGAGGTCGTCGACAACGCGATCGACGAGGCGCTGGCCGGATTCTGCGACACCGTTACCGTCACGCTGAACGGCGACGGGTCCGTGACCGTCACCGACAACGGCCGCGGCATCCCTGTCGAAGTCCACAAGGAGGAAGGTATTTCGGCTGCCGAGGTCATCATGACCCAGCTGCATGCCGGCGGCAAATTCGACCAGAACTCCTACAAGGTATCCGGCGGCCTGCACGGTGTCGGCGTATCGGTGGTCAATGCGCTGTCGGAATGGCTCGAGATGACAATCCGGCGCGACGGCAAGATCCATGAGATGCTCTTCGAGAACGGCGTGGCGCGGGCGCCCCTCGCGGTCGTCGGTGAATGCGGCGAGGAATCGGGCACCGACATTACATTCCTGCCGTCCTCGGCCACGTTCAGCATGAGAGAGTTCGATTCTGCGACCCTCGAGCACCGGCTTCGCGAGCTCGCCTTCCTGAATTCCGGCGTGCGCATCAAACTGACGGACGCCCGCCACCCAGAGCCCCGGGTCGTAGAGTTCCATTACGAGGGCGGTATCGAGGCGTTCGTCAAATACCTCGATCGGGCGAAATCGACACTGCTCGACACACCGATCACGGCCACGGCGGAGCGCGAGGGCGTGACCGTGGAGTTCGCCATGCAGTGGAACGACAGCTACCACGAGAGCATGTTGTGCTTCACCAATACCATCCCGCAGCGCGATGGCGGCACGCACCTGGCCGGCTTCAGGGCCGCGCTGACGCGGCAGATCAACAACTACGCGTCCGGCAGCGGAATCGCCAAGAAGGAAAAGGTGTCGATCACCGGCGACGATGCCCGCGAGGGGCTGACCTGTGTTCTGGCGGTCAAGGTGCCCGATCCGAAGTTCTCGAGCCAGACCAAGGACAAGCTGGTGTCCTCCGAGGTCCGACCGATCGTCGAATCTGTGGTCAACGACAAGCTTGGGCAGTGGTTCGAGGAACATCCGGCAGAAGCGAAACGGGTCGTTCAGAAGATCGTCGACGCCGCGCTGGCGCGCGAGGCGGCCCGCAAGGCACGCGATCTCACCAGGCGCAAGGGAGCGCTCGACGTCGCCAACCTGCCCGGCAAGCTGGCCGACTGCCAGGAGCGCGATCCGGCGCGATCCGAGCTGTTCATCGTCGAGGGCGATTCGGCGGGCGGCTCGGCGAAAACGGGACGAGACCGGAAATTCCAGGCAATTCTGCCGCTGCGGGGCAAGATTTTGAACGTGGAGCGCGCCCGCTTTGACAAAATGCTCTCCTCGGCCGAGGTCGGCACGCTGATCGCGGCACTCGGCACGGGCATCGGCCGCGACGATTTCGACCCCAACAAGGCTCGCTATCACAGGATCATCATCATGACCGATGCGGATGTGGACGGCAGCCATATCCGCACCCTTCTGCTCACCTTCTTCTTCCGCCACATGCCGGAGCTTATCGAGCGCGGTTATCTCTATATCGCCCAGCCACCGCTCTACCGCGTCGCCAAGGGCAAGTCGCAGGTTTACCTGAAGGACGATGCGGCGCTGGAAAACCATCTGATGGATGCAGGCATCGGCGACGCCATCCTCAGCCTGTCGGACGGCGCGCAGCGGGCAGGTGAGGACCTGCGCGGCATCGCCGAGATGGCGCGCCGCGTCAAGCACATGCTGGAGCAGCTGGCGCGTAAGGTCGGCAACTGGGACATCGTCGAGCAGGCGGCGATCGCCGGCGTGCTCAGTCCCCGGCTTCTGGCCGATCCAGGAAAGGCGGGCGAGGCCGCAGAATACGTCGCCAAGCGCCTCGATGAGCTGTCCGACCCGTTCGAGCGGGGCTGGTCCGGGGAAGCCAATGCCGAGGGCGGCCTCACCTTCTGGCGCACCTTGCGCAGCGTGCCCGAACACTATCGCATCGACGGCGACCTGATCCGCAGTGCTGAGGCGCGCCAGCTTGACGCCGTTGCCGCCGACCTGCAGGCGATCTATGCCAAGCCGGTTGCCTTGGTCATCAAGGAACAGGAGACGCGGATCTGGGGCCCGGTGGGGTTGATCGACGCAATCATGGCGCACGCCCGCAAGGGCATCGACGTGCAGCGCTACAAGGGGCTGGGCGAGATGAACCCCGACCAGCTCTGGGAGACCACACTCGACCCGGACATACGCACATTGCTGCAGGTCAGGATCAGCCACGCCGAGGATGCGGGCGAAGTGTTCTCTACACTGATGGGGGACGTCGTCGAGCCGCGCCGCGACTTCATCCAGTCCAATGCCCTGCGCGTGGAGAATCTCGACGTATGACCGCCACACTCATTGTTTTGTAGTGTTTGACTGCTATATTGGGGGGGCGTGCGCGCGGCCGCACGGGCCAGAAACCACCGGATGGACGACTTTTGAACAGAAAGCACAGCTACAGCTACAAGGATCTGCTTGAGTGTGCGCACGGACGCCTGTTCGGGCCGGGAAACGCGCAGTTGCCGCTGCCACCGATGCTGATGTTTGACCGGATCACGCAGATCTCCGACGAGGGCGGCGCGTACGGCAAGGGTGAGTTGATCGCGGAGATGGACGTAAAGCCGGACCTGTGGTTCTTCAAATGCCACTTCGAAGGCGACCCGGTCATGCCCGGCTGCCTCGGCCTTGACGCCATGTGGCAGCTGGTCGGCTTTTTCCTCGGCTGGGTCGGCGGACTCGGTCGCGGGCGGGCGCTCGGCGTCGGCGAAGTGAAGTTCTCGGACCAGGTTCTGAAGACCGCCAAGAAGCTGACCTATCACATCAATGTCAAGCGCGTGATCATGCGCAAGCTGGTGATGGGGATCGCCGACGGCGTCCTGAAATGCGACGGCCAGCCGATCTACGAGGCAAAAGACATGCGCGTGGCGCTGTTCACGGCGCCCAAGAGCTCCTGAAGAGGTAACGATGCGGAGAGTCGTCGTGACCGGGCTGGGCATCGTGTCCAGCATCGGCAACAATCAGCAGGAGGTCACCGACTCGCTGCGCCACGGGCGCTCCGGCATCGAATTCTGCGAAACCTACGCCGAACTGGGTTTTCGCTCGCAGATACACGGGTCGATCAAGATCGATCTCGATGCGCTGGTCGACCGCAAGATCCGCCGCTTCATGGGCGACGGGGCAGCCTACAACTACGTCGCCATGCAGCAGGCAATCGAAGATGCCGGGCTGGATGCGAAGGACATCTCCAACGAGAAGACCGGAATCGTCATGGGCTCGGGCGGCCCGTCGACCAGCAATCTCGTCGAGGCGGCCGATGTGCTGCGGGACAAGGGCGTGCGAAAGGTGGGCCCCTATCGCGTGCCGCGCACCATGTGCAGCACCAATTCGGCGACCCTGTCGACGCCATTCGGTATCAAGGGCGTGAACTATTCGATCAGTTCGGCTTGTTCGACCAGTGCACACTGCATCGGCAACGCCGTGGAGCTGATCCAGTGGGGCAAGCAGGATATCGTGTTCGCCGGCGGGGGCGAGGAACTGCACTGGACGCTGACCGTGCTGTTCGACGCCATGGGCGCACTGTCAGCCGGGTACAACGACACGCCGACCCGGGCCAGCCGGGCCTTCGACAAGAATCGTGACGGGTTCGTGATATCGGGCGGTGCCGGCGTCGTCGTGCTGGAGGAACTCGAACATGCGCTCGCGCGGGGCGCCAGCATCTATGGCGAAGTCGTCGGGTATGGCGCCACGTCGGACGGCTTCGATATGGTGCAGCCGTCCGGCGAGGGGGCGGTGCGCTGCATGCGCATGGCGCTGGCCGGGCTCAACGCTCCGGTCGGGTACATAA
The DNA here is from genome assembly GCA_041602815.1 of Alphaproteobacteria bacterium. GTDB lineage: Bacteria > Pseudomonadota > Alphaproteobacteria > UBA8366 > JADFVY01. Next base: position 30,001 of record JBFIFO010000002.1, on the reverse strand, counting down.
ACGCGCACGGGACCAGTACGCCGGTCGGCGACACCCGCGAAATCGAGGCCCTGCGTGAAGTCTTCGGCGATGTCATCCCGCCGATCAGCTCGACCAAATCCCTGACCGGCCATTCCCAGGGCGCGACGGGCGTTCAGGAAGTTATCTACTCGCTACTCATGATGAAGCACGGCTTCATCGCCGCCTCGGCCAACATTGACGATCTTGACCCCGAAATCGAGGGCGCGCCAGTGGTGCGCGAGACGATGAACGACGTCGCGCTGGACTGCGTGATGTCGAACAGCTTCGGTTTCGGCGGCACCAATGCGACACTCGTCTTCCGGCGCTACGCCGGATGATCCCGAAACTCCGCGCGCAGGTCGCGCGCACCGCGGCATTTCATTGGCGGGCAGGCGAGGAACGATGAGTCAAGGGGCAAGGTTGATGGCCGGCCGGCGCGGACTGATCATGGGCGTCGCCAACGACCACTCGATTGCATGGGGAATCGCACGGAGCGTGGCGGCGCACGGCGCCGATCTCGCGTTCACCTATCAGGACGAGCCGCTGCTCAAACGGGTTCGGCCGCTGGCCGAATCGCTTGGCAGCGACCCGATCCTGCTGCGCTGCGATGTCAGTGACGATGACGCCATTGTCGCAGTGTTCCGGGTCTTGAAGGAGCGCTGGGGCGCTGTGGACTTCGTCGTTCACGCAGTCGCGTATTCCGACAAGGAGGAGTTGAAGGGCCAGTATCTCGATACGACCCGGGCCAACTTCGCCCAGACCCTGGACATATCCTGTTATTCGTTCACTGCGGTGGCGCAACGCGCCGCGCCGCTGATGGGCCCGGGCGGCAGCCTTGTGACCCTGACCTACGGCGGCGCCGAACGGGTCATGCCGAACTACAACGTCATGGGCGTGGCGAAGGCGGCGCTCGAGGCCAGCGTGCGCTATCTCGCAAGCGATCTCGGGGGTCGCGGCATTCGCGTCAATGCGATCTCGGCCGGTCCGATGCGGACGCTGGCCGGGGCTGCTGTCGGCAGTGCCCGATTCGTGTACAAGTGGCAGGGTGAGAACTCGCCGCTGCGCCGCAACACTACCCTGGATGACGTGGGCGGGGCCGGGCTCTACCTGCTGTCGGACCTGTCGGCTGGCGTTACCGGCGAAGTGATGTATGTCGACAGCGGTTATCACATCATCGGTATGGCGGCCGCGCCGAACTGACCGGAGGCGGGCGTCGCGCCGGTATTCAGGACAACGCAAGACGGCAAGAGCGGCGACCCAGCGGGCCGCCGCTCGTTATTCCAACCGGAGGTCGCTGCTGCCCGATCAGGCTTCTTCCTTGCGGTGCCGGTGCCGGCTGCGGCGGCGTTCGCCGCCTTCCCTGCGGCCCTCGCCGTCACCGTCACGGCGACCGCCCGACGGCCGGGACGCGCCGACCTTGTCGGTGATATCCTCGCCGGTCGCCTGGTCGACGACGCGCATCGACAGTCGCACCTTGCCGCGGTCGTCGACACCCAGAACCTTGACCTTGACCTCGTCGCCCTCGTTGACGACTTCGGTGACCGTGGCCGGCCGACCGTCGCTCAGCTCCGAAATGTGCACGAGGCCATCTCGACTGCCGAGGAAATTCACGAAAGCTCCGAAATCAAGGACTTTGACCACCTTGCCGGTGTAAATCTCGCCGACTTCCGGCTCTGCCACGATCGACTTGATCCACTGAATGGCCCGGTCGGCAACCGTCTGGTCAACAGCCGCGACCTTGATCGTGCCGTCGTCCTCGATATCGATCTTGGCGCCGGTGACCTCGCAGATCTCGCGGATCACCTTGCCGCCCGTCCCGATGACCTCGCGGATCTTATCGCGCGGAATCGAGAACATCGTAATCCGCGGCGCGTTTGCGGAGACCTCCTCGCGGGCCCCGCTCAGCGCCTTGGCCATTTCGCCGAGAATGTGCATCCGGCCCTGGTTGGCCTGCGCCAGGGCGATCTTCATGATCTCCTCGGTGATTGACGTGATCTTGATGTCCATCTGCAACGAGGTGATGCCCTTTTCCGTGCCGGCGACCTTGAAGTCCATATCGCCGAGATGGTCCTCATCGCCGAGGATATCCGAGAGCACCGCGTAATCGTCGCCCTCCTTGATCAGACCCATGGCGATGCCGGCTACGGGACGGCTGACCGGCACGCCCGCGTCCATGACCGCCAGCGATGCGCCGCAGACCGTGGCCATCGAAGAAGAACCGTTCGACTCGGTGATCTCCGAGACCACCCGGATCGTGTACGGGAAATCATCCTTGCTTGGCAGGAGCGGATGCACCGCCCGCCAGGCAAGCTTGCCATGCCCGATTTCGCGACGGCCCGGGCTGCGCAGGAATGATGCCTCGCCGACCGAATAGGGCGGGAAGTTGTAGTGGAGCAGGAAATGCTCACGGTACTCGCCCTCGAGGGCATCGATAATCTGCTCGTCCTGGCCTGTACCCAGCGTGGCCACGACCAGCGCCTGCGTCTCCCCGCGGGTGAACAGCGCCGATCCGTGCGCGCGGGGCAGCACCCCGACCTCGGCTACGATGGGCCGCACGGTCTTGGTGTCGCGCCCGTCGATGCGCAGGCCCGACTTCAGGATGTTGCCGCGGACGATGTCCTTTTCCAGCTTCTTGAAAAGGCCGACGGCCAGCTCGACATCGAGTTCCTCAGCCTCGAGTTGCTGCAGCGCCGCTTCCTTGGCGGCGGCGACCGCTTCGACGCGCTCCTGCTTGACGGTCTTTGTGTAGGCCTCGCGAAGCGGTTTCTCGGCAAGCTCGTAAACGCGCTTTTCGATCGCCTCGATGCCCTCCGCAGGCTCCGGCAAGGGCCATGGCTCCTTGGCGCACTCCTCGGCGAACTCTATGACGAAGTCGATCACCTCGCGAATCGCCTTGTGCGCGAAGGTCACGGCGCCCAGCACGAGTTCCTCGTCGAGCTCCCTGATCTCGGATTCGACCATCAGGACGCCCTCGTTCGTTCCCGCCACGACGAGGTCCATGTCGGACGACGACATCTCGTCGGCCTGCGGGTTGAGCACGTAAGCACCATCGATATATCCGACGCGCGCACCGCCTATCGGGCCGAGGAAGGGAATTCCTGAAATGGTCAGAGCGGCGGAGGTTCCGATCATGCTGACGACGTCGGGGTCGTTCTCCAGATCATGCGCCAGAACCGTACAAATGATCTGCGTCTCGTTCCGGAAATCGTCGTGAAAGAGCGGCCGGATCGGCCGGTCGATCAGGCGCGAGGTCAGTGTCTCCTTTTCCGAGGGCCGGCCTTCACGCTTGAAAAAGCCGCCGGGGATCTTGCCGGCGGCAAAGGTTTTTTCCTGGTAGTTGACGGTCAGGGGGAAGAAATCCACCCCGGCCCGCGGCGCCTTCTGCGCCACCGCAGTGCACAGGACCTGGGTTCCACCGTAGGTTACGAGAACCGCGCCATCTGCTTGCCGGGCAATACGCCCGGATTCGAGAATCAGTGGCCGGCCGCCCCAGGTCATTTCCTTGCGGGTGATTGTGAACATTCCGATATCCTTTATTTCATCCGTCGCGCAGGTCGCCGTATTGCGCCTGCGGGTTGATTGCGGCGGCGGGCATGGCTCATTCCATCCCGTTCCGCCCGGTGCGCCTCCGCCCCGCGGCGGCGCACGCAAAACGGCCGCGGCCTAGCGACGCAGCCCGAGTTCCTTGACGATGTTTTCGTAGCGCGAGGCTTCCTTGCGCTTCAAATAGTCGAGAAGGCGGCGACGCTGGCCGACCATGGTGATCAGGCCACGGCGCGTGTGGAAATCCTTCTTGTGCAGGTTCAGATGGTCGGTGAGGTTCTTGATCCGCTCGGTCAGGATCGCGACCTGGACCTCCGGTGAACCGGTGTCGCCCGGTTTGGTGGCGAACTTTTCGATCAGCTCTTTTTTCCGCTCGGCGGTAATCGACATCAAATCCTCCAGGATTTCATAGGTTCAGTACGCGAACCGGGTGCACCTCTCCGGCGGTATAGCGGCCGAGGGCGACGGGTTTTCCGTCCGCCACGGTCAGAACCATATCGCCATTTTCGAGGACGGCGATGCGGTCCAGATCCGCTTTCCGCAACAGGGAGATAGCCCGCCCGTTCCGCAGACGCCCCGCCTCTATTTCGGTCACGGCCAGGGCCGGGATGTCGTCCAGCGCGGTCTCGACCGAATGCAGATGCGTCAGGGCGGCGGCACATTGCATAGTTTCACCCAGTTCGTCCAGCGAAATCGCATGTTTTTCGCCGAACGGGCCCACCCGTGTCCGGCGCAGCGCAACTAGATGCGCAACCGTGCCCAGTTCCCGTGCGATATCGCGCGCCAGCGCCCGCACATACGTGCCCTTGCCGCAGATCGCTTCGAAGACGGCATGGTCGGCGTCCGGCACCCCGGCCAGCCGCAGCATCGCGATCCGCACGGTTCGGGGTGACAACGCCGGGGCTTCGCCGTCACGGGCGAGATCGTATGCGCGGCGGCCGCCGACCCGAATTGCCGAATAGGCGGGGGGAACCTGTTCAATCTCGCCGACAAAACGCTGCAGCACGGCCTCCGTTTGCACCCGGTCAGGCCGCGCGGCGCGCGTCGCGGTCACCGTGCCGTCGCGGTCGTCGGTATCGGTGGCAACACCCCAGCGCACCGTGAAGCGGTAGTGCTTTTCGCCGTCCTGGACGTACGGCACGGTCTTCGTCGCTTCGCCCAGCGCGATCGGCAGGATCCCGGTGGCGAACGGGTCCAGCGTGCCGGCATGGCCGGCCTTGGCTGCGCCGAACCGGCGTTTGACCGCGGCAACCGCCGCCGTCGAGGTCATGCCCTCGGGCTTGTCGAGGACAAGCCAGCCGTGAATCGGCCGGCCCTTGCGCCTACGCGCCATCGTCGCTCCGCTGCCGCTTGAGATCGCGGGCCACGCCGGGCTGCCGCAGCAGCGCATCGATGCGCTGTGCTTCGTCGAACACCGTATCCAGCGTAAACTGCAGGCTGGGCGTGTACTTCATGGTGATGCGCTGGCCGACCTCGTGGCTCAGGAAAGCGGCGGCACGATTCAGCGCCGTCACGATTTCGGCCGCATCGCCGACGCCGCCCAAAGGCATGACGTAGGCAGTGGCGTGCCGCATGTCAGGGTTGACGCGGACTTCCGACACTGTGATCGACAGATCCTTGAGGGCCGGGTCCCGCAGCTCGCCGCGCGCAAGGATCGCCGCCAACACATGGCGCAACTCTTCGCCGACCCGCAGCTGACGCTGGCTCGGCGTCCTGCTCTTGCCTCTGCTCATAACGACCTGCCCTTACGACGACGGCGGCGCGACCCGGCGTCAAAGTTCGCGCGTGATCTCCTCGACTTCGAAACACTCGATGACATCGCCCTGCTTGATGTCGTCGTAGTTCTCGAATGCCATGCCGCATTCGTAGCCGTGCTGTACCTCGCGGACTTCGTCCTTGAACCGCTTCAGCGTCTTCAGACGGCCCTCGTGGATCACCACGTCGTCGCGCAGCAGCCGCACGCCGGCACCGCGTTTGACGACACCTTCGGTGACATAGCAGCCCGCCACCTTGCCGACCTTGGTAATGTTAAAGACCTCGCGGATTTCCGCATAGCCCAGGAAATTCTCGCGCAGTTCGGGCGCCAGCATGCCGCTGAGCATCGCCTTGATGTCGTCCACCGCGTCGTAGATGATCGAGTAGTAGCGGATGTCGACACCGTCGCGTTTGGCCATTTCGCGCGCCTGCGGGTTGGCGCGCACGTTGAAGCCGATGATCACGCCGCCCGACGCTCGCGCGAGGGTCACGTCGGACTCGGTGATGCCGCCGACCGCGCCGTGCAGCATACGCACCTTGACCTCCTCGGTCGAAAGCTTTTCGAACGATGCGGCAATAGCCTCTACCGAACCTTGCGCATCCGCCTTGACGACCACGGGGAGCTCGCTGGCCGTGCCCTCCTTGATCTGCGTGAACATCTGCTCCAACGTGCCGCGCGCACTGGCCGCGGCGCGCTTTTCACGCTCGACCCGCTGGCGGTAGGCGGCAACCTCGCGCGCCCGCGCCTCGTCCGCGACGACGACGAAATCGTCACCGGCAGCGGGCGTCCCCTGGAAACCCAGCACCTCGACCGGCATCGACGGCCCCGCGCTGTCGACACTGCGGCCGTGATCGTCCATCAGGGCGCGCACGCGGCCCCACTCGGCGCCGGCAATGAACACATCGCCGACATTCAGCGTGCCGCGCTGTACGAGCACCGTCGCGACCGAACCGCGGCCACGCTCCTGGCGCGCCTCGACCACCGTCCCGTAGGCGCTGCGGTCCGGGTTCGCCTTGAGCTCGAGAATTTCGGACTGCAGGAGGATCGCCTCCTCCAGCTTGTCGAGATTGGTTTTCTTGGTCGCCGAGACCTCGACGTCGAGCACCTCGCCGCCCATGCTTTCAACCACGACCTCATGCTGCAGCAATTCGTTGCGCACGCGGTTGGGATCGGAGTCGGGCCGGTCGATCTTGTTGATGGCCACGATCATCGGCACCCTGGCCGCCTGCGCATGCCGGATTGCCTCGATCGTCTGCGGCTGCACTCCGTCGTCGGCGGCGACGACCAGCACGACGATGTCGGTGGCCTGGGCACCACGGGCTCGCATGTTGGTGAACGCCTCGTGGCCCGGTGTATCGAGGAAGGTGATCTGCTGGCCGTCTGACAGCGAAACCCGGTAGGCGCCGATATGCTGCGTAATGCCGCCAGCCTCTCCGGCAACGACGTCGGTTTCGCGCAGCGCATCGAGCAGCGACGTCTTGCCGTGGTCGACGTGGCCCATGACGGTCACGACCGGCGCCCGCGGCGCCATTTGCTCGGTCCGATCTTCGTCACCCTCGATGCCGATCTCGACGTCGGCCTCGGACACGCGCTTGATCCTGTGGCCGAACTCCGTCACCACCAGCTCCGCAGTGTCGGCGTCGATCGACTGGTTGATCGTCGCCATGACGCCCAGCTTCATCAATGTCTTGACGACCTCGGCGCCCCGTTCCGCCATGCGGTTGGCGAGATCGGACACGGTAATCGTCTCCGGCACCACGACCTCGCGGACGACCTTCTTCTTTGGCTGATCTGCGTCGGCCGCGCGTTGGCGCTGCTTCTCTTTCTCGCGGGCGCGCCGCATCGCCGCGACGCTGCGGCCACGCTGGACCTCGTCGTCGCCATCGAGCGCCTGGGTGATGGTCAGCTTACCCGCACGTCGCCGCGGCTCTTGACGCGGGCGCGCCGGGGCGGGTTTCTCGGGCTTCTGCTTGCCGCGCCGCGAAACCGTCTCCTCTTCCTCATCCGGCTCGGCGACCGGCGCCGGCGCCGGCGATTCCGCGGGCTTGCGGCGAGCTTTCTCCTCCTCTGCGCGAAGCCTCTCAGCCGCCTCCTCCTCGGCTCGCTTGCGGTCCGCCTCCTCCTCTACGGCACGACGCATCGCCTCTTCCTGCGCCTGCCGACGCGCCACTTCATCCGCCTCGCGCTTGGCCTGCAGTTCGCGCTTGCGCTCCTCGTCCGCGGCCGCCCCCTCGAGCGCACGGATCCGTGCGGCGCGTTCCTTTTCGGTCAGGTCGCGCGCCTCCTGCAGCGTGTCCGTTGCCGGTGCAGATAGGTCCGGAGCGGGCCTTTCCACAGCTTTCATGCGGCCGCCGGCCTCGCGTTCGAAGGTCCGCTTCTTCTTGACCTCGACTTCAACCGTTTTCGTGCGGCCGTGGCTGAAGCTCTGGCGCACCTGCCCGCCCTCGACTGTCTTCTTCAGTTCGAGGCGACCCGGCTTGCGCAGCGTCAGCTTGCTATCTTTTTCCTTCCGCTCACTCATTCCATTCCTCGTTCACGGCCATTACGCACGAAAGCCCCTCAACCTCCGGGCTTCTATCAACAGCTTCGCGGCCAGCGCCCCACGCGACAGAACCGCGTGCACCGTCCTGTCACGGCCGAATGCACGGCCCAACTCGTCGGCCTCCAAGCATTCCAGGAGCGGCAAATCCGGCGCCACGGCACGCAGCTTGTCGCGCCCATCCTGCGCGCCGTCCCTGGCCGCCAGCAACAGCGCACCGCGCTTTTTGCGAAGCACCGCGTGGACCTTTTCGAATCCGGCGACGGCCTGCCCGGCCCGCCGCGCCAGCCCGATCAACTCGATACAGCGGGACGCCAGCAGCGATTCGACCCGATCGTCGAGGTCGTTTTCGATCTGCAGATTCCGCCGTGCCGCCCGTTCGAACAGCTTTCGTGCACGCGCTCTCTTAACGCTATCGCGGTCCGGGCTCAACCATATTCCGCGGCCTGGCAGGCGCCCGGCAATGTCCGGGGTCAGCCGGCCATCGGCATCGACGACGAATCGCAGCAGATGGTCGCGCGGGCGCACCTCGCCCGTAACAATGCACCGGCGTTGCGCCGCGTGCCCGTCGCGGGGCGCCGCAACACGCGGCGTATCATGGCGAAGACCTGCCTGCATACCGTGTCATCCCCGGTGCCATCGTTCAGGCATCCACGCTGTCGGCAGCTTCTTCGCCTTCGACGGCGGGTTCGGGCTGGGCATTCATGGCCGCCAGCTCCTCGTGCGTGAACCAACCCGCAGCTACACGCGCAGCCATGATCATTTCGTTCGCTTCCTCCTCGGTCAAATCGAACCCGCGAAGAATGGCTTCCTCGCCGTAGATCAGCTCGTCCGAAGCAAGGTCGGCAAACAACTCGACGGACGTAATCGACGCCTCGCCAAGCGCCACCAGCATGCCGGGGCTGAGTCCCGGAATCTCGGCCAGGGCGTCGTCAACGCCGAGCTCGCGACGCCGCTGCGTCAGGCGCTCGGCCTCCTCCTCGAGATACTGGCCGGCGCGGGCGCGCAGTTCGGCCGCGACCTCCTCGTCGAAGCCCTCGATGTCGGTCAGGTCCTCAAGCGGCACATAGGCGATTTCCTCGATCGACGAGAACCCTTCGGTAACCAGCAGATGGGCAATCACGTCGTCGACGTCGAGCGCATCCATGAATCGCTGGCTCCGCTCGTGGAACTCGGCCTGGCGCCGCTCAGACTCCTGTTCCTCGGTCAGGATATCGATATCCCAGCCGGTCAGCATCGAGGCAAGGCGAACGTTCTGTCCGCGCCGCCCGATGGCGAGGCTGAGCTGGTCGTCGGGTACGACGACCTCTATCTTCCGCGCGTCCTCGTCGAGCACCACCTTGGCGACTTCCGCCGGCGCCAGCGCATTGACGACAAACGTCGCGGGATCGGGCGACCACGGAATGATATCGATCTTCTCACCCTGCAGTTCGGCGACCACGGCCTGAACGCGGCTGCCGCGCATGCCAACGCAAGCGCCCACCGGATCGATACTGCTGTCGTTCGAAATCACCGCAATCTTGGCACGGCTGCCCGGGTCGCGCGCGACCGAGCGGATCTCGATGATGCCGTCATAGATTTCCGGCACCTCCTGGGCGAACAGCTTGGCAAGGAACTCGGGATGGCTGCGCGAGAGGAAGATCTGCGGGCCGCGCTGCTCGCGACGGACATCGTAGATATAGGCGCGTACGCGGTCGCCGCGACGGAAACTCTCGCGCGGCAGTACCTCGTCGCGGCGCAGCACGGCCTCGGCCCGGCCGAGATCGACCGTCACGGTGCCGAACTCGAAGCGCTTGACGATCCCGTTGACGATCTCCCCGACCCGGTCCTTGTACTCCTCGTATTGGCGCTCGCGCTCGGCTTCCCGCACTTTCTGGACGATGACCTGCTTGGCTGTCTGCGCGGCGATCCGGCCGAAATCGATCGGCGGCAGCGGATCGATCAGGAATTCCCCGACCTCCGCATCGCGCTTGATGCGCCGGGCCCGCTCCACCGTCATCTGGGTCATCTCGTTTTCGACTTCTTCGACGACTTCGGTATAGCGCGCCAGATCGATCGCACCGGTCGAACGGTCGATATGAGCGCGGATATCGTGTTCGTGGCCATATTTCGAGCGGCCGGCCTTCTGGATCGCCTGTTCCATGGCTTCCAGCACCTGCTCACGCTCAATTCCCTTGTCGCGGGCAACGGCATCGGCAACAGCCAGCAGTTCGACGTGCATCTGTGTCATGGTCATCACTCTCGATTCACCGCGCCGCTTCGGCTGCGGCCAGTAAGTCGTCCGTCAGCACCAGTTTCGCCTGCTGGATACCAGCAAGCGGCAGGACGACGTCGCCATCTTCGGTCGCAAGGCGCACGGCATCTCCGTCCAGCCCTGCCAGGCGGCCACGGAACCGACGGCGGCCGCCGACCGCGCCGTGCATCTCGATCTTCGCTTCGAATCCCGCAAACCGCTGAAAATCGCGGCGCCGGACGAGCGGCCTGTCGATCCCGGGCGAGCTTACCTCCAACATGTATGGGCCGCTTATCGGGTCCTCCACGTCCAGGATCGCCGAAACGGTATGGCTGATCGCTGCGCAGTCGTCGACGGTCATCCCGGTCTCGTCGCTGCGCTCAGCCATGATCTGCAGCGTCGGCCGTGTGCCGCCCGACAGGCGGACGCGAACAACGGCGAACCCCATCGCCGTAAGCGCCGGCTCGATCAATTTTTCGATCCGCTGCATCTGCTCCATCATCAGTCCGGCCTTCCGCATCCGGAACTAAAAAGGGCGGGCCCCCGGGCCCACCCACTTGCTATCGGTCGAACCTGTCAACCGTATGGGATTTGTTGCGCTGTTATTTAGGGCAAAACCACTGCGATTACAAGGATGATCCGCACCGCCCGCGATCGCGCCTGCGGAAAGTGAGGTAAACGCACGTCTCTCCGCGAGCCAGGGCTTTCGCCTCGTAGCGGGTCTGCGGCCAGTCCTCCGGGCGAACGCGCCAATGTCCCGGCTCCCGGGCCAGCCATTCGAACGCTTCGTGTCCGGTCAGGTGATACAACATCCAGCGGATCAGCGGCATCTGGTCGCTCGCCAGACGCAATTCGGCGCCATCCTTCATGATCCGCGCCAGTGCGGGCAGGGTGCCGGGACCGATGAAGCGGCGGCGATGGTGGCGGCGTTTGGGCCAAGGGTCGGCGAACAGCACGAACACGCGGCCGACGGACGCGTCCGGCAACGCGTCGATGAGATCGCGTGCATCGTCCGGATGAATGCGGACGTTGCGGAAACCGTCGCGGTCGATCAGGCTGAGCAGCCTGCCGACCCCGTTGAGGAAGGGCTCGCAGCCAAGCACCCCGACGGTGGGATGCGCCTGCGCCTGAGCCGCGAGATGCTCGCCCCCGCCGAAGCCGATTTCCAGCCAGACGTCGTCGACCGGGCCATCGAACATCGCCGCCGGGTCGATACGCCCCTCGGAAAGCTCGATGCGCAGCTCCGGCAGCAGGTCCTCGAACAGCTTGCGACGCGCGGGCCGCAGGACACGGCCCCGGCGACGGCCGTAGAATACCCGCTTGCGTCCTTCGTCCGCGATGGCGTGTCTAGCCCAGCGCCGCTAACAGCGGTTCGACCAGATCCGTACGCTCCCAAGAAAACCCGCCGTCGGGCTCGGGCTCACGTCCGAAATGGCCATACGCCGCCGTGCGTGCGTAGATCGGCCGGTTCAAGCGGAGGTGCTCGCGGATACCACGCGGGCTCAAGTCCATATGTTGCTGCAAGACCTCGGACAGCTGGTCCTCGTCGACCTTGCCGGTTCCATAGGTCTCGACATAGACCGAAAGCGGCTTCGAGACGCCGATGGCATAGGCGACCTGGATGGCGCAGCGGCTCGCGAGGCCGGCGGCGACGACGTTCTTGGCGAGATACCTCGCGGCGTAGGCCGCCGAACGATCGACCTTGGTCGGGTCCTTGCCCGAGAAGGCGCCGCCGCCGTGCGGTGCTGCGCCGCCATAAGTGTCGACGATGATCTTGCGGCCCGTCAGCCCGCAATCGCCGTCAGGGCCGCCGATCACGAAACGGCCGGTCGGATTGACGTAGAAATTCTCCTCAGCACACATCCACCCTTTGGGCAGAACGTTGACCACATGAGGTCGCACGATCTCACGGACCTCATCCTGTTCCAGCATCTCGGCATGCTGGGTCGAAACCACGATGGCGGTGGCGCGCACCGGCTTGCCGTCCTCGTACAGCAGGGTCACCTGGCTCTTCGAATCGGGGCCCAGGCCCGGCGCGGCACCGGAATGACGGGCCTCCGCCAAGCTGTGCAGGATCGCGTGGCTGTAGAAAATGGGTGCGGGCATCAGCGCCGGCGTCTCCTCGCACGCATAGCCGAACATCAAACCTTGATCGCCCGCGCCCTCGTCCTTGTTGCCGGCCGCGTCAACGCCGAGGGCGATATCACCCGACTGCTCGTGCACGTAGCATTCGACAGCCATCTTCTGCCAGTGGAAGCCTTCCTGCTCGTAACCGATCTCCTTGACGGCCTTACGGGCAACGTCTTCGAGGTGCTCGCGGGTTATGGAGCGGGGGCCCCTGACCTCGCCGGCCAGGATGATTCGGTTTGTCGTCGACAGCGTTTCAACGGCGACGCGCGCCTCGGGATCGGCGGCCAGATAGGTGTCGACTATGGCGTCTGAAATACGGTCGCAGACCTTGTCCGGGTGACCTTCGGAAACGGATTCGCTGGTAAAAACATAATTCTTTCTGGTCACTGGTCCCCCTTCCGGACGCATGCCGGACAACCAAATTACGCGTGCGCGCCCGCACCGGGCGGGGACGACTAATGACGCGCTATTTCGGGGACGTCAAGCACATTGCCTGCCCCGGCCCAAGGCCGGGCGCAGGCCTCGACGCTTTCGCCTCATGCGTTGCTGGCGGCCGCGAGACTCTTGGCAAGATCGAACAGACGCTTGCGGACCGTTGGCTCTTTGATCCGGTAGTAGGCTCGCACCAGTTCGAGTGTCTCTCGCTTGGCCAACGGATCCGCCGAAAACTCCTCCTGGATCCTCTCCGCCAGCCCGGCCGCCGGCTTTCCGCCCTTGCCGGAGATTTCCGGCGGCATGTCCTCGAAGAAAAACGAAACCGGCACATCCAGCACGCGCGACAGATGGTACAACCGGCTTGCGCCGATACGGTTCGCACCTCTCTCATACTTCTGAATCTGCTGGAACGTCAGGCCGACCGCTTCACCGAGCTTTTCTTGGCTGAGACCGAGGAGCGTACGGCGAAGCCGCACCCGGCTGCCGACATGTATGTCGACCGGGTTGGGCTTTCCTGTCCGACTTACTGGTTGTTTGTGTTCTGGCATGACCTGCAGTCCGGTTGTGCTGCTTTCAGTTAATGTGCGTTATGTTTGAATGTACGGCATTCTTAAAGCATACAAACGTATTCAGTCAAGGACAGAGGTTGTTTGGAAAATGCTTTTTATAGTGCCATTAATTGTTTGGCGCGCGTAATAATGATAGAAATACAATTGTCATTAGAAATAAATGTGCGTAATCCCCAAACCTCGCGTAAAGCGTAGAATTTGTTGTCGCCTGGGGCAGCCGTACGTCCAGTACGCCCTGCTCGCTGAGACCGACGCGGGCAATTTCCCGCCCGTAACTATCGAATACAGCGGAGATGCCGGTATTGGCTGAGCGAACCAGCGGGATGCCTTCCTCGATGGCACGCGCCCGGGTGATTGCCAGATGCTGATGCGGCCCTGCCGTGTCGCCGTACCAGGCGTCGTTCGTCAGATTCAGCAGCCATTCCGGACGGTCGCCCGGGTCGACCGTTTCCCCGGGGAAGATCGCCTCATAGCAGATCAGCGGGCTGACGGGTGGTAACCCTTTCAAATCAAGAGTTTGCGGCCCCGGGCCGGGCGAGAAATCCAGCGCTCCCGGCGTGACCTTGTCGAACGGCAGAACGCCGCGCAACGGCATGTATTCGCCGAACGGGACAAGGTGAAACTTGTCGAAAACCCCGGTGATATTTCCCGAACCATCGACTGCAACCATCGAATTCCATACTCGGCTCGGCGCCGGCTCGCGGCGCAGCGTTCCGGTCAGCAGGAGTCCGTCTTTCGGCACGATGCTGGCGACCGATTTCCGCGCCACGGTACTACTGGTCAGATCAACCGTTGCCGCTGTCTCGGGCCAGATGACATGGGTGATCCAGTCGGGCCGATCGACGATGCTCAACATCATCTGCAGATCCAGATTCCGGCGAATCAGCCGACGGTCCCATTTCTCGCGTTGCGGGATATTCGCCTGCACCAATCGCAGGCCGACGCCGGGCACGAAATTGTCTTCCGGCGTGGGGGCTCCGGCGACTCGCACGGCCCCACCTACCCATGCCGCTGCGGGAATGGCGACCGCCAAGCCCAGGGACAGAAAGCGCCGCCACGTCGGCCCGCCCGCGATCCCGGCAGTCAGCGCTGCCCCCGTCACCGCCAGGAGGGTCACACCGTACATGCCGAACAGCGCCGCCGCCTGCGCCATACCATCAAAGGCCAACCAGCCGTATCCGGCCATGTTCCACGGGAATCCGGTGAACATTTCACCGCGGAGCCACTCCGTCGCACCCCAGGCCAGGGCCAGCATCAGGCCCCGGCGAAGGTTGCCCGCCCCCCACATGCTGGCGAGCAGCGTCGCGGCCCCGTGGTAAATCGCCAGGATGATCGGCAGGCCGATGACGGCGAGTGGCAGGACCCAGATCAGATCAGCGGAAAAGGTGATTGGCGCAAACCCGATCCAGTAGAGGCTGGCCACGAAATAGCCCATGCCGAACCACCACCCGGTAAAGAAGGCGGTGCGCCGCCGAAGGCCGGCCGGGAGCATCCAGACCAGGCCCGCGAAGGCAACGTGCAGCAAGGGGAACAGGTAGACCGGCGGCAATGCCAGGGTGGCCGCCGCGCCGAGGCATGCCGCCGCAACATGCCGGCGCCAGCCCCGGACGCCTGCAAACCAGGCGGCGACCGCATCGACGGGAGTCCAGCGCGAGGCGTCCGCGGCGTCAGTCGCCATGGGGCGCCGGGTGGGCCGGCATGTTGCGGACCCGCAGCCGCTTGACGCGGCGCGGGTCGGCATCCATCACCTCGAATTCCAGGCCGGACGCATCATGCACGACGAGTTCGCCACGCATCGGCACGCGGCCGGCCAGTACCGAGACGAAGCCGCCCACCGTATCGATTTCGCCTTCTTCCTCGGACCCCGTGACCAACGGTCCGGCCTTGACCTCGAAGTCCTCGATGGGCAGACGAGCGTCAACCACGATCGACCCGTCCGGCCGCTCTTCCATGCGCGGTCCGTTCGCCGCCTCGTGCTCTTCCTCGATTTCGCCGACGATTTCCTCGACCAGGTCCTCGATGGTGACCAGCCCGTCGATGCCGCCATACTCATCGACAACGAGCGCCATGTGGATCCGGCTCTTGCGCATTTGCAGCAGCAGGTCGAGCACACGCATGCTGGGCGCGACGAACAGCAGGTCGCGGACCAGGCGCCGCAGCCCCGGTCGTCGGCCGCGCCCGTTGGCTTTGCTGATCGCAGCGAGTACGTCGCGGATGTGGATCATGCCGATCGCATCGTCGAGCGTGCCCTGGTAAACCGGGACACGGGAGTGCCCCTGCCGGGTCATCACCTCGAGCACCTCGTCGAGCGGCGTGCTGGCCTCGACCGCGTCGATGTCGGCGCGTGGTACCATCACGTCGTAGATCGTGACCGTGCCGAGCTTCAGCACATTGGCAATTAGCGCGTGCTCTTCCGGATCGATGGGTTCGGCGCGTTCCTCGCGCTCGTCGATCAGCGCCTCGACCTGGTCACGCAGCGACGTATCGCCGTTACGGCTACCGCGCAACCCCTTGAGCCAGGCAACGATTCCGGTCGGCCTTCCGGCCTCCTCACTTGACGACTCCCCGTCGGCCGTCGTGCTTTTGTTCGCTGGAGATTCTTCCGACATTCCCGTTCACGCTCAATCGGCGGCGTCCTCGACAACAGCGTATGGATCGGTCACGCCAAGCCCGGCGAGGATGGCGGTCTCGCGCGCCTCCATCACCGCCGCCTGCTGGTCGGTATCGTGGTCTTGTCCCAACAAGTGCAGCATGCCGTGCACCACCAGGTGGCTGACGTGATCGGACAGCGGTTTCGCCCGCTCCGCGGATTCGCGCCGGACCGTTTCGAGCCCGAGGACGATATCGCCCAGAAGACGGGGCCTGCCAGCCGCGCCGCCATCCCCCGCCGGAAACGCGAGGACGTTCGTCGGGCTGTCCTTGCCACGGTATTGCCGGTTGAGCTTGCACATCATCGCGTCATCGGCCAAGGCCACGCTGACTTCCGCAGCGTCGGCGGCGACGTCTGCAGTCTCGGATTTCCAGGTCGAGTTCGCTGCCCGTCGAATCACGGCTTCCACCCCAGGCAGCACCGACTTCCATTGCTCGCAGATAGTGGATATGTCGATTGTCAGCCCGCTCGTCAACCGTCGTTCTCCGGTTTCGCGCTGCGCTCGCGTTCCCGCCGGTCGTACGCCTGAATAATCCGGGTGACCAGTTCGTGCCGCACCACGTCGGCCTGGGTGAAGCGGATGAAATCGATTCCGGGCACGCCCGACAGGGTCTCGATCGCGTCCACGAGGCCAGAGCGCAGACCGCCGGGTAGGTCGATCTGGGTCACATCGCCGGTCACGACCATGCGGCTGTTTTCGCCGATCCGGGTCAATGCCATCTTCATCTGCACCGGCGTCGTGTTCTGCGCTTCATCCAGGATCACGAACGCGTTGGACAGCGTCCGGCCTCGCATGAAGGCGAGGGGGGCTATCTCGATCTCCCCGGTCTCCAGCCGTTTCATGACCTGTTCCGCCGGCAGCGCATCGTACAGCGCGTCATAGAGGGGACGCATGTAGGGGTCGACCTTGTCGCGCATGTCGCCGGGAAGGAATCCCAAGCGCTCGCCGGCCTCGACCGCGGGCCGGGACAGCACGATGCGATCGACCTTGCCGGCCGTGAGCATGGCCACGGCGGCGCATACCGCAAGATAGGTTTTGCCGGTTCCGGCCGGGCCCGTCGCGAACACCATTTCGCGTGCGCCGATCGTCTCGATGTAGCGCGCCTGCGCGGGCGAGCGCGCTACGATGCGCTTGCGCTTGGTCTGAATGAAGGGCTCGCTGCCGGCGGCGACACCATTGCCATTGCCGTTCTCGGTCATCCGTACGGCGGCGTCGACCTCGGCGACTCCGACCTGCTGCCCGTCGGCGACCGCATCGTAGAGGCGCTGCAGCGCGTCGCGCGCCGTCGCCGCGGCGTCCGGCGGGCCCGAAATGGCGACGAGGTTGCCCCTGTTGTGCAGCGACACTGCGAGGCGCTGCTCGATACGCGCGAGATGTCTGTCATGCTCGCCGAACACTGACGGCAACAGACGGTTGTCCTCAAATTCTATCTGCATCGTTACGGATTCAGCGGGTCGCGGAGCCGATTTCACGCGCATACCTCTCGCAATGGAGACTCGTGGTCGGCCGCCGCCACTTCGCCGTGCAGGCTGTGCGTGCCAATCCGGACAATCCGACACTCGACAATTTCGCCGACCAGCCGATCGGACGCCGAGACAACAACCGCCTGCATCCAAGGCGACCGGCCGACGATCTGCCCGGGTTTGCGGCCAGGCTTCTCGAACAGCACCGGCAGCGTTTGCCCCTCCTTGGACCGGTGGAATGCAGCTTCCTGCGCGGACAACAGCTGCTGGAGTGTCTGCAGGCGCTCGTCCTTGACCGGTTCGGGCACGATATCGTCCATAAGCGCGGCCGGCGTCCCGGGGCGGGCGCTGAACTTGAAGGAATAGGCCCCGGCAAAGCCGACCTCCGATACCAGACGCAGGGTCGCCGCGAAGTCGGCGTCGGTCTCGCCGGGAAAGCCGACGATGAAGTCGGAGCTCAGGGCAATGTCCGGCCTGACCGCGCGCAGCCGATCGACGGTACGGCAGTAGTCGGCGACACTGTGCTGCCGGTTCATCGCCGCGAGAATCCGATCGCTACCGGACTGCACCGGCAGGTGGAGATACGGCATCAACCTGTCGACCGCGCCATGCGCCGCGATCAGGTCCGCGTCGATGTCGCGCGGATGACTCGTCGTATAGCGGATGCGTCGCAGGCCCTCGATCTCCGCGAGGTATCCGATCAGCCGGCCGAGCCGCCAGTCGCTTCCGTCGATACCGCGGCCGTGCCAGGCGTTCACGTTCTGGCCGAGCAGCGTGATCTCGCGCGCCCCCGCAGCGACGAGCCGCCGCGCCTCCGCGGCAATCGCCGCGGCGTCGCGCGAGTATTCGGCACCTCGCGTATAGGGCACGACGCAGAACGTGCAGAACCTGTCGCACCCCTCCTGAATAGAGAGGAATGCGGATGGTCCTTTCGGCGTCGCCGTGTCCGGCAGGTGGTCGAACTTTGCCTCGAGCGGAAACTCGACGTCGAGGACGGCTCCGCTGGCACGGGTGGCGCGCGCCACCATCTCCGGCAGGCGGTGATAGGTCTGCGGGCCGAAGACCATGTCGACATGCGGCGCCCGCGCCAGGATTTCCTCGCCCTCGGCTTGGGCAACGCATCCCGCCACCGCGATCATCATGCGGTCGTCGCCGCGCCTCTGTCTGTCCTGTTTAAGGGGCCGCAGCCGACCCAGCTCTGAATATACTTTCTCTGCCGCCTTCTCACGAATGTGGCAGGTGTTCAGGATCACCATGTCGGCGTCCTGCGGCGACTCCGTCGGAACATAGCCGAGCGGCTGCAGGACATCCGCCATACGAGCGGAGTCATACACGTTCATTTGGCAGCCGTATGTCTTGATGAAGAGCCGTTTCGCCAAGGCCTAACCTATCCTCGGCACGAATCCGGCGGAACGCGCTGTCATCCCCAGGGTCGAACCCGTTCAGTCAAATCGTATCGGTCCTTCGTCTCGCTGACGCGCCGGGACGTCGCCCGGCCATTTCAATAAGGCCAAAAATGATAATTGCAACCGCATATTACAATACGGCAGCGTGAACATCTGGTTAAGGAAGGCTAACACCGCGCGCCATCGCCAATCAAGCGGTGTCGCGCGGGTGCGGCGCCGGTCAATCCTCCTGATCCGTGCCGATTTCACCCTTTTCGAGGCGCATGCCAAACAGCTCCAGGCGGTGATCTACCAGGCGGAAGCCGAGCTTGCGCGCCACCTCCTCCTGGAGTTTTTCGATCTCCTCGTTGTGGAATTCGATCACTTCGCCCGACTCGATATCGATCAGGTGGTCGTGATGATCTTCGGCCGCCTCCTCATACCGGGCGCGTCCGTCGCCAAAATCGTGGCGCTCAAGAATGCTCGCCTCCTCGAACAGCCGCACGGTCCGATACACGGTCGCAATGCTGATCTTGGGATCGACGCGCGTCGCGCGCCGATGAACGGCCTCGACGTCGGGATGGTCATCCGATTCCGACAGCACGCGAGCGATGACGCGGCGCTGGCCGGTCATTTTCAGGCCCTTCTTCCGGCAAAGGCGCTCGATGCGCGACAGCGCGCTCAACTCTCACTCCGCACAGTTCCGTGTGCCAGGCCCGCCACAATACCGTCAGGTGGCGCGTGTGCAAGCGCCTGGCGTCACCTGCATCACTTCTTCTTGCCGCGCTTGCGCTGCTGCGTGCCGAGGCCGATCGCCTTGGCCAGCTTGCTACGCTGCTTGGCATAGTTGGGGGCCACCATGGGATAATCCGAGGGCAATCCCCAACGCTCCCGGTATTCGTCGGGCGTCATGTCGTATGCGGTCTTCAAATGCCGCTTGAGCATCTTCAGCTTCTTGCCATCCTCCAGACAGACGATGAAATCGGGCGTCACCGACTTCTTGACCGGAACCGCCGGCGTTGGCCGGTCCGCCGCCGGTTCGCTGCCGCCGCCCACCGAGGAGAGCGTCTTGTAAACCTGCTCGATCAGGCCGGGCAGGTCGCTAACAGCGACAGTATTGTTTGAAACATGCGCCGCTACGATTTCCGACGTAAGCGACAGAAGTTCTTCCGAGCTCGGCGCGTTGTCTGTTCGTTCAGCCATCGCCTCTATAAATCCTTCACGGCTTAAAAGTTCAAATTGGCTTCATTCCCGAACGATTACATGTCAATCGCTCACTGGGACCCCATACATTACAAATTGATTTAATAACAGCGAAGACAACTGTCCAGAAGATTCTTTCAAAATATTGCGATTCAGCAGTGATCCGGTCAAAAAGGCTAATTTCCGGCGTTAATCGGTACCGGATTTTACAATCGCACGCTTCATGATTAAGGCATCGGTATAGTTACCGTCGCCATTCCGGTAGTAATCCCGCCGGTTTCCAACCTGTTGAAACCCGACGGATTCGTACAGCGCGCGGCCCGCCGCGTTGGCGGTCGCGACCTCCAGATACATCGCCGACACGCCGCACCGGCCCGCCCTCGCGGTTACGGCGTCAAGCAGCGCGCGGCCGATGCCCTTGCGCCGGGCACCTTCGGCAACGACGAGATTGAGGATTTCTGCCTCATCCGCGGCGATCCGCACCATCACGAAACCGGTTGGCTCGCCGTCGGGCGCAATGGCGAGCAGGGCCCAACATCCGGGCAGGGCGAGAATCCGCACCACTGCGCTCGCCGACCAGGAGGCGGCCGCACCGACCTCAGATAGGTGTGCAATGATCCCGGCGTGAGCCGCACCGGCTGGGACGATCCGGACGGCTCCGGGCAGTGGCTCTGTGCCCGTCATCGACGGCGCTTGGCGCGCCGCGCCGCGACCGGAACGGCATCGGGCGGCCGCAGATAAAGCGCGGCAGGCGGCGGCGCATCGGGTCGTGGCGGCGAGTCGGCGAAGCGCCGGGCCGCGATCCGCGCGACAATGGCGGCGTCGGGGAGGTCCGGTCCGCCGAGACGCTGCGGCGGGGGATGGCGCCCGGCCAGCGCCGCAGCCACGCGGTCGGCGGCGTCGCCGGCGAGCACGAGGTCCCGGCCATCCGGCACTTGCAGGGCGGCAGCGTCGGGCAGCACGGCGCGCGGCGCGGTGAGCGGCGCGCCGTCCGGGCCGAACAGTTGGACATAGATGTCATCGCGCTTGGAGTCGAGCGCGACCAGGAGGTCGGCGTCGCCACCCTGCTGTGCGGTGGCGATGGCCTCGAGCGTGGTCACGCCGATCAGCGGCAGGCCCGCGGCCAGCGCAATGCCACGCGCCGCGGCCAGGCCGATCCGGATTCCCGTAAAAGCGCCGGGTCCGGTGGTCACGGCAACCGCGTCCAGATCAGCGTAGGCGAGGTCGGCCGCCTCCATCACCGCCTGCACCATCGGGATCAATGCCTCGGCATGGCCGCGCCGCATCGGGCGATAACGGCGCGGGCCCGGCCCACCGTCGAGCCACAGCGCGGCGGAGCAAGCGTTGGTGGCACATTCGACCGCAAGCAGGGTCATGCTAATTTCCACAGGGTTGCCCGGAACCGGCCCATAACATAGTGTCTTCCCGACATCCTGCAAAACGGGCGAGACTGCGGGGAGGGCGGTACGCTCCGGGACAACTTCCCAGGGAGCGACACGTGCGACCTAAATTTCTCTTGCGGCGGGTTCTGGCGGCGGGCGCATTCGGCCTGTCGGCACACATGGCGGCCGTCCCGGCGTGGTCCGCCGACTCGGCGGTGATCTTGATGTACCACAGGTTCGGCGAAGATGCGTTCCCATCGACCAGCATCCGCATTGCGCAGTTCGAGAACCATATCCGTACGCTGACGGATGGCCGGTATAACGTGCTGCCGGTCGCCGAGATCGTCGCCGCGCTGCGGTCGGGTCGGCCGCTGCCAGACCGGACCGTCGGCATCACCATCGACGACGCCTACCGGTCCGTCTACACCGAGGCGTATCCCCGCCTGAAAGCGGCAGGGCTGCCGTTCACCCTGTTCGTTGCGACGGATGCCGTCGATGAGGGGCTTTCCGGCTTTCTGACGTGGGACCAGATCCGCGAGATGCGCGATGCCGGCAACGACGTTGGCGCCCACACCGCAAGCCACCTCCACATGACCGAGGCGAGTGCAGAGACCAACCGCGCCGAAATGACGCGCTCGCTGCGGCGACTGAAGGAAGAGCTCGGTCTGGTTCCGTCGCTCTTTGCCTATCCCTATGGCGAAGCCAGCCTCGCCGTGTGGGACGTGATCCGGGAATTCGGTTTCACCACCGCCTTTGGCCAGCATTCCGGCGCCGCGCACGCAAGCAGCCAGCCGTTCTATTTGCCGCGCTTTGCGCTGAACGAAACCTACAGCGACTTTGCGGATTTCCAGCTGCGGATCGACACCCGCGCGCTGCCGGTCACCGACGTGACCCCCGCCGACCCGGACCTACGCGGGCGCAATCCGCCACTCGTCGGGTTCACGGTCGGCGACTCGGTCGGCTCCCTTCAGGGGCTTGCCTGCTACCATTCGCAGTTCGGGGCCATCGACGTCGAATTGCTCGGAGCACATCGTGTCGAGATCCGGTTCCCGTCGCCGCTGGAGCGCGGGCGCACGCGTCTGAACTGCACGAAACGAGCGGCGGACGGGCGCTGGTACTGGTATGGAACGCAGTTCTACGTCCCGACGGACTGAAGGCGACACGGATGGCGTCCGGAAACCAACTGTCAACCTTCCGGCTCGTATGATGGCCGCGACATAACCAGCCCGGGACATTTCCGATGCCTGTTTTTCGCCGATATCGCGTGGCCGCGGCCGCTACGGCTCTGACGATCGCCATGACGCTTGCTGGGGGGATACCGTCCGGTTCCGCGCAGGCCCAGTCCGGCGCCGGCGAATCGGCGGTGCTGCTCGCCTACCAGCGCTTCGGCCAGGGTACCAACCCGGACAACCGCGTTCGGATCCGGCAATTCGAGGCCCACATAAAGGAACTGACCAACGGCCGCTACACCGTCATGCCGCTGCCGGATATCCTCTCGGCCATCCAGACCGGGGCAAAGCTGCCGAACCGCACGATCGGCATCACCGTCGATGGCGCCTTCCGGTCGGTCTACGAAGAGGCGTGGCCGCGGCTGAAGGCGGCGGGGTTGCCGTTTACGCTGTTCGTCACCACGGATCCGGTGGACCAGGGGTTGCCCGCCTACATGACCTGGGACCAGATCCGCGAGCTTCACCGGGCCGGCGTGTCGCTCGGCATCCATACCGCTGGCTACGTGCGCGCATCGCGGGATGATGCCGACGCGTTCCGGGCCGACCTGCAACGGGCTTTTGCCAGCTTCGAGGCGGAGATCGGCGAACGCCCGCGGCTGTTTTCCTATCCGAACGGCGAAATGAGCCTGGCCGTTGGACGAGCACTGGCCGATGCCGGTATTCACGCCGCCTTCGGGTATCACTCCGGGCCAATCAATCCGCGCAACGATGTCATGCATCTGCCACGCTTTCCGATCGTCGAGAACTACGCCGACGAGAAATCGTTCAATTTGCGGATCAACACCCTGGCCTTGCCGGTGGTCGACGTCGTGCCCCCCGATCCGCTGGTCACCGCAACCGAGACAGGCAGGTTCGGCTTTACCGTGGACCCTGCGCTCGGGCGCATTCGGGGTATCACGTGCTTCCATTCCACATTCGGACAGCTTGAAGTGACAAAGACTGCGGAACGCCGCTTCGAAGCGAAGCTGCAACAGCCGCCGCCCGCCGGGGCCTGGCGGATCAACTGCACGATGCCCACCGGGGGCAAGCGGTTCCGCTGGTTCGGAATGCAGTATTATTCGGCCGGCGGATAGGTACCTTCAGACGCCTCGCGCAAGCTCGATCAGCGTGTCGCCGAGGTTCGCCCGGTCCAGCGGCGAAAGCCGGTTCTTGCGGATGATCCCCTGCAACAGTTCGACGTAGTCGTCCCCCGTCTCGGAATAGTGGCGAAGCTCTTCGGCCAGCTTCGCGCCGTCCAGCGGATTGCCGGCCCGGCGCATCTCCGCCCGTGTCCTGCGAAAATTGCGGTACGACCGGTGCGTGTTCAGATTCAGGAGATAAGCGTTGACCGAATCGATCAGACGATCGAAGGACCGAACCTTGTAGGTCTTGCCTTCGGGCCGCTGCAGCGGCACCAGCCCGCGGCCCCCAGCCGTCGTCCACTGGCCGAAGATGGCGTTGCCCTGGATGGCGAAGCGCGACGTGCCCCAGCCGCTCTCGGCTGCCGCCTGGGCGAGGACCAGCGACGGCGGCACCGTGTCGACGCGCAGCAGCAAATCCTCCGGCCGGTTCGGCGACCCCTTGTACCGTTTGGCCAGCTTGGCGAGCCATTCCCTGAGGTCCTGGGGAAGCTTCTGCCCCGCCGCCCGCTTTTCGATCGCCGCGCGCAATCGCCGGCGCTCGATCGCGACATGGGCATTGGCCTCGAGCACCAGCGGCAGCAATAGCGACAGGAAGACGGTCTTGCGTCGGTCGATATCCGGCACTTCAGGCAGGTCTCGCGGCAACATGACCAGGCGGAGGCGCGGTACCGGCGCCTCCCCGCTACGGGTCTCTTCGAGGTCGTATTCCGCCCTGTCGAATGCTTCCTGCAGGCCGGCAACCGTCGGGTGGACGATGAATGTGACCGGCGGATTGACGGCGACGGCGCCGTCGCCTGGGCGCATAGGCGGGGTGTAGCGAATGCCGGGCGGCCGCCCGGCAAGCTCGGCGGTCAGCTCGATCACGACCAGCAGCAGCACGCCGACGACGCCGGCGCCCAGGCCCAGCCAGGCGCGGATACGGCAGTGCAGCGGCGCGCCATCGCACACGCCCGCCGTTTCGTCCTTGTCGATGACCGTCACGCCCGCAGCGTCGGCCGCAGCACCAGCGCCGCCCGTACTAGACGGCGCGGACTTCCGTGACCTCAGGGATGTAGTGCCGGAGCATATTTTCGATACCCATCTTCAGGGTCGCGGTGGAGCTGGGACATCCGGAGCAGGCCCCGCGCATATGCAAGTAGACGACGCCCTGCTGGAAGGCATGAAAGACGATATCGCCGCCATCCTGGGCAACCGCGGGACGCACCCGCGTGTCAAGGAGTTCCTTGATCTGCGAGACGATCTCGGCGTTCTCGTCGTCGACCTTCTCGTCCACCTCGATGGCGGCGCCGTCGGTCAGGACCGGCTGGCCGGCCGTGAAATGTTCCATGATCACGCCGAGGATCGCCGGCTTCAGCAGATACCACTCCGCCGAATCGCCCTTGGTCACGGCGATGAAGTCCGGGCCCAGGAAGACGCCCTCGACGTCGTCGATGCCGAACAGGCGTTCGGCCAGGGGCGACTTTCCCGCGGCCTGGTCGGGGCTACGGAAATCCGCGGTGCCCTCGGCGAGGACGGTCTTGCCGGGGATGAACTTGAGAGTGGCCGGGTTCGGCGTCTGTTCGGTCTGGATGAACATGCAAGTGTCTCCTGCCGGTTCGGCGTGTTACGTGGAGGAGAAGATTGTCCGCCGGGCCGCGAAAATCAACCCTTACCTCATCGCGGGATTTGCGCCTCCCTGCTCAGGTGATGGCGATGATCTCCTCGTCGGTTAGCGAGCCGGGCACGATCGTCACCGGGACCCGCAGCGATCCAGAGCCCTTGCCGACGATGTAGCTGATCAGCGGCCCCGGAGCGCCGGATTCGGTGCTTGCGGCCAGCACCAGGATCGAGATCGACGGCTCTTCCTCGAGCAGCTTCAGCAATTCCTCGCGCACGTCCCCTTCGCGCATGTGGACGACGGGATAGGTCCCCGACCATTCCCTGACTTCTGCCGAAAGCCGCTGCATGAGGGCCTCGGCCTCCTCGCGCGCTTCCTCCCGCATGAGGTCGCCGACCGCCATCCAGTGCTGAAATTCAGCCGGCTCCTGGACGAACAGCAGGGCGACCCTGCCGCCGGTGCGCATCGCCCGGCGCGCCGCGAAATGCAGGGCGACCCGCATTTCCTCGCTCTGATCCACAACGACAAGGAATACGCGTCCGCCGTCCTGTTTCTGCGACGCCTTGCTCTGGTCAGCCGCCATTCAGCAAACTCCTGGCCCGTGCCGCGATGCGGCGGTTGACATCATGCCACCATGCCCGGGCTTCGGGCAATCGCTCCCGCCTATTCTCAAAACCCCAGAATGCGCTGCGCTGCTTCGTGCAGCTGCGCGCTGGCCGCGGCCAGCACGCGGCCATCCGAATCCATGCCCAGCACACCGCCCTGCCAATCGGTTATGCGACCGCCCGCACCCTCGACCACCGGGACAAGCGCACAGTAGTCATACGGGCGCATGTCGGCCTCGACGACGAGGTCGATGAATCCGCAGGCGAGCAGGCCATACTGATAGCACTCGCCACCGTAATGCACGAACTTCACCGCCGCGCGAAGCCGGGCATAGGCCGCGGCCTCTGCGGGATCGCCGTCGAACATGTGGGGCGAGGTCGACCACAGGACCGCATCCGGTAGCTTGCCGCGGGGGGCAACGCTCACCGCAGCGCCGTTCAGCGTGGTCGGCTGTCCCGCCGCGCCGAGCCAGCGCTCGCCGGACACCGGCTGATCGATCACGCCCAGCACCGGCCGCCCCTCGTGTAGCAACGCGATCAGCGTGCCGAATACGGGCACGCCGCTGATGAACGCCTTGGTGCCGTCGACCGGGTCCAGAATCCAGACGAACTCGGCGTCGGTGCGGTCCGGGCCGTGCTCCTAGCCGACGACGCCGTGTGCCGGGAACGCCGTCGCGATGATCTCCCGCATGCGCGCCTCGGCTTCACGGTCGGCGGCGGTCACCGGGCTCTCGTCCGCCTTGTCGGCGATGTCGAGCGGCTTGCGGAAGTAGTGCCGCAGCACGTCGCCGGCTGCGTCGGCCAGTTGCCCGGCCAGCGCTACGCATTCGGGCGGGCAGGTATCGGCCATCGCGGTTCGCGGCTCGTCTGCCCCGTCCGGTCAGGGCAGCGGCTTGGGGCTGTCGCTGAGACCGCGAAGGTAGGCGATCAGGTTAGCCCGGTCGGCCGCGTCCTTGATGCCGGCGAAGGCCATCTTGGTGCCCTCGACAAAACTCTTGGGCGAGATGAGAAAGGCATCGAGCTCCTCATAGCCCCACACGCCGCCGTGCTCGGCCAGCGCTGCCGAGTACCGGTACCCGTCGGCGGCGCCGATCGCACGGCCGACGACATCCCACAGATTGGGTCCGATCTTGTGCCCGCCGTCGGCATCGAAGCCGTGGCAGGCCACGCATTTGCGCGCCTGCTTCTGGCCGGCCGCCGGATCCGCCGCGGCCAGCAGCGCGGCGAGATCGTCGCCGCCCGCCTCGGCCGGAGCTTCGCTCCCGGCCGGCGGCATTTCCAGGGCAACGGGACGCTGGTCGACGACCTCGGTATCGAGCAGCGGGTACGCCGGCTCCTCAAGCTGTTGCGGCTGGTACAGCAACCACGATGCCAGCGTCGCGCCAACGATGATCCAGGCGGCGACCAGAACCGCCCCCGCCAGCTTCGTTAGAAAGAGTGGATCCTTGGTCATGCCCATGTTCCCCGTTCGGCCTTCTCGCGGTGGCGCTGGCGGTATATTCTCTGGGCCGCCGGAAATCAACCGCCGTCCACACCAACCTGCCGAGCCGCCGTCGAATCATGAGCCGTCCCTCGAATCCCGTCGTCGTTATCCCCGCGCGGCTCGCCGCCACGCGACTGCGCGACAAGCCCTTGGCCGACATCCACGGCGAGCCGATGATCGTGCACGTCTGGCGGCGCGCGGTGGAGGCGGCGATCGGCCCGGTCCTGGTGGCCGCCGCCGAGGAGATCGTGGCCGACGCGGTGCGGGGCGCCGGCGGCACCGCCGTGCTGACCGACCCGGCCCTGCCATCCGGCTCGGACCGGGTGTATCGCGCGATCGAGGCGTTTGACCCGGGGGGCATGCACGATGCCGTCGTCAACCTGCAGGGCGATCTCCCGACGATCGCACCCGATGCGGTGCGGGCGGCCCTCGCGCCGCTCGCTGACGAAGCGGTCGACATCGGAACGCTGGTCGCCGAGATCACCCGTGCCGAGGAGCGCGACAACCCGAACGTCGTCAAGGCCGTCGCCGGCCTCGCCCCCGGCCAGACGGTCGGCCGCGCGCTCTATTTCACGCGGGCGACGGCACCGTGGGGCGACGGGCCGCTGTACCACCATATCGGCCTGTATGCCTTCCGGCGCGCAGCTCTGGCGCGCTTCGTTGCGCTGCCGCCCGGCATCCTCGAGAAACGCGAACGCCTGGAACAGCTGCGGGCGTTGGAGGCGGGCATGCGCATCGACGTTGCGCTCGTTGACACCATCCCGCTCGGTGTCGATACTCCGGCCGATCTCGACCGCGCCCGCGAACTGCTGGCGCCGCGCTGACGGAAGATTCCGGCATGACCACGAAACCACGGACCAGCGGCAAATCCGCCGAGCAGGACAGGACCATCGCGTTCCAGGGCCACCCCGGCGCCTATTCCGACATGGCCTGCCGGGCCGTGTTTCCCGAGCTCAAGACGATGCCCTGCGCGTCGTTCGAGGACGTTTTCGCGGCGGTGCGGGACGGCACGGCGGGGCAGGCGATGATCCCGATCGAGAACTCGGTGGCGGGGCGGGTCGCCGATATCCATCACCTGTTGCCGGAATCGGGCCTGCACATCGTCGGCGAGCACTTCCAGCGCGTGAACCACAAGCTGCTGGCGCTGCAGGGCGCCCGGGTCGACGCGCTGAAGCGGGTACTGAGCCATGAGCAGGCGCTATCGCAGTGCCGCAATTTCCTGCGCCAGCACGGCCTCGCGCCGGAGGTCTATGCCGACACCGCCGGCGCCGCGCAATTCGTCGCCGAGCAGGGCGACGCGACCCAGGCGGCGATCGCCTCGCGCCTCGCCGGCGAGATCTACGGGCTGGAGGTCCTCGCCGACGACATCGAGGACGCGGAGCACAACACCACCCGCTTCGTCGTCATGCAGCGCGAGCCGATCGACCCGCCGGCCAATGACGGGCCGGTCATCACCTCCTTCGTGTTCCAGGTGCGCAACGTGCCGGCGGCGCTGTACAAGGCTATGGGCGGCTTCGCGACAAACGGCGTCAACATGACCAAGCTGGAATCCTACATGCTCGGCGGCGACTTCAACGCGACGCAGTTCTACGCCGACGTCGAGGGCCATCCGGACCACACGCCGGTGCGCCTCGCGCTCGAGGAGCTCAGCTTCTTCTCGCGCCGGGTCAAGATCCTCGGCGTCTACCCGGCCGACCCGGCGCGCTACAAGTAGCGCGGCGAGCCGCTGCGAACCGCCCTCACCCCGCCGCGTCGAGCCAGTCGCGGATCAGCCGGTACGAGATCGAGTCGCGCCGCGGCAGGCGGAACACCCGGTCCTCGGGCGAGGCCAGGAGCTCGTCGCGGTGGTACCAGCGGGCCGATTCCAGCTCGTCTGTGTTGATCGTCAGCGCCGCCGTCCGCGCCCGTCCGTAGAAGCCGAGCATGATCGAGGCCGGGAACGGCCAGGGCTGCGAGGAGTGGTACCGGATCTCGTCGATCGCGATCCCGACCTCCTCGAACACCTCGCGCGCCACCGCGTCCTCCAGGCTCTCGCCCGGCTCGACGAAGCCGGCGAGCACCGAGTGCATGCCCTGGGGCCAGACCTTCTGGCGGCCGAGCAGCACGCGGTCGCCATGGTGGATCAGCATGATGACGGCGGGGTCGGTGCGCGGGAAGGCGGGGGCGGCGCAGTCCGCGTTGCCGCAGTGGCGCACGTGGCCGGCCTCCTGTGCCACCGTTTCATGCCCGCAGCGGCCGCAGAACCGGTGCGCCCGGTGCCAGTGCATCATGCCGCGCGCGTAGGCGAGCAGCGCGCCGTCGCCGTGGGCGAGTAGCGGGCCGACGCTGCGCAGATCCTCGAAGCGGCCGAGCGCCGCGGCCGCGTCCTCGTCGCGGTGCGACAGGTCGATCGCGAAATGGGCGGTCCCGTCGACGAGGCCGAGCAGCGCCGTCGCCTGCGCCTCGGCGATCAGCCCGGGCTCCGGCGGCAGCAGAAGCGGCGTCGGCGCGCCGTTCAGGTCGACGAGGTTGCGCGCGCGCCAGACCGGCACGAGCCGCGTCGCCGGGTCGGCGAGCCGCGCCTTGACCCAGGCGGCGTCGGAGCGCAGATGGGCCGCCCGGTCGATGCCGCCGGCGGCATAGGTGTTGGGCCGCTTCATGGGGGAAAGGTGGCACGGGACGGGACGTCTGGCAACGG
>JBFIFO010000001.1:0-92396 GCA_041602815.1 Alphaproteobacteria bacterium | reverse complement strand
TCCGGTCGCAGGCCGTCGTCAATTCGTCCTGGTTCGAGCACAGGCCAAGGCGCAGATGCCCGTGCGCGCTCTGGCCGAAGGCATCGGCCGGCAACACGGATACCGCATGCGATTCGAGGAGACCCGAGGCGAACTCGAAGGCGCCGACACCGGTGTCCCGAACGTCGAGCATGACGAACATGCCCGCCTCCGGTTTCAGGCATGATAGACCGCTGGCACCGTCGAGGCGGCCGCAGACGAGGTCGCGGCGCGCCCTGAGTTCCGCTTTCATCGCGGCGATTTCAGGCGGTTGGCGATCGAGACCGGCGGCCGCCGCGTCCTGGATGAATCCCGGACACCCGTAGTGCATGCACAGCGCCAGATTCGCAAGATGCGGCGTCAACTCGGCCGGCCCGACCGTCCAGCCGAGCCGCCAGCCGGTCATGGCGTGCGATTTCGACAGGCTGTTCACGGTCACCGTCCGCTCCGCCATGCCGGGGAGCGCACACGGGCTGAGATGGTCGCGCTCGAAGGTGAGCGTGGCGTACACCTCGTCCGTGATCAGCCACAGATCGTGCCGGCGGCACAGATCGGCCACCGCCGCCAATTCGCCCGCGGTCAGCACGGTTCCAGTCGGATTGTTGGGCGTGTTGAGGAGGATGGCCCGGGTCCGTGCGGTGACCGCGGCGGCCATCGCGTCGAAATCGGGATGGAACCCCGCCTCACACGGGCAGGGGACCGTCACCATCCGTGCACCGGAGGCGCCGACGACCGCCTCATAGGTGACGTACATCGGCTCCGGCACGATGATCTCGTCGCCCTGGTCCAGCAGGCAGATGACCGCCGAATAGAGCGCATTCTGGGCACCGTGGAAGACCACCACCTGTTCCGGGCTACAGGCGGCACCGGTGATCGCGGTGTGGTACCGGGCGATCGCCCCGCGCAGCGCCGGTTCGCCGGAAATGGCGGTGTAATGGGTGTTGCCGGCGCGCAGACTGGCGATACAGGCATCGACAATCGCCGGCGGCGTGTCGAAATCGGGGTCGCCGATGCTCAGCAGGATGATTTCGTCGCCGGCACGCTTGCGTTTGACCGCCCGGTTGTGGATCTCCCAGGCCCGCGCGCCTTCGCCCGAAATCCGCTCTGTCAGCGAGGAAAACCGCATGAATCTGCTGCCGTTCGGAGGTGGCCGCACCGCCATTAAAGTGCTCGGGAATGGTGCGCCGTGTTGGAGCTGAAGATCCGGACAGCGGATGCGCGCCAGCACGCCCTGCCCCAGTACAGGGTGCCTGTGCGAATCAACCGTTGCAACCGCTTTTTGCGTTATTTTCGAGCGATTTGGTGTTGCCCACTTGCCAACAATGCACGCGGACGCGTGACTGCCTTCGAATATCGCGACGGGCCCAAGTGACCCGTGACAAACGATGCGCGGCACCAAGGCGGAGGCGGCCCGGAATCACGTCGGTTTCCGCGATTGGCGACAGTCTCGCGCCGACGACCATCGCAGCGGCCGTGTACGCCGGACACCGGGCGGCGCGCAAGCTCGATGAAACCGTCGCCGGGGATGTCCCGTTCCGGCGGGATTTCCCGGCGGTCGATGCACGGGACCGACCGCAGCAAGACTCGTTAAGAAATGGCTTATTTTGTTGTTCAAAGGTGCGAAACGGGCTAGATTTCGGCGCCCCCTGATGAAACGACTCCGCCGACATTGAGCACCAACGACACCACGCCAAAGGACCTCTCGAGCGTACCCCAGGTAACGATCGAAGAGGAGATGAAGCGCTCGTACCTCGACTATGCGATGAGCGTGATCGTCAGCCGTGCGTTGCCCGACGTGCGCGACGGCCTGAAGCCGGTACACCGCCGCATCCTCTTCGCCATGAAGGAGGGCGGCTATACCTCTGACAAACCTTACAAAAAATCGGCGCGCATCGTCGGTGACGTGATCGGCTCCTATCACCCGCATGGCGACCAATCGATCTATGATGCAATGGTGCGCATGGCGCAGGACTTCTCGATGCGCCTCGAACTGGTCGACGGTCAGGGCAATTTCGGCTCGATGGACGGCGATCCGCCGGCCGCGTACCGCTATACCGAGGCCCGGCTGACCAAGGCTGCGGAATCGATGCTGGCGGATATCGACAAGGAAACCGTCGATTTCCAGCCGAACTACGACAACACAGAGCGCGAGCCGACGGTCGTCCCGGCGACCTTCCCGAACCTGCTGGTCAACGGTGCAGGCGGTATCGCCGTCGGTATGGCGACCAACATCCCGCCGCACAACCTTCGCGAAGTCATCGACGCGTGCCTTGCATATATCGAGGACCCGGCCATCAGCATCGACGGGCTCATGGAACACGTCACGGCACCGGATTTTCCGACCGGTGCCATCATTCTGGGCCGGTCCGGAGTCCGCGCCGCCTACCATACCGGGCGCGGATCGATCGTGATGCGTGCACGCACCCACATCGAGGACATCGGCAAGGACCGCCAGTCCATCGTCGCGACCGAGATCCCCTATCAGGTCAACAAGGCCCGGCTTCTCCAGCGGATCGCCGAGGTGACGCGCGAGAAGCTGGTAGAGGGAATCTCGGATCTGCGGGACGAATCGGACAGGGACGGGGTCCGGGTGGTCATCGAACTGCGTCGCGACGCCATGGTGGAAGTCGTACTGGCGCAGCTGTTTCGCCACACACCGCTGCAGACCAGCTTCGGGGTCAATGCCCTGGCGCTGAATCTCGGCCAGCCGCAGCAGATGTCCCTCAAAGACGTGATCGCCGCCTTCATCGGATTCCGGGAGCAGGTGATCACCCGCCGCACGGCTTTCGAACTGCGGCGTGCGCGGGAGCGCGCCCACGTTCTGGCCGGCCTCCTGGTTGCGATCAACAATATCGACCCGATCATCGAATTGATACGGAGCGCGCCGGACCCGGCCGCGGCGCGCGAGGCCCTCACGGGCCGCGACTGGCCAGCCGGTGACGTCGAGCCCTTCATCCAGTTGATCGATGACCCCGGACATGAGGTGATCGACGGCATGTACCGCCTGTCTGAAGTGCAGGCGCGGGCAATCCTGGACCTCAGGCTGCAGCGACTGACCGGGCTGGAGCGCGACCGCCTGACAGGGGAAACCGAGGATTTGGCTTCGAAAATCAAGGATTTCATCGAAATCCTGCAGTCACGGACACGTCTGCTCGACGTGATGTGCGGGGAATTGCGCGACGTGCGTGAGCGGTTTGGCGACGATCGGCGCACGACCATCGAAGAGGCCGAGTTCGAGCACGACATCGAGGACCTGATCCAGCGCGAGGACATGGTGATCACCGTCACCCATGGCGGCTACATCAAGCGCGTACCGCTCTCGACCTACCGGGCGCAGCGCCGCGGCGGCAAGGGCCGCGCCGGCATGAGCACCCGCGAGGAGGACTTCGTCAGCCAGGTCTTCGTGGCCTCAACGCATGCGCCGGTCCTGTTCTTCTCGTCGCGCGGCATGGTCTACCAAATGAAGGTCTATCGCCTGCCGGAGGGCAGCCCGCAGGCGCGCGGCAAGGCCATGGTCAACCTGCTGCCGCTGGAATCCGGGGAGACGATCACCACGGTCATGCCGCTGCCGGAGGACGAGGAGAGCTGGGGCGAGCTCAACGTCATGTTCGCCACGACCGGCGGCAATGTCCGTCGCAATCGCCTGTCCGACTTCGTCAACATCAAGGCCAACGGCAAGATTGCGATGAAACTGGGCGACGCCGACCGGCTCGTCGGTGTCAACACTTGTACCGAAGACGACGACGTGCTGCTGTCCAGCCGCGGCGGCATGTGCATCCGCTTTCCCGTGACGGGTGTGCGCGTATTCAGCGGCCGCACGTCCACCGGTGTGCGCGGAATTAAGCTCGACAGCGATGACGAGGTCATTTCGATGACCGTGCTGCGCCACGCCGAGATCGACATGGAAGTGCGCGACGATTACCTGCGTGCCGCGGCCGCCCTGCGACGCGCCGGCGATGAGGAGGGCGAGGCAGAGCCCGCACCGGCCGAATTGCCGCCTGCGAAATTTGCCGAGCTTGCCGAGAACGAGCAGTTCATCCTGACCGTGACCGAAAAGGGGTACGGCAAGCGCAGCTCGGCCTATGAGTACCGGATAACCGGGCGTGGCGGCAAAGGCATCGCCAATATCGAGGTGGCGGAGCGAAACGGGCTTGTCGTCGCGGCCTTCCCGGTCGAGCCGGCCGACCAGATCATGCTGGTAACCGACAAGGGGCAACTGATTCGATGCCCGGTGGACGACATCCGGATCGCCGGCCGGAAGACGCAAGGCGTAACGCTGTTCCGGGTCGAGGAGGACGAGCGCGTGGTCTCGGTCGCGCATCTGCCCGATGACGAGGACGACGACAACGAACCAGCCGCGGCCGAAGGCGAATAAGCGGGCATCACGACTGGATAGGGTTATCATGGCGAGTCATGCGAGAGTCGGGGTCTATCCCGGAACGTTCGATCCGATTACAGTCGGTCATCTCGACATCATCGCCCGCTCGGCGCTGCATCTGGTCGACCGGCTGATCGTCGCGGTCGCCACCAATGCCGGAAAGGAGCCGATGTTCGACGTCGATGAGCGCGTGGAACTCGTGAATGCCGGAATCGAGGCACTGCCCGAGGCAGCGCGCGCCACCATCGAGGTCCGGGCGTTCGATAACCTCTTGATGCATTTCGTCGGCGACGTCGGGGCCGGCGTGATCGTGCGCGGCCTCAGAGCCGTCTCCGACTTCGAGTACGAATTCCAGATGGCGGCGATGAACCGCAGACTGAACAGCGACGTGGAAACGGTGTTCCTGATGGCGCTCGACCGCAACCAATTCATATCGTCGCGCTTCGTGAAGGAGATTGCGCTGCTGGGCGGCGATGTCGAGCAGTTCCTTCCGCCACGCGTGCACGACCACCTGAAGCGCAAGCTGGGGCGGGGCTGACAGCCGCTGGCGAAATGGACGATAGCGCGTTCCTGGAGGCGGCGCTGGCCCGACTGGGACTGGCGACAGGTGACGGTCCGCTTCGATTCGAGAAGCTGGGCGGCGGCGTTTCGTCGGATACATGGCGGGTAGAAATCGCCTCCGGCACCATCTGCATCAAGCGTGCGCTGCCGAAACTGCGGGTCGAGACGGACTGGTTCGCTCCCGTGGAGCGCAACGCATTCGAAGTCGGCTGGCTCCGGACAGCGGCGACCGTCGAGCCGAATGCGGTACCGAAGGTCGTCGGCCACGACCCGCAAGCCGGCTTGTTCGCAATGGAATACCTCGACCCCTCACACTATCGCCAATGGAAGGCGGAATTGCGGGATGGTCGGGCCGACCCGCAGGTGGCAGCCGAAGTCGGCCGTCGGATCGCCCGGATTCATGCGGCGACCGCCCGCAACCGGGCGGTTGCAGATCAGTTTGCCACGGACCGGATTTTTCATGCGATCCGCCTCGAACCGTATCTCGAGGCGACGGCAGCGCGCCACCCGGACCTGCGGGACAAGCTGTTCGAGCTGTCCCGGCTCACCGCCGAGACCAGGGTGGCTCTGGTCCACGGCGATGTCAGCCCGAAGAACATCATGCTTGGCCGGGCCGGGCCGGTTTTCATTGACGCGGAGTGCGCGTGGTACGGCGATCCGGTGTTTGACATCGCCTTCTGCCTGAAGCACATGCTGTTGAAATGTTTATGGAATCCTGAGCCTTCCGCAGCGTATTTGGCGTGTTTCGAAGCGCTGGCCGATGCTTGGCTGGCGGGTGTGGACTGGGAGCCCCGCGACCGCGCCGAGGCGCGGGCGGCAACCCTGCTGCCGGGCCTGTTCCTCGGCCGGGCCGACGGGAGGTCGCCGGTCGAATACGTTACCGCGGAAGAACAAAAGGACCGGATCCGCCGCGTCGCCCGGGCGCTCCTCGACACGCCGCCGGCGCGACTGCGCGAGGTCGGCGACGCGTGGCGCACCGAGTTGGGGCTGTGAGCGCGACCGCCATCGCGTCCGTCATCGGGCGCCGCGTCTGGGACTCGCGCGGGTGGCCCACGGTCGAGGCTGAGGTCCGGCTGAGCGGCGGCGCGCACGGCAGGGCGATCGCTCCGGTAGGCGCTTCGACAGGTCGTGGCGAGGCGCGTGAACGTCGTGATGGCGGCGCGGCGTTCGGGGGACTCGACGTTCAGGGTGCCATCGACGGCATCATGGAGGAGATTTCGCCCGCCCTGTGCGGCATGGATGCGGGCGACCAGGAGACGATCGACGGGGCGCTGGCTGCGCTCGATGGCACGGCGGACAAGAGGCGCCTCGGCGCCAACGCCACGGTCGCGGTTTCCATGGCGGCGGCTCATGCCGCAGCTGCGGCGGCGGGTCTTGCGCTCTGGGAGAGTCTACTAGTAGATCATCCGGCGCGCCTCCCGATGCCGGAAATCCAGATATTCGGCGGCGGTGCGCACGCCGGCCGACGCGTGGACATCCAGGATTACATGGTGGTCGCCGTGGGTGCCGCGCATTACGTAGAGGCGCTGGAATGGACGGCCGAAGTGTATCGGGCGGCCGGCGCGCTCATGTCGGAGCGCGGAACCCTGCTGGGCGTTGCCGACGAGGGCGGGTACTGGCCCGCCTTCGCGAGCAACGAGGAGGGCCTCGAGTTGCTGATCGCCGCGATCGAGCGTGCCCGATTGAGGCCAGGTGAACAGATGGCTATTTCGCTTGATGTTGCGGCGTCGGAGTTTGGCCGGGCGGGGCGATACAGGCTGGGGCGCGAAGGCCGGGAGATCGACAGCGATGCGCTGGTCGAATTGCTGCTCGGGTGGGTCGACCGCTATCCGATCGTCGCGGTCGAAGACCCGGTCGCCGAGGATGATATCAAGGGGTTTCAACGGTTTACCGCCGCGGTGGGTGATCGGATCGCGGTCGTGGGCGATGACCTTCTGGTCACCGATGCGGGGCGAGTGGAACGTGCCGCGGCGGACGAGCGCTGCAATGCGCTGCTCGTCAAGCCGAACCAGGCCGGCACGCTCAGCGAAGCACGGGCGGCGCTCGCGGCGGCACATCGCGCCGGCTGGACGAGCATCGTCTCGGCCCGCTCCGGCGAATCCGAGGACGTGACGATTACGCATCTGGCTGTCGGGTGGGGGGCGCACATGCTGAAGGTCGGCTCGTTCGCCCGCTCGGAACGCCTGGCGAAGTGGAACGAGGGTATCCGCATCGCCGAGCAGCTGGGCGGGTGTGGGATCCTGCCACCGCACGGTGTCTTCCCGTGGGGCCGGACCGGCGCCGCAGGCTGACGGCTCAGTGGCGTGACAGGAAATCCAGCAGGAGCGTGTTGAACTCGTCGGCTTTCTCGATATTCGACAGGTGGGCCGCGTCCTCGATGACCACCAGTTCGGATCCGGATATCCGCTGATGGATCAGTTCGGCTGCCGAGACCGGCGTGCTGGGATCTTCCGCGCCCACGATCACGAAGGTCGGCGCCGCAATCCCGGGCAAGTCTGCGATCTGGTTCATGTCGCGGATCGCCATGCAGGAACCGGCGAAGCCTTCGACCGGGGTGGTCTCGATCATCTGCCGGACCCGCTCGATGGCGTCCGGCCGGGCTGCGTGGAAGGGTGCCGTGAACCAGCGGCCAAGGGTCGCGTCCGAGGTCGCCGCCATGCCGCCCTCGCGAGCCAGGGCGATCCGTTCGTCCCACATGTCGGGCGGCGGCATGTGGGCCGATGTGTCGCACAGGACGAGGGTCTTGACGATCTCGGGATGACGTACAGCGAGCGCCTGCCCGGTCATCCCGCCCATCGACAGCCCCACGAAATGCACGGATTCGATGCCGAGGTGGCGCACGAGGCCGTGCACGTCGTCGGCCAGCACATCGAACGAGTAGGGGCCCGGCATCACGGCGCTTTGCCCGTGTCCACGCTGGTCGTAGCGCAGCACCCGGTAGTGCCGGGTAAGGGCGGCGATCTGGTCGTCCCACATGGCCAGGTTGGATGACAGGCTGTTCGACAGCACGACCACCGGCGCCTCCGCCGGTCCATCGAAGCGGAAGGCGACGCGGCAGCCGCCGATCTCTGCGGTGTCGAGGGTCATGGGTCGATTTCCGGTCGTCGCGGGAGATGGGACTGGTGAGCGCGGCAGGATTCGAACCTGCGACCCGCTGATTAAAAGTCAGCTGCTCTGCCAACTGAGCTACGCGCCCTCGGGCTTCGGCCGCCGGCGGGCCGGCGGGCGAGGCTGAACATAAGGAGGGCGGCGGACCGGGTCAATGACTGTTTCCCTGCGGTGAACGCGCGTCAAGGACCCGGTTTTCGATGTTGATGCGCCAGCCCAGCAGCGCCGCGTTCAGCGCCGAAAACACGAGGGCAATGTGCCATGCGCCGAAGGCGAGCGGCAGGATCGCGATCTCGGCAACGACCACCGCATAGTTCGGATGGCGCAGCCAGCGGTAGGGACCGCGCCGCGACAGCGGCTCGCCTGGAACCGTGATGATGCGGGTCGTCCAGTACGGCCCGAGGCTGGCGATGATCCAGGCACGCAGACACTGCAGGCCGACAAACAGCCCAATCAGGATCCAGTTTGGCGGCGCTGCCCCGGGAACCGCGAAAAACAGCGCCGCAAGCCATGAAGCATGCAGGAGTACAATGACCGGATAGTGCCCGGCGCCGACCTCGAATCCGCCGCGCGCAATCAGGCGCTGCTGGTTTCGTCGTGACAGCGCGAGTTCCGCCAGCCGCACCACGCCGACGGCGATGACGATCCACTGTGCAAGGCCCATCTAGCCGCCCTGTTCGAGAATGGCGAAGCCGGCGGTAAATCCGGGACCCAACGCGCCCATCAACATCCGCCCGCGCGATCCGCCCTGCAGCACGCGGTGCAGCACGAACAGGACCGTGGCCGCTGACATGTTGCCGTATTCGCGAAGCACGGTCCGGGCGCTATCCAGCGCCTCCGCGGGCAGGCCCAGCGCGTCCTGCAGTGCATCGATCACCTTGGCGCCGCCAGGATGCATCACGAAGGCATCGATGTTGTCGAGGGTGTGGCCGTGCGCCGTCAGAAAGCTATCGGTAACCGCGCGATAGCGGGCGCGCACCAGGGCCGGGATGTCGCGGCTGAACAACACGCCGAATCCGTCATCCTCGACTTGCCAGCCCATGACGTCGAGCGAGGTCGGCCAGGTATGCTCCCCGGTGGCGACGATCGTTGGACCGCCGGCGTCGCACGATACGAGCGCGGCGGCGGCCCCGTCGCCGAACAGGGCGGTGGCAACGATATTGCTGTTCGATTGGTCGTTCGAGCGAAACGTCAGCCCGCACAATTCAACCACCAGCAACAACCAGCGCGAACCCGGTTCGGCGCGCGCCAAGGCCGCGGTGCGCGACAGGCCGAGCACACCGCCGGCGCAGCCGAGGCCAAAGACAGGCAGACGCTGGACGTCACGCCGGAAGTCCATGCGCTCGAGGAGACGGGCGTCCAGGCTGGGCGCCGTCATCCCGGTCGTGGAAATCGCCACGATGCCGTCGACCTCCGCCGGTGCGACACCGGCCTGATCGAGGCAATCCGTTGCCGCCCTCTGCAACAGGTCGACGGCGGTCCCGACAAAAAGATCGTGACGCTCGCGCCAGCCGTGCGGCCGCAGGTACCATGACAGCGGCACGCTGGAGAAGCGCCGTTCGATGCCCGCATTTGCGTAGATCGGACGCAGGCGGTCGAAGGTGTCGGGACGGCCGTAGAACACCGAACCCGCGGCTTCGGCAACATCCTGCTGGCGGATCTCAACGGCCGGAACCGTCACCGCGAGACTCTGGAGACGAGGGGCTGCGCTCATGGCTCTGGCTGGGGTGGTTGTCCTGTTGATATACATCAGCCGGGCGCCACTATTCCTGTATCGCGCAACACGCGTCGTCACGATTGCGGGAGGTTCCATGTTTGAGGGGTTCGAGCGGCGGCGGATCGATGCCGGCGAGGTCGCCATCAACGCCGTGGTCGGTGGTAGCGGTCCGCCGCTGCTGCTCTTGCACGGCTATCCGCAGACCCATGTGATGTGGCGCAAGATCGCGCCCGCACTGGCCGAACGCTTCACGGTCGTCGCCACCGATCTGCGCGGCTATGGCGACAGCGGCAAGCCCGCCGGCGATTCTAGGCATGAAACCTATTCCAAGAGGCGTATGGCCGAAGATCAGGTCGCAGTCATGGCGTTTTTCGGGTACGAGCGCTTCCAAGTAGCCGGTCACGACAGGGGCGGGCGTGTGGCGCACCGGATGTGCCTTGACCATCCGGACCGCGTCGCGCGCGCAGCCGTCCTCGACATCGTACCGACCCACACGATCTTCGCCAACCTGAACAAGGACGTTGCGTACGGTTATTACCACTGGCTGTTCCTCAGCCAGCCGTTCGACCTGCCGGAGCGGCTGATCGGGGCCGCGCCGGACTACTATCTCGAACGCAAGCTCGGCCACTGGAGCGCCGACATGAAGGGATTCGAGGCGGCCGCGTTGTCGGAATACGGACGCTGCTTTCGCGACCCTGCGACGATCCATGCCAGCTGCGAGGATTACCGCGCCGCAGCCACCATCGACCTTGACCACGACGAAGCCGATCTCGATCGCGGGGTTGCCTGTCCCTTGCTTGTGCTCTGGGGTTCCAGGGGATTGATGCATCGCTGCTACGACGTGCTCGGAACGTGGCGCGCGAAGGCTCGCGACGTACGGGGCGGGGCGATAGATTGCGGCCATTTCCTGCCCGAGGAGGCGCCGGCGGAGACCTTGGCCGAGTTTCGGCGGTTTTTTGAGGCGTGACCGGCAACGTGGCTCTGGCATTTTGCAAATTCCCTCGTATATATGGACCCGCGCTGTTGTTCCGGTGCGCGAGGAATGAAAGAGGGTTTGCGTGGCCAACCGTTCCCCAGAAGGCGGCGATATCGAGGCCGAGACGACGAATCCCGAGGGAGAGGGGGGTTCGTCCGACGGCCAAGAGGAAAAGCGGCGCGTCAAGACGCTCGGCTTTTTTGCCCGCCTGCGCGCATACTTCCTTGCCGGCGTGCTGGTCACGACGCCGCTGGCCGTTACCATCGCGCTGGCGACATGGCTGATCGAATTCGTCGACAGCCGCGTCGTTCCGCTGATCCCGCAGAAATACAATCCAGACTTCTACCTGAAGGAATACCTGGGTTACGAGATCGGCCTGCCCGGGCTCGGCCTGATCGTGCTGATCGTGTTCATAACCCTTGTCGGTGCGCTTACCGCCGGCTTCGTCGGCCGGATCGTCCTGCGGTTCTACGAAAACATGCTGAACCGCATGCCCGTCGTCCGCAGCGTCTACGGCGCCACGAAGCAGATTCTCGAAACTGTCCTGAAGCACCAGTCGAACGCGTTCCGGCAGCCGGTGCTGGTGGAATATCCGCGGCGTGGCATCTGGGCCGTCGGGTTCATTACCGGCCGGACCGAGGGCGAGGTGCAGAACCTGATTGCCGACGACTTGATCAACGTCTTCCTGCCGACGACGCCGAACCCGACGTCGGGCTTCCTGCTCTTCCTGCCGCGGCAGGACTTGATCAAGCTCGATATGTCGGTCGAGGAAGCGATCAAGATGGTCATTTCGGCGGGAATCGTCACGCCCCCGGACCGGCGGCCGCAGCAGATCAAGGAAATCCCGGTCACCGGATCGCGCGAGACCTCGGCCGAGCGCTATGAGCCGAGTGCGGCCGTTAACCGGACCGAAGAGTGACAGCGGCGGCATCCCTTTCGAACAGGTAGAGCAGAACCCGCAACGCACTGCCCCGCGGACCCTGGAGTGTCGGATCGCGGTCCAGGATCAGCCTCGCATCGTCGCGCGCGACGGCCATCAGTTCGGCGTGTGCGGCCATGTCAACGAGTCGGAACGCTGGCAGACCGCTCTGCCGCACACCGAGCAACTCACCAGCGCCACGCAGCCGTAGGTCCTCCTCTGCGATCCGAAAGCCGTCGTCCGTCTCGCGCATCACTTTGAGCCGCGCACGCGCTGTCTCGCCAAGCGGCTGACCGTACAGCAGCAGGCACGTCGACGCCCGGTCGCCACGGCCAACGCGACCGCGCAGCTGGTGCAGCTGGGCAAGTCCGAACCGCTCGGCATGTTCGATGACCATCACCGTCGCCTCCGGCACGTCGATCCCGACTTCGACGACCGTTGTGGCCACCAGAATTGTGGCATCTCCATCCGCAAAACGTTGCATCGCGGCATCCTTGTCTGCCGCCTTCATCTGGCCATGGACGAGCGCCACCCGATCGCCGAACCGCGCCGAAAGCGCCGCGAATCTCTCTTCCGCCGCGGCAAGATCGCTCACCTCCGATTCGGCGACCAGCGGGCACACCCAGTAGACGCGGGCGCCGGTGCCGCTGGCTCGCGCCACCGCATCGACCACCTCATCGAGGCGCGACAGCGGCATGGCCCGCGTGGTGACGGCCTTGCGCCCGGCAGGCCTTTCGGTCAGACGCGAGCTTTCGAGGTCGCCATAGGCCGTCAGCATCAGGGTTCGCGGGATTGGCGTTGCCGTCATGACCAGCATGTCGACGCCGCGTCCCTTGGCAGCGAGATCAAGGCGCTGATGAACCCCGAAGCGATGCTGCTCGTCGATCACGGCAAGCATGAGATCGGCAAACTGAACCGATTCCTGGAACAGGGCGTGGGTGCCGACGACGATCCCGATCGATCCGTCGGCGAGGCCGCCCAACACCTTGCGCCGTTCGACGGCCCGATCGCGACCGGTCAACAGGGCGGCCTCGATCCCGGCCGCCTGAAACATCGGTGCGGTCGTGGCATGGTGCTGCCGGGCCAGCAATTCGGTCGGCGCCATCAGCGCGGCCTGGCCGCCGCTTTCCACGGCGGTCAGCATCGCGAGTACCGCAACGACCGTCTTGCCGCTGCCGACGTCACCCTGTAGCAGCCGCAGCATGCGCACGGGCGATGCCATGTCCGAGAGAATCTCGTCGAGCGCTGTTAGTTGTGACCCGGTAAG
Source organism: Alphaproteobacteria bacterium (assembly GCA_041602815.1). Lineage (GTDB taxonomy): Bacteria > Pseudomonadota > Alphaproteobacteria > UBA8366 > JADFVY01. The sequence goes on along the minus strand of JBFIFO010000001.1, from coordinate 79,452 downwards.
GGAGAAGGGAAGGGCGTCGAGCACCTTCCGCCTCAGCTTGCCATCCCCGGCTATCGCCCGGCCAGGCCTGGCGCGTTGGCGGGCCCGGATCAGTGTCAACGCGAGCTGGTTGGCCAGCAATTCGTCGTAGGCGAGACGCTCCCGGGCCTTGGCCGTCGGCAGCAACGCCGCCTCGCCATCGGGCGCATGGGCGGCCTTCAGCGCCGTCAACCATGGCTCCCAACCGCGTCGGGCCTGGAACGCCGGCTCGAGCCACTCCGGCAAAACCGGTGCCCGCTCGAGCGCAGCGGCGATCGCCTTTGCCAGCGTCTTTGGGCTCAGTCCCGCTGTCATCGGGTACACCGGCTCGACGCGGCGGATCGAATCGGCTTTTTCTGGCGGCACGACGTGATCGGGATGGGGCATTTGGATCTCGTCGCGGAAGGCTTCCAGGCGCCCGCTGACCACCCGGGTCGTGCCGACGGGCAGGATGCGCTCCAGGTAGTCCGGCCGGGCATGGAAGAAGACGAGGTAAAGGAATCCCGTGTCATCGCCGCACAATACCCGGTGGGGGGAGCGTTTGTCGCGCGCCGGGAAATGGGATTCGACCCGGAGAGTCAGTGTGACCACAGGACCGCACGGAGCCTCGGCGACCTTCGGTGAATACCGGCGATCAATGACTCCCCGCGGCAGGTGCCACAGCAGATCGATGACGCGGGAGCCGGCCAGCTTTTCCACCTGCCTTGCGACCTTGGGGCCGATGCCGGGCAGGCCGGTCGCCGGCGCAAAGAGTGGAAACAGGATTTCAGGGCGCACTGCGGACTCGCGTGGCTATCCGTTCGGAGCCGCATTCTGGTGCGGCCATGCCGGGACGATATTAGCGGATGCTCGCGCTGCGGCAAGAATGGCCGTGGCCGAGGGGGATTTACGTTGTAGTCCCGGCGCTTTATATGCTGGGCGGTCATGTCCGATCCCGTCGACCCGCTGATAACCCGACGCAAGCGGTTGCTGTTCCGCAGCTGGCACCGCGGATCACGCGAGATGGACTTGTTGCTGGGCCGGTTCGCGGAGCGCCATCTACCAACCTTTTCCGAGCGCCAGCTGGACCTGTTCGAGAATCTGCTCGAAGCTGGCGATCCCGACCTTTTTGCGTGGCTGGCCGGACGCGAAACGCCGCCGACAGCTTTCAACCACGACGTAATGAAGTTATTGTTGAACTTTAAATATTACGAAAAATAAGTTGATACGTATAACAAAATACCTAAGAACATCCGGCCGTACGAACTGCGGTTCGGTCCCCGATGGCCTGGATGCTGTCTTGCTCGGCGAAGCGGCCATGTCCGCTTGCGCGCCGTTCATCCTGCACGTCAGCCGCGATGACGCCCGTATGGCCGCACTGGCCGAAATGCTGCACTTCGTGGCATCGGAACTCGAGGTTTGGTCGTTTCCCGCCTGGGACTGCCTGCCGTATGACCGTGTTTCGCCGAATGCGGAAATCGTTGCCCGGCGATTGGATATCCTGTCGCGTCTCGCACGAAATGGCACACCGCGGGGAATCGTATTGACGACGGTCAACGCGATCCTGCAACGCGTCCCGCCAAGGGCGGCGTTGGCTGGAGCCACGCTGTCGGTGCAGACCGGAGACATAGTGCCGCAATCTCGTCTTCTGGCGTATTTCGCGGACAATGGCTATCACCGGGCCGGAACCGTCCGCGAACGGGGCGAATTCGCCATTCGCGGGGGAATCGTGGACGTCTTTCCGCCGGGTGCGAGCGAGCCCCTCCGACTGGACTTTTTCGGGGAGGAGTTGGAAACCGTACGCCGTTTCGATGCGATGTCCCAGCGCACGACGGGCACGGAACAGGGTTTCTCGTTGCGGCCGGTCAGCGAGACGCCCGTGACGGATGCGGCGATCCAGCGCTTCCGGCACGGTTACCGGCAATTGTTCGGTGCAACGATCGAGTCCGATCCGCTGTACGAAGCGATCAGCGCCGGCCAGCGTCATGTCGGCATGGAACACTGGCTGCCACTGTTCCACGAACGGCTCGAAACGCTGTTTGACTATCTTCCGGACGCCGCGGTGACCTTGGATCATCAGGTCGACGAGGCGGTGGCGGCGCGGCTGGAGGTGATCGCCGAGTACCACGAGGCACGCGCCGATATGCTTCCCGCCAGCCAGCGCGAAGCCCGTAGCGCCGGGACGACCGCACCTCCGTACAAGCCGGTACCACCGGAGCAGATGTTTCTCGACGCGGCGGAGTGGCGGGGCCGACTCGCGGCGCGCGCGGTGTTGAGTTTTGCTCCGTTTTCGGCGCCGACGGACGCACTGGCCTCCATCGACGCCGGCGGGCGGCGCGTCCAGGATTTTTCAGCGGCTCGCGCCAGAGCCGACGTCGCCCTGTTCGACTCGGTCCGCGCGCGGTTGCTGGCGGACGCCGGCATCTCGACCGTCCTGGTCAGCGCGCACACCGAAGGATCGCGCGACCGTCTCTCCACGTTGCTCGATGAACATGGCGTCGCGCCGCTCGTCAATGTTGCCGACTGGACGCAGGCGTTGCGCGTGCCGGCCGGTGCGGTCGGCATTGCTGTCGTTGGCCTCGAGCACGGGTTCACGGCCGACGGCATCGTCGTTTACAGCGAGCAGGACATCCTTGGCGAACGCCTGGGTCGGGTGGCCCGCCGCCAGCGGCGGCCGGAAGATTTCATTGCCGAGTATTCGACCCTCAGCGAAGGCGATCTCGTGGTCCATGTGGATCACGGGATCGGCCGGTATGACGGTCTCGAGACGTTGACCGTGGAGCGTGCACCGCACGACTGCCTTCGGCTGCTGTACCAGGGCGGCGACAAGCTGTATCTGCCGGTCGAGAACCTCGACGTCCTTTCACGGTTCGGGTCGGAGGACGCCGACGTTCAGCTCGATCGGCTCGGTGGCTCGGCCTGGCAGGCACGCAAGGCGAAGGCCAGGAAGCGGATCCGGGATATTGCGAACGAGCTGCTGAAGGTGGCTGCGGAACGGCAACTCCGCCAGGGCATTGTCCTGGAGGCGCCGCACGGCGCCTACGACGAGTTCGCGGCCCGCTTCGGGTGGACGGAAACCGAAGATCAACAGCGGGCAATCGACGACGTCGTGGACGACCTGGCCTCCGGCAGGCCGATGGACCGCCTGGTCTGCGGTGACGTCGGATTCGGCAAGACAGAGGTTGCGCTGCGCGCCGCCTTCGTCTCGGTGAACCAGGGCTACCAGGTGGCGATCATCGTCCCGACCACGCTGCTGGCACGTCAGCATTACGGCAATTTCCGGGACCGGTTCGCGGGACTACCGCTCCGCATCGCGCAGCTGTCCCGCCTCGTAACCGGCAAGGAGGCAGCGCAGGTCAAGGACGGTATCGCACATGGCACAATCGATATCGTTATCGGCACCCATGCGCTCCTCGGCAAGGGCATCCGCTTCGCCAATCTCGGGCTCCTGGTGGTCGATGAAGAGCAGCACTTTGGCGTTGCGCAGAAGGAGCGCCTCAAACAGCTGCGGTCGGAGGTCCACGTCCTGACGCTGACCGCAACGCCAATTCCCCGGACCCTGCAGATGGCCCTGACCGGTGTGCGCGAGATGAGCATCATCGCAACGCCGCCGGTCGATCGTCTGGCGGTCCGCACCTTCGTACTGCCGTACGATCCGGTCATCGTCCGCGAAGCGATCCTGCGAGAGAAGCATCGCGGTGGCCGGACGTTCTATGTGTGCCCTCGGATCGCGGATCTATCGCGCGTCCACAATCGGCTCGCCAAACTGGTGCCGGAGGCCAGCATCGGCCTCGCCCACGGCCGCATTCCGGCGCGCCAGCTTGAACAGGTCATGGCCGGGTTCATTGACGGCCGTTACGATGTCCTGCTCAGCACCAACATCATCGAGTCGGGACTCGATATCCCTGAAGCCAACACCATGATCGTGCATCGGGCCGACCGCTTCGGCCTGGCACAGCTGTACCAGATCCGCGGGCGGGTCGGGCGCTCGAAAATCCGGGCCTATGCCTATCTCACCCTGCCGCCCGGCCAGGTGCTGTCGCCATCGGCGCAGAAACGTCTGGAAGTGATGCAGACCCTGGACACGCTGGGAGCCGGGTTCACGCTGGCGAGCCACGACCTCGATATAAGGGGGGCAGGAAATCTGCTCGGAGAGGAGCAATCCGGCCACATTCGCGATATTGGCGTCGAGCTGTATCAGCACCTGCTGCAGGAAGCGGTCTCCGCGGCCGGGGCGGAGGAGAAGGATATGCCGGAGGAGCGCTGGACACCGCAGATCTCACTTGGCACGCCGGTCTTGATTCCCGACGACTACGTTCCGGACCTTCCGGTCCGGCTTGGACTGTACCGGCGCCTCGCTCATCTCCTGGAAAAATCGGAAATCGATGCGTTTGCGGCGGAATTGATCGATCGCTTCGGCCCGCTTCCCGACGCCGTGGACAACCTCCTGCAAGTGATCACCATAAAACAGATGTGCCGCCGCGCCGGTGTCGAGAAGGTCGAGGCGGGCCCGAAGGGCGCGGTGTTGGCGTTTCGGCAAAATCGCTTCGCGGCGCCAGACGCGCTCGTCGAATTCATCCAGAAGAATGCCGGCACCGTAAAGCTACGGCCCGATCATCGGCTCGTCTTGATGAGGCCCTGGGCCGACCCACGTGTGCGGACCAAGGGGGTTCAGAAACTGCTGGAAGAACTGGCCGCCCTCGCGGCGGGAAACGTTGTCGCCGCGTGACCGGCGCTCACACGTCCGCGGCGGCGCGCGCCTCCTCGTCGACAAGGTCGAACACCGGGCCGAACGCCTCGGGCTGCTGGGCGCCGACAACCGCATAGCGCCCCCCCAGAATAAAACACGGCACCCCGTTGATATTCAGCGACACGGCGAACTCGTGCTCGGCACGAACCTCCTCTGCATCGTCGCGGCCGGCGAGATACGTGCTGCACTCCCCGGCATCCATGCCGCAGCTCCCGGCGATGTCGGCGAGTACTGAATCATCGCTCAGGTCGCACCCATCGATGAAGTAGGCGCGGAACAGCGCCTCCACCAGGTCGCCGTCGTGACCGCTGCGCGCCGCGTGGCGGATCAGGCGATGCGCCTGCACGGTATTCGGAGTTCGTTCGATCTTGTCGAACGCAAATGGTATGCCGACCTCGGCTCCGGCCTGTCCGACGGCCTCGTAAATCTGGCTGGCCCGCTCACTGCCGCCAAATTTCAGAGCAAGGTATGCGCTGCGGGTCATCCCCTCCGGGGGCATAGCGGGGTTGAGCTGGAACACCCGCCAGCGAACCGTTGTGTCGCCAGCCCGCCCGAATTGGTCGAGCGCGCTTTCAAGCCGGCGTTTGCCGATATAACACCAGGGGCAGATGGGATCGGAGAACACATCGATAATCATGTCGTGCTTCTAACATGTTTATCGGTCGCCGTGCGACCCCGGGGTTCACGTTGCGGTGATCGCCGGCGTGACACCCGCCGGCTATGCGAGACCGCCGCTGGCGCGCTTTACGAGTTTTTCCACAGTATCGCCAGGCTCGAGCGCAACAAGCGCCGACTGGATGTAGACCTCGACTCCGACGGGCACATTGTCCGTCAGCCCGAACTCTGACTGATGCAGCACGCCCGTTACCCGCCGGCGGACTCGATCCGCGTCGTCCTGACCCGTCTCTGGCAACAGCATCAGAAACTCGTCGGCGCCGGCACGCCCGACGATGTCCTCCACCCTGACCAGGCCGGCCAGCCAGTCCGCAACCTGCTGGCGCAACCGCAACGCATTCTCGTCCCCATACAGCGCTGCAACCTCGCCGATCGTCGGGACGAAGAACAGGATGGCGCTTGACCGTCTGCCCGATGCCGCGGCATCGCGCTCCAGCCGCCGCATATGGGCCTGCAGGAATTCCGTCGAATAGATGCTGCCCAGGCTGTCCGCCGACGTTGCACCGAGCGCACCGACGAGTCGCTTGGCGAGTGCGCGCCGCACCGCACGTCCCTTGTCAAGCATTCGCAGATGGACATCGACGAAATCACAGTCGACCGGTATGTGGGCAACGACGCTGGCACCCTGGCTATAAGCTTCCGCGGCGTTGCGAAAGGCTTCCGTCTCCGCGACAACGAACAGGGGCAGGTCGAACAGGCGCCGGTCGCCCCGCACCGAACGGCAAAAGAATGCAGATCGGTCCTCGCCTTCGCCGCCCCTTACGTAGACGAGGGCGCCGGCGAAGTCCCCGGTCGACCGGTCGATGAGACGGGAACGGGCACGGTACGCATCCGGCTCCGCTTCGTATTGGATCCCCGTCTTCGAAAGGAGAGGGCACATTGCCTCGAATTCGTCCTGTGCCAGGCCCACGATGAGGAGGCGATAGACGCCCGCGTCCGGCGGCGTGACCTCGACATTCGTGTCCACGGAAATGCCGAATTCGCCTGCGGTCTCGGCCCGGCGCAGCAGTTCCGCCTCCATGTTGCTCAGTCGTACCAGCGGCACCAAACGGGCAAGGACCTCGGTGTCCTCTACACCATGCTCGAAGACGTCGTTGGCGCCGGCATCGAAACAGGCCCGCAAGGTATACGGATCGGCGTCAACGTCGACCGCCGCCACAGGAATATGCCGCGTTCGCAAGTTGCTTTTGAGTGTGCGGATCACCTCCAGCCCCGCCGGGTCTGCGCAGCCAATCATGGCGACGTTCGGGTTCTCCGCTGCCGCAGCTGCTGCAACGTCGGCGTCGAACGGCATGTTCGTGCAGCGATACCCGGCCCGCCCCAAAACGGCGGACCGATCTGCCGGGGCTGAAGCGCCGGCGATCAAGATGTAGGCTCCGATTCCCATGTCGGCCCTTCAGCTGGTGCAGTCGTCCGCGGCCAATAGTCCGACTCTGGCAACCGGCCGTCCATAAGAATCTGCGCTCCGGGCTGGGACTCGACCCGAATTGCGCTAGATCAACGACTATGCGCGCGTCGCGGCGGGACAATCGAAGCCAAGAAGAATACCGCATGTGGTCGATGGGGTAGCCGTGCAAGTTCCGGTTCAGATCACCTTTCGCGGCATGGACACCTCGCCCGCAGTCGAGCGTCGAATCCGTGAAAAAGTAAGAAAACTTGAAACCTTCCACGACCGTATCATCTCGTGTCGCGTGGTCGTCGAAGCGCCGCACCGGCGGCACCAGAAGGGAAAGCTGTACCTCGTTTCCGTTGACGTGACGGTTCCCGGTGGCGAATTCGTCGTCAACACCGGCAAGCGGTTCAACCATTCGCACGAGGACGTCTATGTGGCGCTGCGTGACGCGTTCAGCGCCATGCGCCGGCAGCTGGAGGACCACGCCCGGACGTCGCGCGGAAAGGTAAAGAGCCATGAGGCGCTGCCGCACGGGGTCATCGTGCGCCTGTTCCCGGATCACGGTTTTATTGCAACCTCCGAACAGGGCGAGATCTACTTTCACCGCAACAGTGTGGTCGACGGGCAATTCGACCGGCTTGAGGAGGGGGCCGAGGTCCGGTTCGCGACGACGCAGGGGGAAAAGGGCCTGCAGGCCACAACGGTGCATGTCATCGGCAAGCAGCACGTCGTCGAGCGCTGATCCGCGGTTTTCGCCGCGACGCGGCATCGTTACGCGAACCGGTCACGCCCCGACCGTCGCGACGAGGCAGGACTCGATGATGTCGAAGGCCCTGTCGAGTTCATCTGCAGTAACGGTCAGCGGCGGCGTCAGGGTGAGGACGTTGCCCATTGTCGTCTTGAAGCTGAGGCCGCGCTCCAGCGCCCGATAGAGCACATCTTCCGCCATGGCGCTCGCCGGCGCACGGGTGGCGCGGTCCTCGACGAGTTCGATCCCCATCAGCAGTCCCCGGCCGCGCACGTCACCGATGGCCGGAATGCGATCCATCATTTCATGCATCCGCGCCAGGGCACGATCGCCCATGTGCGCGGCGTTTTCCACCAACCCCTCGTCCTCGATGATCTCGATTGTGGCCAGCGCCGCGCACGCCGTTACCGGGTTCTTCTCGTGGGTGTAGTGTCCGAACGCCCAGTCGCCGACGACGTCCAGCTCGGGCCGACACAGCGTCGCCGCGATCGGCAGGATGCCGCCGCCCAGCGCCTTGCCGAGGACCAGGATGTCCGGCACGACGCCGTCATGCTCGCACGCAAACATGCGGCCTGTCTTACCCAGGCCCGTCGGGATCTCGTCGAAGATCAGAAGCGCCCCGAAATCATCGCAGGCGGCTCGGATCTTCGCCCAGAAGTCCGGCGGGGCGAAGTAGGGCACGGCGCGGCAGGGCTCGGCAACAACCGCCGCGATATCGCCCTCCTTTTCCAGGGCATATCTGACGAGTTCGGCACAGACCGAACCGCATTCGCTGGTATGCGACTCCCGGCTGTCATGCGAATACCCGAACGGATTGCGGTAACAGCCGAAGGGCGGTACGTGCTCGCTGCCCGGCAACAGCGGGCCGACCGGTCCGGACCGGAACAGCTGTTCACCGCCGACGCTTGCCGCGCCGAATCCAGCCCCGTGGAAAGAATCCCAGAACGAAAGTGTCTTGAAACGGCCGGTCGCGGCCCGGGCGATCTTCAATGCGATCTCGATGGCATCCGAGCCGCCGGTTGCGAACAGGACCTTCTCCAGGCGCCCGGGGGCGATCTGCGCCAGTTTGCGGGCGAGAGCAACAGCGGGCGCGCAGGTGAAACGGCGTGGCGCGAAGGGCAGGGCGTCCATTTGAGTTGAAATCGCGCTCTTGAGTCGCGGATGACCGTAGCCGATGTGGTGGACGTTGTTGCCATGGAAGTCCATGTACCGCCGGCCGTCGACGTCCTCGATCCAGATCCCCTCGGCCCGTGCCACGGCGGCAAGACAGGGGGTAGACACCGACTGATGCAGAAAAAAATGGGCATCCTCGTCGAGTAGCGCCCGGTGGGCAGCGCCGATGTTGCTCGCAGCCCATTGCTGCCGCCGCGGCGAGGTGTTGACGTCGCCCTCGCTTGGCGCCGGCCTGCTTCTCCCGTTCGAATCAGCTTCGGTCATGCGCCGTCGCAACGGGAATTGCGGGGGCTTCCGACCCTCTGCTTCGGCCGGCGGTGGGTCTGCTGGGAAAAAACGATCATGGAATCGGCGCACCCTTCAGGCCAGGGAACGTGATGGCGGATGGGGTGGGATTCGAACCCACGAGAGGCGTAAACCCCTGCCGGTTTTCAAGACCGGTGCCTTAAACCGCTCGGCCACCCATCCTGCGACAGGGCCATATCTAATGCGCCCCGGCAAGGGCGTCTACCGCCTTGCCGCCAACGCTGCCATAGTCGGACCACAGTTGCCTGTTATCGGCACGAACGGAATGGCGCACCTAATTTCAGTGCGTATTGCCTGCACTGCCGCCGTATGGCAAAGGTAGGGAGATAGTTTTGGCTGAAAACCCAAGCGAGAAATGCCCTTTTCGAACGTAAGAATGGCGGCGCTGCTGATGGTTCTCCTGATTGTGGCCGCCGGCGCGCCGTCCGTGCACGCCCAGGCGCCGCTAGCGGATCCGTACGCCCCACCTGTTCAGCCCTTTGTCGAATGGCTCGCGGACCTCAAGTTCGAAGCATCGCAGCGCGGGATTTCCGATGCCATACTGGCCGACGCACTGGACGGGATCGAACCGATTCCGCGCGTGGTCGAGCTTGACCGGAACCAGCCGGAATTCACCCTGACCTTCCGAGAATATCTGATGCGCGTGGCGCCCGAGCACCGCATCGCCACGGGTCGCAAGAAACTGGCAGAAAACCAGGCTCTGCTCGGCGCGGCCGCCCGCACTTACGGCGTTCCGCCACACGTCATCGTTGCGTTGTGGGCGATCGAGACGGACTTCGGGCGTCTGACCGGCGGTTTCAAGGTGATCCCGGCGCTGGCGACTCTGGCGCATGACGGCCGGCGCAGCGCGTTCTTCCGCAAAGAACTGTTCAACGCACTGACGATACTGGAGCAGGGACACATCAAATCGGCAGACATGGTCGGTTCGTGGGCCGGGGCCATGGGCCAGTGCCAGTTCATGCCGTCGAGCTTCCTGAATTTCGCTGTGGACGGGGACGGCGATGGACGCAAGGATATCTGGAAGACCAAAGCCGACATATTTGCGTCGGCCGCCAACCTGTTGGCCGGCAACGGCTGGGAGCGCGGCTGGACATGGGGCCGGCCGGTGCGGCTTCCGGACGTGTTCGACCTCGGTGTTCAGGGACTGGATACACAGAAATCCCTGGCGGAATGGCAGGCGCTGGGGATACGCCGGACGGACGGGCGCGACCTGCCACCGGCGCAGATCAATGCTTCGCTGATCATGCCGGACGGTCCCGACGGCCCGGTTTTTCTGGTATATAACAATTTCCGGGTGTTTCTGCGCTGGAACAGGTCCGATTACTTCGCGCTGACGGCTGGATACCTGGCCGACCGGATTGCTGGAAAGAACACCGTGATCTTCACCGAATGATGCAGGATCGCCCGATATCGCGAACAACGTGGCAACTGCTCTGCTTCCTGGCCGCGGCCCTGATGGTGTCGGCTTGCGCCAAACCGACCGGCCCGGAGGCCAAGGGGCCGGGCGTCTACAAGGTCGGCAAGCCCTACCGCGTCGCCGGGCAATGGTATTATCCGAAGGTCGACTACGCATATCAGGAGAAGGGACTCGCATCGTGGTACGGCCCGAATTTCCATGGCAAGCCGACGGCGAACGGCGAGGTTTTCGACATGAACCGGGTCAGCGCGGCCCACAAGACGCTGCCGCTGCCAAGCGTCGTGCGAGTCACCAACCTCGAAAACGGACGCAGCCTTGTTGTCCGGGTCAACGACCGCGGGCCGTTCGTTCGTGGCCGGATCATCGATCTTTCGCACAAGGCCGCGGACCTGCTGGGATTTGTGGAACAGGGCACGGCGCTGGTCGAAGTCCAGCTCCTGTTGGAACCCAGCCGCCAGGCCGCCTTGGCGGTCGGCGCCGCCGATCATCCGGATTTCGGCCCGGCCCCGCCGAAGGCCGCGCCAAGTATCGAGGTAACAATTGAAAACCTTGACGGTCAGGATGCGGCGCCCACCAGCACAAGGGAAAGTGCGGCGCAGCCATCGCTCCGCGTGGCGTCGGCCAATCCGGCGCCACCGGGGAGTCCGCCGCCCTATGACGGGATGACCAATATCGAATCCGATTCGACAGGTTCGCTATCCCAGGCTTCAGGCGACATACCGGAGCCGACTGCAAACGAATCGATCGTGTTGGTGCCCGTTGGGGAGACGCCACCGATCTTCATCCAGGCGGGCGCCTTTTCGCAGTATGAGAACGCCAATCGTTTACGGGCTCGGCTGGGGTTGCTCGGCTATCCCGTCCGGGTGCATCAGGTCTACATCACGAATCAGCCGATGTTTCGCGTGCGCGTTGGACCGCTCCGCTCGGTCGAAGCGGCCGACCGGACGCTTGATCGTCTGGTCGCCGCGGGGTATGCCGACGCCCAGATCGTAATCGACTGAAATTGCAAACCACTCATGGAAGTGTTGGCCACATAATGACTGCTACACGAGTTACCTCGTCAATTTTCACCCTCGTTCTGGCGATCGGTTTCCTGCCGGCCGGGGCGGCGCATGCGATCGAAACCACGGCGAAACAGGCCATCGTCATCGACTTCGACACCGGCAACGTATTGCTGGCGAAGGACGCGGACGAGCGCGTCGGTCCGGCCTCGATGACCAAGATGATGACCATCTATCTGTTGTTTGAGCGCTTGCGCGACGGGCGTCTTTCGCTGGAAGACACGCTTCCGGTCAGCGAGAAGGCATGGCGCAAGGGCGGCTCGAAAATGTATGTCGAGGTCGGCAAGCGCGTGAAGGTCGAGGACCTGATTCGCGGCATCATCGTGCAGTCCGGAAACGACGCGTCGATCGTCGTGGCAGAGGCGCTCGGCGGCACGGAGGAGGCGTTCGCCGTGGAAATGACCGAGAAGGCGAAAGCCCTCGGCATGACCAACACCAATTTCCGCAACTCAAGCGGCTGGCCGGACCCGGAGCACTATTCGACCGTGCGCGATCTTGCCACGCTGTCTATGGCGACAATTCGCGATTTTCCCGATTTCTACCACTATTATGCAGAGCGGGAATTCACCTTCAGCAAAATCAGGCAGGGCAACCGAAACCCGCTGCTATACAAGAACTTTGGTGCCGACGGCCTGAAGACCGGCCATACTGAGGAGTCGGGATTCGGCATTGCCGCATCGGCCATCAGGGATGGGCGGCGGATCGTCGCCGTTACCCACGGCATGTCGTCGATGAAGGAGCGTAGCGCACAGACCGAGCGGTTGATCGAGTGGGCGTTTCGGGAATGGGGCCAGTATGCTCTGTTTGATTCCGGTGAGACCGTTGCCGAAGTTCCCGTGTGGTTGGGCCAGCGGGAAACCGTCCCCGTATTCATCGATCGCGAGTTCAAGGTCGCCGTACCGCGCCAGTCGCGGCGGCAAATGAAGGTCAGCGTTGTTCACCAGAAGGCGGTGCCGGCACCGGTGGGGAGGGGCGACGAGATCGCGAAGCTGGTGGTTTCCGCACCGGGTATGGAGGATATCGCGGTGCCGCTGTATGCGGGCGCGGCGGTCGGGGAACGTAACTTCTTCGGGCGCATCGGGACCGCGCTCGGTCAGCTAGTCCTGGGTTTCGCCGAATAAGAGCCATCCGGCGATGGGAGCGGGGCATCCGGGACGCTTCATCACCCTGGAAGGCGGGGAGGGGGGAGGCAAGTCCACCCAGGCCCGGCGTCTTGCGGACTGGCTTGCAGGCCTCGTCCCCGAGATCGTTCTGACGCGTGAACCGGGTGGCGCACCCGGCGCCGAGCAGATCCGCGGCCTGCTGGTCGACGGAGACGTACGGCGCTGGGATCCGCTGGGCGAGGCGCTCCTGCATTTCGCGGCCCGGCGCGACCATCTGGTGAGCACCATCCAGCCGGCGCTGGATCGCGGCGCCTGGGTCGTGTCGGACCGTTTTGCGGATTCGACCATGGCGTACCAGGGATACGGACACGGCGTCGACCGCGCGGCACTGGCGGAGCTATACCGGATCTGCGTCGGCGACCTGAAACCGGATTTGACGCTGATTCTGGACCTGCCGGTGGAGTTGGGCCTGGCACGTGCGGCAGCCCGCGGCGCCGGCGAGGATCGGTACGAACGGATGGACCATGCCTTCCACGAGCGCCTGCGCCGTGGATTCCTTGCCATCGCGGCGGACGAACCGGGCCGTTGCGTGGTAATTGATGCCGCCCAGGACGAAGATACCGTTCATACCGCGATCCGCGCTGCCGCTGAGACGCGCCTGCAGGTATCATCGGCGCTATGAGCGACCAGCCGGAACGCCCCGCACCGCGACAGACGACCGCCCTGCTCGGACACGCCGGGGCCGAGCAGGTTTTTCTCGATGCCTGGAAATCGGGCCGGCTTCACCACGCCTGGCTGCTCGCCGGTCCGCGCGGCATCGGCAAGGCCACGCTGGCCTTTCGCATTGCCCGCTTCGTGCTCGCCGCGGGCGGGCGTGCCGGTCTGTTCGAGGCGACGGAACCGCCCGCCGACAGCCTCGCACTGCCCGTCAATCATCCCGTCGAAAGGCAGGTCGCGAGCGGCGGACATCCCGACCTCCTGACCGTTGAGCGCTCCGTCAATCCGAAGACCGGCAAGCTGCGCGGCGAAATCGTCGTGGAGGATGTGCGGCGGCTTTCGTCGTTCCTTGCGCTAACGACGGCGGCTGGCGCGTGGCGGGTCGCCATCATCGACGCCGCCGACGAGATGAACCGCAACGCCGCGAACGCGCTTCTCAAAGGCCTTGAGGAACCGCCCGCGCAGACCCTGTTCCTGCTTGTCAGCCATTGTCCGGGCAGCCTGTTGCCAACGATACGTTCGCGCTGCCGCATTCTCAATCTGACCGCCCTCGACGAGGACATGGTCGTAAGGTTGTTGTCCGATCATCGACGCGACCTGTCCGGGGAGCAAATGCGGGCCGTCGCACGCCTCTCCGACGGGAGTATCGGCCGGGCGCTGGCCCTGGCCGATACTGGCGGGGCCGCCCTCTATCGCGACCTTGTCGAACTGCTGTCGCAGGCCGGCTGCCTGGACATCAAGGGCGTACATGCGCTGGCCGGCAAGGTCGGTCGACCCGGCGCGGACGAATCGTTCGACATGTTGGGGCAGCTTGTCGACCGCTGGCTCTCCGGCGTGGTACTCGGGACGGCGCGGAAGGCCACGCCGACGGAAATAGTGGACGGCGAAACCGTGGCAGCGCTTGCTTGGCGCTCCCGCAGCAACCTTGCGAACTGGCTCGAGGTGTGGGAAAAGGTGGCCCGCCTGTTTTACCAGGCCGGGAGCGCCAATCTCGACCGCAAGCAGGTCGTGGTCAACGTGTTCCTGACCCTGCAAGCAGTCGTGCGCAGCTGATCCCGTACAGTGACGTGAACCAGCATTTCGGAGTGCCGCAATGGCGGGCGACAAGACCTATTACATCACGACGCCGATCTATTACGTGAACGATGCCCCACACATCGGCCACGCCTATACGACGCTGGCCTGCGACGTGCTGGCACGGTTCAAGCGCCTGGATGAATATGATGTCCATTTCCTGACCGGCACAGACGAGCACGGCCAGAAAGTCGAAAAAGCGGCGCTTGAGGCCGGCACCGACCCGCAGGCGTTCACCGACAGGGTTTCGGTGAATTTTCGTGACCTGGCGACGGCGATGAGATTCAGCAACGACGACTTCATCCGCACCACCGAGGACAGGCATACACGATCCGCCCAGGCGATCTGGCGGGCGTTGGCCGACAATGGCGAGATCTATCTCGGCAGCTACGCCGGCTGGTACGCGGTGCGCGACGAAGCGTTCTACACCGAGTCCGAACTCGAGACCCGGTCGGACGGAACCAAGGTCTCCAAGGCATCAGGCGCCGCCGTCGAATGGGTCGAGGAACCGAGCTACTTCTTCCGGCTGTCGGCATGGGAGGACCGGCTCCTCGAATTCTACGAGAAGAATCCCGACTTCATCCTGCCGGAGTCGCGGCGCAACGAGGTGGTGAGCTTCGTCCGATCGGGTCTGAAGGACCTGTCGGTGTCCCGCACCACGTTCAAATGGGGCATTCCGGTTCCCGGCGACGACGATCACATCATGTATGTGTGGCTGGATGCGCTGACCAACTACATCACGGCCGTCGGTTATCCCGATAAGAATTGCGACGCGTTCCGTCGCTACTGGCCGGCCGACCTGCACATGGTGGGCAAGGATATCCTGCGTTTCCATGCGGTTTACTGGCCGGCGTTCCTGATGGCGGCCGGCGTGGAACCGCCGAAACGGGTGTTCGCCCACGGCTGGTGGACGAACGAAGGAAAGAAGATCTCGAAATCGTTGGGAAACGTGATTGAGCCGCATGCACTGATCGCGAAATACGGACTCGATCCGGTGCGTTATTTCCTGCTGCGCGAGGTGCCATTCGGCAACGACGGCGACTATTCGCACCAAGCGATGGTTGGGCGGCTGAATGGGGATCTTGCCAATGATCTTGGAAACCTCTGCCAGAGGGTACTGGCGATGATCGCCAAGAACTGCGGCGGCGAGGTTCCCGATCCGGCGGGGCGGGTCGACGACACCGATACAGCGCTGATTGCGCAGGCGACAGCCCTATTGCCCCGTTTGCGCCGGGAGTTGGAGGTGCAGGCGTTCCATGTGGCGCTTGCGGCGGTCTGGGAGGTCGTCGGCGAAGCCAACCGGTATATCGACGCGCAAGCGCCCTGGGCTCTGCGCAAGAGCGACCCGGACCGCATGGGCGCCGTGCTTTACGCGCTAGCCGAGGCCATCCGGCAGATCGCCATCGTGCTACAGCCGTTCATGCCCGATGCCGCCGCCGCGATCCTCGACCAGGTCGCAGTGCCAGCGGAGGCGCGAACGCTGGCCGACCTGGCAACGCCGCTCCGGCCGGGAACGACTCTGCCAGGGCCACAGCCAGTGTTTCCGCGCTATGCGGACGAGGAAGAAGGCAACTGACGAGGTCCGGGGCACGATGTTTCTCGTCGACAGCCACTGTCACCTCGATTTTCCGACCTTCGCCGACGACCTGCAGGGCGTGGTCGCCCGCGCCCGCGATGCCGGGGTTGGCACGATGGTGACGATCTGCACCCATCTCAGCCGGTTCGAACAGGTGCGCGCCATCGCAGCGCGGTTCGACGGCGTGTGGTGTTCGGTGGGCGTCCATCCGCACGAGGCGGACGGGGAGGGACCCGCTGCCACGTCCGAACGGTTGATTGAACTGGCAGCCGACCCGCTGGTGGTCGGGATCGGCGAGACCGGGCTCGACTATTACTACGAGCACAGCACGCGCGAGGCTCAGATATCAAGCTTCCGCGCACACATTGCGGCGGCGCGCCACACCGGGCTGCCGCTTATCGTTCACACACGGGACGCCGACGAGGATACCGTGGCGATCTTGGCCGAGGAGTATGGAAAGGGCGTGTTCCCCGGCGTAATCCATTGCTTTAGTACATCTCGATATCTTGCTGAAAAAACATTGGAAATAGGGTTCTATATTTCGCTTTCCGGGATCGTAACCTTCAAGGCGGCGAACCATTTGCGCGAAACCGTCCGCGCGCTTCCCCTCGACCGCCTGCTGATCGAAACCGATGCGCCGTACCTTGCACCTGTTCCGAACCGTGGCAAACGCAACGAGCCGGCCTTTGTCGCCCATACCGGCGCTGCGGTTGCCGGCCTTCAGGGGATCGATCCTGCTGAACTGGCGCGGGTGACCAGCGACAATTTCTTCCGCCTGTTCCGCAAGGCGTCCCGACCCGGTGCGGGCGCTGGGCCGGACTGAAGGAGAAATGCTGTGAAGATCACCGTGCTCGGCTGCGGTGCCTCGGGTGGCGTGCCGCTGATCGGGGACAACTGGGGCGACTGCGACCGGTCGGAACCGCGAAACCGGCGACGCCGGTCCTCCATCCTAATCGAAGGGAAGGGCGCCACCATACTCGTGGATGCGTCTCCGGACTGCCGAGCCCAACTGCTCGACGCGGGAACTGCCCACCTCGACGCTGTTATCTTCACCCACGCCCATGCGGATCACATCCATGGAATCGATGATCTGCGCTGGGTTAACGTCGCCATGGGGGCGGCGATCCCGATGTATGCGTATGACGTGACGCTGGAACAGATCAACACCCGGTTCGGGTATGTCTTCGCGCCACTCGATCACAAAGCGCGCGGCCACTTCTACAAGCCCTGCCTCGACCCGAGACCCGTCGGCGACGGTAGCTTTCGCATCGGCGAACTCGAAATCCGCCCGTTTCGCCAGGATCATGGTTTCAGTACAACCATGGGCCTGCGTGTCGAGGGGTTTGCGTATTCCGTCGACGTGGTCGCGCTCGACGAGCCAGCGTTCGAGCGCCTTTATGGTGTGGACAACTGGATCGTCGGGTGTCTCGGCCGCGCACCGCACCCGACCCACGCGCATGTCGATAAGGTGCTTGAATGGATCGAACGGGTCGGGCCGACACGAGCCTGGCTTTCGCATATGAGCCACACGCTCGACTACGCAGCGCTCTGTGAGGAACTGCCGGGACATGTCAGACCGGCACATGACGGCCTTACCATCGAGGTCTGAGCGCCCCGGACCATCGCCGCATCGTGCACTTTATTTTCCATAATATACATTATGCGACTTTATGATGATCGGTTACGAATTCTAATTTCTCAATGATTACGAAGAGTTCGTGGAAACACTTTGTTTAGGCAATCACCAGGGACTGACGCGTGCCGTCGCAATTTGCGGACCCAGCGACGGTGCCGAACAGCCCGCCCCCCGTCCGACACAATGTTGGACGCTACGGCAAAAAGGCCGCGCCCGCAGTTTCGGAACGCGGCCCAGGAACACCTGTGGCGAAACCGGCTCAGTCGGGCGGTATATGCGCGATCTCACCGTGATGCGGCGTCGGACGGTAGCGCACCATCGACAGATCGATATCGGGGAACACCGAGCGAAAGGCTTCGACATCGGCGCGACCCATGCCTTCGGTGCCGGTTTCCCAGACGCTGAGGCGGTTGGGGTCGACGCCCATGTTGTCGGCGAGATCCTCGAGGCTCATCCCGGCCTGTTCGCGCGCATCGCGAATGAGGCCGGCGAGTCGCGGACATCCGGTGTTGCGGCCTTCGCCGCGGTTCTTCCAAATCAGTTCGTCGAGATTGTAAGAGGCTCCACGTGCCATCCTGCTCATCTCCAGCAAGTTCTGGATGGATTCGGTAGCCTCAATCTATCCGGTAAACCGTTAACGTCCTGTTGACGTGGGCCTGATTTGTTGGCGACGGGCATACGTCGCGGCGCGCCTTCATCAATAGAGATCGCGGTCGCGGTACCAGGACTTGACGAACAACTCCAGCAATCGACGGGCTTCGTCGTTGTGCACGGCATACTGCATCAACCCCTTGGTCGCGAACGAAGAGAACGCCACGGCCTCCCCTTTTCCGCGCAGCTTGAAGACGCGGGCCGTCTCGGCCAAGTCGTCGTGGACAATCCGGCGTGCCATGATGTTCAGCTGAGTCTTGACGAAGCGGTTCTTGTCCCGCCAGCGTCGCTGAGCTGCTGTCGTCGCCATACGAAACTCCCGTGGGCTCATGCCGTTCCTGGACCAGGACACGCATTATCTACTAGTAGATATACTATGCCATCGTTCGTCCGCCGGTGCAGCGGTTTTCTTTTCGCTGCACGGCAATGCGCGTTAGTCTGCCTTCGGTCCGACAACTGAAGGCTGAGACGACCCGATCATGAGTGCGCAACTCGACCGGCTGCTGACGGTGATGGCCCGGCTGCGGGACCCGGAGGGTGGTTGCCCGTGGGATCTGGAGCAGGATTTCGCAACCATCGCACCCTATACCATCGAAGAGGCCTACGAGGTCGCCGAGGCGATCGACCGCCACGATATGGCCGCGCTGAAGGACGAACTGGGCGATCTTCTGTTGCAGGTCGTCTTCCACGCCCGCATGGCGCAGGAGGATGGACACTTCGACTTCGATGCCGTCGCACAGGGCATCTCGGACAAGATGGTCCGTCGCCATCCGCACGTATTCGGCGACGAAACCGTCGAGTCCGCGGTTGAGCAGACCGCCGCCTGGGAGGAGCAGAAGGCTGCCGAACGCCTGGTTACGGCGCGTGCCGAAGGCCGTGAGCCGAGTGTCCTTGACGGCGTATCGATCGCCCTACCCGGCCTGACGCGGGCTGTCAAGCTTGCAAGGCGGGCCGCCCGCGTCGGGTTCGACTGGCCCGACATTTCCGGTGTGTTGGCCAAGATCGACGAGGAAACAGCGGAATTGCGCTCGGAAATCGACGGCGCAGGGGCGGCGGACCGCCTGGAAGACGAGCTTGGTGACTTGTTGTTTGCCGTCGCAAATCTCGCCCGGCACCTGTCGATCGAGCCGGAGGCGGCGATCCGTCGCGCAAACCGCAAGTTCGAGGACAGGTTCCGCCGCGTCGAGACGCACCTCAACGAGCAGGGCCGGCAGCCGCAGGATGTCGATATCGGCGAGCTGGACAGGCTCTGGAATGAAGTGAAGCGGGCACCCGAGTCCGGCCGGTCGGAGAAATAGAGAATCGCCGGCCGCGCGTCACTCGTTGACCAGGAGATGCATCAGGCTCGACGTATCCCAGCGACGACCGCCACGGGCCTGGACCTGGGCGTAGAACTGGTCGACCAGGGCGGTGACCGGGAGCCGCGCCCCGTTGGTGTTCGCTTCCCCTAGGCAGATGCCGAGATCCTTGCGCATCCAATCGACCGCGAAGCCGAACTCGAACTCGCCCCGGCACATGGTGCGGGCCCGGTTGTCCATCTGCCACGACTGGGCCGCCCCCTTGGAGATGACGTCGATGACCTTTTCCATATCGAGACCGGCGCGCATCCCGAAATTCATCCCCTCCGACAGGCCTTGCACGAGCCCGGCGATGCAGATCTGATTGACCATCTTGGTCAGTTGCCCGGATCCGGCCGGACCCAAGAGCGTCACCGCGCGCGCATAGCAATCGATCACCGGCTGCGCACGATCGAAGACGTCCTGGTCCCCGCCGCACATGACGGTGAGCACGCCGTTCTGGGCGCCGGCCTCTCCGCCGGACACGGGCGCGTCGATGAACCCAACGCCCTGGTCCCTGGCGATCCCATAGAGCTCACGCGCGACGTTCGCGGAGGCCGTCGTGTTGTCGACCATGATCGTGCCCTCACCCATTCCGGCAAAGATGCCGTCATCACCGAGTGTGACGTTTCGCAAGTCATCGTCATTGCCAACGCAGGAAAACACGATCTCCGCACCGGCCGCAGCCTCGCGCGGAGTCGTGGCCATCGCACCACCATGGTCCTTGACCCAGGCCGCGGCCTTTTCGGTGGTGCGGGTGTAAACGGTGACGTCATGTCCGCCGGACTTCAGATGTCCGGCCATGTGATATCCCATGACGCCAAGGCCGATGAAGGCAACCTTGGTCATAACGTTCGTCCTCCGGAAATACGCTGCGGGAAGGTGGGTGGTGGAATCGGCCGCATCCTAAAGTCGTTGCGTGGCGATCTCAACGTCGGTCACGCCGTCTGCAGGAAGTTTTTGATCGCGTGCCAAGATTGGGCATCCGTGGTCGACAGCAGGCCTTCGACCCGGTCGCTGGCGCGGTATGGTCGACCGTCGAGCCGAGCACTGTAGCCTCCCGCTTCCTGCAGCAACAGGATTCCCGCCGCGTGATCCCAGGGCCAGAGTCTCCGGTAGAGCGAGAAATGTTTTTCGCCGCGGGCCAGCGAAATATAGTCGTGCGCGGCGCATCGATAGGTGCGCAGCTGTCGGAAGGCACGGGCGCGCCGGCGAACCGCCTCACGCATATCATGCGGGAAATAGCTGTAGTTCAGGGATCCGATCATCGTCTCGAGCGGGACCGGCTGGCTGACCGACAGCCGCTGCCCCGCATACCATGCTCCCTCCCCCTCAAATGCGATGGCCGTGTTGCCGGATACCGGGTCATGGATCCAGCCTGCCCGGCTCCTGCCATCGACAAGAAAACACACAATGACTGCAAAGACCGGGCTTCCGGCGGCGAAATTCCCGGTCCCGTCGACCGGATCGACCAGCCACGCAGGCCCCCCGGAAACTAACCTGTCGAGCACCGCCGGGTTTTTTGCTACGGCCTCCTCGCCAACAACCTGCGATCCTGGAACGAGTTCGGGAAGGCGGCGCGAGAGCCTGCGTTCGGCCTCGATGTCGGCGATCGTAACCACTTCACCGGCCTGCTTTTCCATCACCTCGTGCCGCTGCAGGCGCTGGAATCGCGGAATGATATCGCGTTCCGCGGTCTCGCGAATGATCGCGACGACTTTGTCCGAATCGGGCAGGTCAACCACCAAACTCAAACTCTCGGGCCTTGAAATCGGCTTCGAAACTGAGCCTCCTCATCGGCATCGAGAGCCACGACGATATGCGTCGACATGCCCTCATCGTGGCGCTCCAGAATCTCGCCATGACGGTACAGCCACGCCAGAGCCGCGCCGTCGGCAAGACTGACCTCGATGTCAACAACGTGCCTGCTTTCCGCAAGGCGGCGATCCAGCAGCCGCAGCAGATCCTCACAGCCCTCCCCGGTCACCGCGGAAACGGCGACGCTGTCCTCGGTCCGGGCGGCCCGGTTGCGGACCATCGCATGCGTTTCCGCATCGAGCAGGTCTGTCTTGTTCAGCACCTCGAGAGGTCGCGCGTGCTGCAGCCCAAGTTCCGCAAGTACTGCTTCGACTTCGCGCTTCTGCGCCTCGCTGTCGCGATGCGCGATATCTCGCACGTGAAGAATGATGTCGGCCTCAATGACTTCCTCGAGGGTTGCATGGAACGCCGCTACCAACTGGGTCGGCAGATCGGAAATGAAACCGACCGTATCGGAAAGCACCACAGTACGTCCCGAGGGCAGGTCAAGAGACCGCATGGTCGGGTCGAGCGTCGCAAACAGCATGTCCTTGGCCAGCACGTCGGCCCGTGTCAGCCGGTTGAACAGCGTCGACTTCCCCGCATTGGTGTAACCGACCATGGCGATAATCGGATACGGCACGCGGCGTCGTGCCCGGCGGTGGAGCGCGCGGGTCCGCTTGACCTCGGCGAGGTCGCGACGCAGCCGAGCGATGCGCTCACCGATCAGCCTGCGGTCGATTTCCAGCTGGCTTTCGCCCGGGCCACCAAGAAATCCGAAACCGCCGCGCTGCCGCTCCAGATGCGTCCAGCTGCGCACCAGACGCGACCGCTGGTAACTGAGGGCCGCAAGTTCCACCTGCATGGCGCCTTCCCGGGTGCGTGCCCGTGCGCCGAAGATTTCCAGTATGAGACCGGTCCGGTCGATGACCTTCGTCTTCCACGCCCGTTCGAGATTGCGCTGCTGAATCGGTGCCAGTGACGTATCGACGACGACGAGATCAATGTCCTCATTCTCGATCAGAGACGTAAACCGCTCGACCAGTCCCTTGCGGATGAATGTCGAAGGTCGAATCGGCGCGGCCCTGATTGTCTGCGCGTCAACGACCTCGAGGTCAATTGCCCGCGCGAGGCCAACGGCCTCGTCCAATCGCGCCAACGGGTCGCGCGCCGGGCCCCCGTTGACAACGACGGGATGCAGGACCAGTGCGCGGCCCGTGTGGTTTGCTTCTAGATGATTTTTATCCGGCACTCCGGTCGGCGGTTCAGCCCGCCGGAACGGCTTCAGCCTCGGTCCGATCCGCCTCGAACAACTGAATCGGCTGCGCAGGCATCACCGTCGAAATTGCATGTTTGTACACAAGCTGCGAATGCGCATCCCGCCGCAACAACACCGAGAAATTATCGAACCACGTGATAATCCCCTGAAGCTTGACACCGTTCACAAGGAAGACGGTAACCGGCAGCTTGTTCTTCCGGACATGGTTCAAGAACACGTCCTGTACGTTCTGGCTCTTTTCTGTCGACATTTTTCGCCCCGAAATTCTTGGCTGTTTGTTTGGGTGCCCGCGCCCCCCCGGCTCAGGCTCCACCGATTAATATGGGTCCAATGCGCCGGAACGCCAACGATTATATGACAGGCGCGATGCATTACCACCCTTCTATGTATTCTAATAGCGTTCTACAACTCGCAAAGCAATGGCCGGGCGGCCATGCGGCGAATTCGGAGTCGCCGGGGTCCCGGTTCAGCAGCACCGGTCGGCACCCGGTCTTGTGCGCGACTTCCATATCTAATCCCGCATCGCCGACGATCCAGACGCGTTGCCCTGGCCCGACCGGCGCCCGCGCCAGCGCGAGCTGCAGCGCCTCCGGCGCGGGCTTATCCCGTGCCGCATCGCCTGCGCCGACCAGACAATCGAAATACCCCGTCCATCCGAGATGCGCCGCCTCGGCGCGCAGGTACCGGCCCGTCTTATTGCTTAGAACCGCGAGATAGACGCCCATCTGGGACAAGGCGCCGAGAAGTTCGTCGGCATCGTCAAGCGGCCGGAGGCGCTCGATGTGGACACGTTCGAAGGCGTCGTAGAAGATTCCTCGCGCCTCCTTCCAGCGCTCGCCGAACAGACGCGGAAAGGCATCGCGCAGGGACCGGCGAACCCGCGTGCGCGTCTCCTCGAAGGTCCAACTGGAATGCCCCATGGCCCGGAACGTGACCGCCAGCGCATCGTGGATCACCGGCCAAGTGTCGACGAGCGTATTGTCCCAGTCAAACACGATGGCCTCGGGGCGCGAACGCCCACTGGTCATCCGGTCTGCCTCACACCGTTCATGTAATCGCGGTACCACGCGAGGAGCCGGCGCGACAATGGCCCTGGAGTACCATCCCCGATCACTGCGTCGTCGATACGCACGACCGGTGTGACAAATGATGTTGCGCTGGTCACGAACGCCTCGGCGGCGGTCCTCGCTTCGTCCGCGCTGAATGGGCGTTCTTCCAGTTCAATGCCTTCTTCGGCGGCAATCATCAGGATCGTGCGGCGCGTCACGCCGTGCAGGATTTCGTTGCCGAGCTGACGCGTTACGAGACGTCCCTCTGACGTAACGATCCACGCATTGGACGAAGTCCCCTCAGTAACCAGTCCGTCGGTGTCGACCAGCCAGGCCTCGTATGCGCCGGCGTCTGCAGCCTGTTGCTTGCCCAGGCAATTCGGTAGCAGGCTGATTGTCTTGATATCGCGCCGGGCCCAGCGCTGGTCGGGTATGGTGATGACGGCGACACCGTCGCTGAATTTCGGTTGGGACGCGAAGTCGATATGCCTCGTCGTCATCACCAGTGCGGGTCGTGTCTGAACAGGAAACTTGTGATCGCGTGGCGCCACGCCACGCGTCACCTGGATATAGAGCAAACCGTTACGAACACAGTTTCGGCGGATCAGCTCGCGTCCGATGAGCTGGAGGACGCGACGGCTCATTGGCATGGCCATCGCTACTTCCGACAACGAGCGTTCGAGCCGGTCGAAATGCGGACCTTCGTCGACCGCCTGCCCCGCCACCACGGTCACAACCTCATAGACGCCGTCCGCGAACTGGTAGCCGCGATCCTCGATATGCACGGCGGCCAGCCGATGCGGCAGGTACCGTCCGTTGACGTATGCGAGACGCGTCATGTCCGGACATCCCCTCTCGCTCAGAAGAATTCCAGGCCGACCGTGAACATCTTCTCCGCCTGTTTGACGGCATCTGCCGTCGCGAGCAGGATCACCCGATCGTTGCCCTCAATGACCGTCGATCCCCGCGGAATGATCACCTGACCATCCTGGCCGCCGCGAACGACCGCACCGATGATCACACCGTCCGGCAACTCGATCTCGTTGAGCGCCGTACCGACCAGCGGAGACGTTTCCAGGGCCTCCGCCTCGATGATCTCCGCGAATCCGTCACCGAGCGAGTGGACTGACCTGATCCGGCCGCGTCGCACGTGCTGCAGAATCGTCGATACGGTAATGGCCCTGGGGCTGACCACGACATCGATCCCCAATGTCGTGATCAGCGGGCCGTAGGACGGCTTGTTGATCAGCGTAACCGCACGCTCGACGCCGCTGCGCTTGGCCAGCAGCGACGCCAGGATATTGGTCTCGTCGTCATTGGACACGGCCACGACAGCTTCCGCCGTCGCCACGTTTGCCTCCTCGAGGATATCGCTGTCCAATGCATCGCCCTGGATGACGGTGACCGCAGGAAGCGCCTGAGCGACCTTTCGGGCCCGCTCGCGGTCGATCTCGATGACCTTCGTCGATATGCCCTTGCGCGCTTCGCTGAGTTCACGCGCAAGGTTGAGGCCGATGTTTCCACCGCCCACGATGACGACTTTTCGTGCCGATTTCTCGTCATGCCCGAAGGCTGCCATCGCTCGCGGCAAATGTGCCGTATCAGCCACGAAATACACCTCATCGTCAGCGCGCATCTGACTGTTGGACGTTGGCACAATCGGCTCACCGTCGCGCAGGATGCCCACGACGATGATGTTCAGCTCCGGAAACAGCGACGTAAGCTGCCGGAGTGGCGTATTGATGACCGGACACCGTTCTGTGCATCGAACGCCAACCACGCGGACCTTACCATCGGCAAGGGGGATCATGTCGAACGCGCCCGGCACGCTCATTCGGCGGCCGATGGCCCGCGCCACTTCAATCTCGGGCGAAATTATGACATCGATCGGCAGGTGTTCCCGGCTGAACAGGTCGGCCCACATCGGATTGAGATAACTCTGCTGCCGCACACGCGCGATCTTGGTCGGAACATTGAACAACGAGTGGGCAATCTGGCAGGCGACCATGTTGACTTCGTCGGCGTAGGTGACCGCGATCAACATGTCGGAATCGGCGGCTCCGGCCTGCTCGAGCACGTCAGGATGCGACGCGTAACCCACCAGCGCCTGCACGTCGAGGAGATCGTTGACCTTGCCAATCAGGTCGGCCGCCTGGTCAATCACCGTGACATCGTTGTTTTCCATCGCCAGATACTGGGCAATGTTGAACCCGACCTGCCCGGCTCCACAGACAATTACCTTCATATGGTGAAATTTCCCGCTGTCGGACTCAGGCGTCCGCCCCTTCTGATCTTTCGGGTGCCGTCACGCCAAGCGTCTTGAGTTTACGATGCAGGGCGGCTCGATCCATGCCGACAAACTCCGCAGTGCGACTTATGTTGCCGCCGAAGCGCGTCAGATGGAACTGCATATATTCCTTTTCGAATGCCTCCCGCGCCTCGCGGAGCGGCCGGTTGAGGACCTGAAGATTATGATCCCAGCGTGTCGCGTTGCGAACTCCCTCGCCGATCGCAGCGGCGACGGACGAGGCTTTGATCGTGTGGTCGTCGGCACTGCGCGCGGTCAGCAGAAGCCGTTCGATTACGTTGGTCAGCTCCCACAGATTGCCCGGCCAGTCATGTCCTTCCAGGGCGTCGATGGCATCGGCATTCAGGATCGGCGGTGGTTGGTCCTTTTCGGCCGCGATTCGTGGTATGAGATAGCGAACGAGCCCGGGAATATCCCGGCGGCGGACGTGCAGCGGTGGCACTTCGAGCGGCACCACGTTCAGGCGGTAATAGAGGTCTTCGTTGAACCGTCCCGCATCGACCTCCGACTTGAGGTTCTGGGTGGTCGTCGCGAGAACACGCGTATCCACGTCGATCAATTTGTTGCCGCCGAGCCGTCGGAACGTGTTGTCGTGGAGCAGCCCGACGATCTTGGCTTGCGCCTGCCGCGAGAGCGCCCCAACCTCCTCGAGCACGAGGGTTCCGCCATGCGCCTTCTCGAAGACGCCCACTCCGCGCGGCTTGCCGGCATGTGGTTCGAGCCCGAAAAGGACGGCGTCGCTGCGGTCCGGCTCCAACGTCGCACAGTTCAGGACGACAAACCTGCCTCGAGCGCGTGGCGACGCCCGGTGTATGGCCCGCGCGACAAGGGATTTCCCCGAACCGGTGGGACCAAAGATAAGGGCGCGGCTGTCGGTGCGGGCAAGTTGATCGATGCTGCGCCGAAGCTGAACCATGATCGGCGAGGTGCCGATGATGTCCTCCGTCTGGGTACCCGCTTTCCGCCGCAGCTCGAGATTTTCCTCGTGCAGGCGCAGTTCCCGGAGCGCCCGCTCAACCGTGTGGATCAGCACATCCGATTTGAAGGGTTTGGTTATAAAATCGTAGGCACCCATCTTGGTCGCAGAGACGGCCATGTCGAAGGTTGCATGGCCGCTGATCATGACCACCTGCTGATCCGGATAATCGCGCCGGATTGTCTCCAGGGTCTGCAAGCCGTCCTTCTCGCTGTCACCGAGCCACACGTCGAGGATGATCAAGGCAGGCTGTCGGCTGGCCAGAGCATCCAGGACTTCCGTGCTGTTGCTTGCCTGACGGGTTTGATACCCCGTATCCTCGAGAATCCCCGCGACCTGGGTCCTGATATCGGGTTCGTCGTCGACGATCAGAATTTCATGGGCCATTGGCCAACGGACCCCCCGCCGTCATCTGTCTGCGCGCAGCCGCTGCATTATCTCCATCCTTCGGCAGTTCCACGCGAATACAGGCGCCGCCACCCTCGGCGTCGCCGAGAACCAGAGTGCCCCGGTGATCCTCCATGATCTTGCGGACGATCGCCAGTCCGAGACCCGTACCGCTCTGGCGAGTCGTGATGTATGGCTCGGTCAATCTTTCGCGACCCTCTTCCGGCAGTCCCGGCCCGTTGTCCTCGACCTCGATGACCACCCTGTCGTCGGCATTGGCGAGACGCATGATCACCCGAGGTTTCTCGGCACCCGGTCCGTTGTCGCGTTCCAGCGCTTCGGCCGCGTTCTGCAGCAGATTGGTGACCACTTGCGCGAGCTGCCGGCCATCACAGTTGGCGAATACAGGCTCCTCCGGCATAACGGCGACGAAGTCGATCTGCGGATGGGCGTTACGCTGCAGGAACATGGCCTGTCGGGTCAGCTCACTGAGATTCTCAAGGCGCAGGACCGGCGCCGGCATCCGCGCGAAATTCGAAAACTCCTCGATCATTCGGCCGATGTCGTCAACCCTCCGGACGATCGTGTCGGTGCAGATTTCGAAGGTTTCCTTGTCCGATGTGATCTCATCCATATATTTGCGCTTGAGTCGCTCAGCCGATAGCTGGATGGGGGTCAACGGATTGCGTATTTCGTGCGCAATACGGCGGGCAACGTCGGCCCAGGCGCCTTTCCATTGCGCTTCGAGCAGTTCCGAGACGTCGTCGAAGGTCACCACGTAGCCGATCACCTTCCCCTTCAGCTGTTCAACCGCGATTGCCACCAGCAACGTCCGCACATTGCCGCCGCGAGTAATCTTGATCTGCGATTCCGTAGAACGTCCACCGCGCCGCTTTGTCTCCCGGAACAGCGCCGCAACCTCGGGTACCACCTTCTCCAGCGGTTGGCCGATCATGCTCTCGACCTCGATGCCAAGCAAGCGAGCCGCCGACCTGTTGGGTAGGTCGATCCGTCCCCGCCGGTCGACACCGATCACGCCGGCCGAAACGCCGGACAGGACCGTTTCGGTGAACTGACGGCGTTCGTCCAGCTGCTGATTGGTCTGAATCAGTTCCTGGCGCTGCTCCGCCAGCTGATCGGTCATACGGTTGAACGCCCGGCTGAGCGAACCGATTTCATCGTCCGGGGGAAGCTCTCGCACCCGCGCCGACAAGTCGCCTTCGCCGACCTTGTCTACCGCCGCGATGAGTTCGCTGATCGGCTGCGAGAGCTCGGTAGCAACGTTAAGCCCCATCCAGACGGCAGCGGTCACGAGTAGCAGAGCGACCAGCAGGAATATCAACGTGAACGATATCTGTATGTCCGTGCTCTTGCTTTTCAGCTTGTAAAATTCGTCCACCGCAT
This sequence comes from Alphaproteobacteria bacterium, assembly GCA_041602815.1. Taxonomy (GTDB): domain Bacteria; phylum Pseudomonadota; class Alphaproteobacteria; order UBA8366; family JADFVY01. Next base: position 50,638 of record JBFIFO010000001.1, on the reverse strand, counting down.
CCCGGGTCCGTTCGGTGTGCGAAAGAACCGACGCATCGACGAACCGTCCGACAAACAGGTAAGCATCCAGGAAATTGTCCAGGCGAAGCAACGCCCGTACCCGATCTTCGCTCTCATTGAGGAAGATGGGCACGTCGCCGGCCCTGGCGCTTTCCATATGCGCGCTCTCGATAACCTCGAATTCGAGGGCAAAGGTCAATCCGGACCTGGCCAGGACCTTGCCCGTGCCGTCAAACACGATTGCCTCGGTAAGCCCGCGCAACTGCGCCTGCAGGTTGACGGCCTGGTTGAGCAGTCGCGGACTGCCCTCCAGCAGCCGTGCATCGCGGTTCAAGTCGCGCGCCACCCGCAGGGCGTCCGCTCGAATATTCTGCTGATGTTCTTTCAGATATCCCTGCGCCGCGGCGTTCGCAGCCTCCAGCGTGCTGGCAACACGTTCGCTGAACCAGTCCTGGATTCCCGAGCTGATGAATAGCACCGAAAAGAGCAGGACGAAAATCGTCGGCGCCACGGCGACCAGACCAAACAGGAAGCTGAGGCGCGAGTGGAGCCGTGAACCGGCGGAACCCTGTCGCCGGGCGAGCCACAGTTTGACGATTCGTCTCATGACGACGACCGCCAGCGCCAGCAACAGCACGAAATCGACGTACAGGAGGTAGAGTATGTCCTCTGGCTGACTGCCGAGCGGATCGGTATCGGACAACGCAATATAGGTCGCGATGCCCGCGACCAGCGCCGCCAGCGGCAGTGCAATGCCCAATATGCGGCCAAGCCGGAAACGCCGCCAGAGGCCGGCCACCCGGTCGATCAGAAATTTGCGCTCCGCTGCGGGCTCGCTGGTGATCATTGCCGTCTCATGGCGTTCTTTGGCCGTATTTTACGCCCCTGACCACATGGATGTCCAATTCGCGGATCTTCTTTCGCAAGGTGTTGCGATTGAGACCGAGCAATTGCGCTGCCTTTATCTGATTTCCCCCGGTGGCTGCCAGCGACAGTTCGATGAGAGGCCGTTCGACCTCGCGTAATACGCGGTCATACAACCCGGCTGCTGGGAGTTCGCTCCGATGCGCGTTGAAATATGACCGCAAGTGCTGCTCGACCGCACCCGAAAGGCCGTCATTGGCCGATGGCGCGCCGTAACGTAACGAGGCCACGGGCGGGTCCTCCGCAAGCTCGGCCTCGACGACGTCAACGCCGATCGTGTCGTGCGAATACAGCGCGGACAGGCGCCGGACGAGATTTTCAAGCTCGCGGACGTTGCCCGGCCAACGATAGGTCTGCAGTCGCTGCATCGCCGCCGTATCGAGTCGTTTGGTCGGCAGACCCAGCTCCGCCATGCTGCTCTGGAAATGGCGGACGAGTTCCGGGATATCCTCCGTTCGTTCGCGTAGGGGCGGAACGCGAATCGGCACGACATTGAGCCGGAAATACAGATCCTCGCGAAACAGTCCGTGTGACACCAGTTGCCGGAGATCGCGGTGCGTTGCCGCCACAATCCGGACATTGGCGCGAATCGGTGTACGGCCGCCGACAGAGGTATACTCACCTTCCTGCAGGACCCGCAGCAATCTAGTTTGCGCCTCAAGCGGCATGTCGCCGATTTCATCGAGAAACAGCGTGCCACCGTCGGCCTGCTCGAAGCGCCCTGGCGAACGCATGGTGGCGCCCGTGAATGCCCCCTTTTCGTGGCCAAACAGCTCGCTTTCAATGAGTTCGCGCGGAATTGCCGCCATATTCACAGCGACGAAGGGGCCGTTGCGGCGTTTTCCGTAATCGTGCAGGGCACGCGCAATCAGTTCCTTACCGGTCCCCGATTCGCCACTGATCAGGACGGTCAGGTCGGTGCCCATGAGTCGCGCGAGAACACGATAGATCTCTTGCATGACGGGCGATCGTCCGATCAGCGGGAGCTGGTCCTCCGCCGCGTCGCCGGCCGCTTCTCCGGATCCGGGGGATCCGGCTTTGGGCTCCGTCAGGGCCCGTTCGACGATGGCCAGTAACTCCTTGAGATCAAAAGGTTTCGGAATATATTCGAAAGCCCCCCTCTCCGTCGCCTTTACAGCGGTCAGCAAGGTGTTCTGTGCGCTCATGACGATGACCCGCAGCTCCGGCCGCAGCTTGCGGATCCTCGGCACGAGATCGAGACCGTTCTCGTCGGGCATGACCACGTCGGTGATCACGACGTCCCCTTCCCCATCGGATATCCACCGCCACAACGTGGCGGCATTCCCGGTGGCCCGAACCTGATGGCCCATACGGCCGAGGGCCTGGATCAGGACGGTGCGGATCGCGCGGTCATCGTCGGCCAACAGGATCGTGGCTTCAGGCATGGCCGGGCCCTCCTTCGCGGACAATCGGCAACAGGACTCGGAAGATCGTGCGCCGCGGCCGGCTCTCAACGTCGATCACGCCACCGAGCTCGCCGATCAGCTTGGCGACCAAGGGCAAGCCCAGCCCGGTGCCCCCCGGTTTGGTCGTTACGAACGGATCGAAGATGTGTGGCCGCAGGTCTTCCGGAATACCGGATCCATTGTCCTGGATCGTAACGACCAGAGGTAGCTGCATCGGCGTGTCGCCGCTTGGCGCGGCAAGCCGTACGCCATGCTGGTATCCGGTCGTCACGATGATTTCGCCCCCGTCCTTCGGCGCCGCCTCCGCCGCGTTCTTGACCAGGTTCAGAAACGCCTGGATGAGGCGGTCGCTGTTCCCGTAGACCGGCGGCAGCGACGGATCGTAACGCTCGGCAAAGCGAGCGTGCGAGGCAAAGCCGGTACGCGCAAGCGAAAGGACACGCTCAAGCACTTCATGGATGTTGACTGGACCCAGCGCGTCGAGCGGCATATCGCCGGTAAAGGCTTCCATCCGATCGATCAGCCGGACGATCCGGTCCGCTTCCTCGACGATGAGGCGCGTCAGCTGGGCGTCCTCCGGGCCCAGCGACTGTTCGAGCAGTTGCGCGGCACCGCGCACACCGGACAGCGGGTTCTTGATCTCGTGCGCCAGCAGCGACGCCATTGCCGAGACTGACCGCGTCGAGTCGCGGTGTGTCAGCGATCTGTCGATCTTGCCGGCGATCGACTGCTCCTGGAGGGTCAGGACAATTCGTTCCTCATACTCCGCCATCGGCGCCGCATCGACGCGCATGAGATGCTCGCCGATCCGTGGCGAATCCAGACGCACCGCGTGCTGCGACATGTTGCTGCCACTGCGCCGGACGCGTTCGACGAGCAGCAGGACCGGGCTGTCATGAGGGATGATATCGGCAAGCGCTTTTGTCCGCAGAAAAGCGGCACTGGCCTGAAACAATTGCTCGGCCGCGCCATTGACATAGAGGATGTCGCTTCCGGGGCCGTCGATGACGAGCACGGGATCCGGCAGGGCATTCAGTACGGCAGTGCCGTCGACCTCGGCTGATCCGGATATTTGGTGGTCCTGTTCCTGCAAGATTTCCACAAGTGATACTTCGCAGCTGTAAGGGTTTGAAGTGGGAAAAACTTGGGCAATTGCTTAATGTTTGTGCGCAATATTGACGTGCTCGAAATTTGGGCAATTAACCCAATTTGACCATCAAAAGCAAGGGATAACAATTCGACGGCCAGCTCATCGTCAAACCAGAACGACGTCCTGGACGAATTTCACACCCGGAAAGCCGAGGGTCACCAACAGATAGGCGACCAGGAGGAGACGGGCCACCCTGCGCCCGCGCAGACCGGTGCGGTAATGCGCGAACAGCAGGCCGGCGATGACCGCGAAGCCGCCGAGAGTCAGCAATGTCTTGTGATCGAACGCGAGCAGGTCGCCCGTGGCCAGGAGTTGCAGACCCATACCGGTCACCAGGCCAAGACCGAGCACGATCTCGGAGGCCGCCAGCAGGCCGACCTGAAGGCGTTCGGCATCGGCCACCGATGGCAGAAGGTCCGAGAGGGCGCCGCGCCGTTTGGCCCGCATCCCATGCTCCCTGAGCAAGACCGCGAGGCCGGCGATCGCTGCCAGGGTCAGCAGTCCGTACGTCGCCACCGCAATGACCACGTGGAACAGGATCCAGCCGTCGCGCAATGCCTCCGGCATTGGTCCCCGCGGTGCCTGTTCCCAGATCGTGGCAATGAGGCCTAGAAGGATCAGGTATGGAAACAACAGCGGTGCAAGCCGCCACCCTTCACGCGACAGTCCGGCGACCGCAGCAAACAGCAGGATGCTGGCGAACACCGTCACCCACAACGTTTCCGCCAGACCCGTGCTCCATACGCCGCCGAACCGTACTGCAATCAGCGCCAGAGGGCCAACCCCGGCGACGACGGTGAGCAGCCAGAACAAAGGAGAGCGGTTGCCAATACCGCGCCAGGCGCCAACGGCGGCTGGAACGAGTGCTAACAGGGCGGAAAGGGACAGAACCGTCGAGCTGCTCATGGCGCGCGCACTATACCACCGAACCCGCCGCAACAAAGCAAACGCTTGGCAGTGCGAACGGAACTGTACAAAATGCCGCAGCTCATCGACAGGGGATACGACATGGCCGATGCCGTCGCCTTGATCGTCGCGGCCGGACGGGGTCGCAGGGCCGGCGGCGGCGTGCCGAAACAGTACCGAATGCTGGCCGGTCAGAGCGTCCTGCGGCGCAGCTGCGCCACATTCCTTCGACATCCGCACGTCGCCTCTGTCCGCGTCGTCATCCATCCGGACGACCGGGCCCGCTATGACGAGGCGACTGCCGGTCTCGGCCTGCCGCCTCCGATAAGTGGCGGTGCCAGTCGCCACGAATCATGCCGCAATGGACTGGAGGCGCTCGCCGATGATGCGCCGCACCTCGTGTTGATCCACGACGCCGCCCGCCCCCTGGCGGACCGTCCGATTGTCGACCGGGTGCTCGATGCCCTCGAGACAGTGCCAGCAGCAGTTCCGGCGGTTCCGGTGAGCGACACCCTCAAGACGGCCGGCCCCGGCAAACGCGTTTCATCGACCATACCGCGCCAGGGACTCTGGCGTGCCCAGACCCCCCAGGGGTTCGTGTACTCGGCAATACTCGACGCGCATCGTCGCGTCGACGCCACCGACCTGCCGGACGATGCCGCGGTCGCCGAAGCCGCCGGCGTCCCGGTCACGCTCGTGGCCGGTAGCGAAGACAATTTCAAAATCACTCACGAGGACGATTTCGAGCGTGCGGCAGTGCTGCTGTCGCGCCGGGGGGATATCCGAGTCGGAACCGGGTTCGACGTTCATCGTTTTATTAAGGGAAATGGTCTATATATCTGTGGTATATGGATTTCTCATGATAAAGGCGTCGCGGGACATTCCGATGCGGACGTCGCGCTGCATGCGCTGACGGATGCCGTTCTGGGGGCTCTGGGCGATGCCGATATCGGCGATCATTTTCCGCCGTCCGATCCGCGCTGGCGCGATGCCGATTCGGCTTTGTTCCTGCAGCATGCCGTATCACTCGTATCTGCGCGCGGTGGTGAAATCCGGCACCTCGACGTGACGTTGATCTGCGAGGCGCCGAGGATCGGCCCCCACCGTGAGGCCATGAAGGCACGGATTGCTGAAATCGTGGGCATCGCGGTCGATCGTATCAGTGTGAAGGCGACCACGACGGAGGGGCTCGGCTTCACGGGGCGGCGCGAGGGCATAGCCGCGCAGGCGGCGGCGACGGTTCGGCTATGAGCGGCAAGATACCCGCGACGCTGCCGGTCTGGCATCCGGCGTTTCTCCTCGCAACGTGGTTCGGCAGCGGCCTGCTTCCGAAAATCCCGGGTACGTGGGGCTCTGCCGCCGCCCTGCCCTTTGCCTGGGCGATTGCATGGTATGGCGGTCCCTGGGCGCTTCTCGCGGCCGCACTCATAGCGTTCGTTATCGGTATCTGGGCCGCCGACGTTTACGGCCGGCACTCCGGTATCAAGGATGCCGGCCCGATCGTCATCGACGAAGTGGCGGGGCAGTGGCTGACACTTGCGCCATTCAGCCCGGATCCGACGACGTACATCGCGGGCTTCATTCTGTTCCGTATGGCGGACATCGCCAAGCCCTGGCCGGCCAACTGGGCGGACAGTAAGCTCGAAGGGGGTATGGGCGTCATGCTCGATGACATGGTTGCAGGCGTCTATGCGGGCCTCGCCCTTTATGCCCTGCTGTGGGTGGTCGGGTAATGGCGACGCTTCCACCTGCGCTGGTGATGCGTGCGGAAGCCGTCATGTCGGCGCTGGACAGGGCCGGACTCAAGCTCGCGACGGCGGAGTCGTGCACGGGTGGGCTGATCGCCGCCTGCATGACCGAACTGGCCGGGTCGTCCCACGTTTTCGAGCGCGGTTTCGTAACTTACGCGGACGAGGCCAAGGCCGAACTTCTGGAAATTCCGGAAGCGCTCCTGATCGAACATGGTGCGGTCAGCGAGCCGGTGGCCGGAGCCATGGCAAGAGGAACCCTCAAGCATTCGCGCGCCGATATCGCCGTCGCCGTCACCGGGATCGCTGGGCCAGGAGGCGGCCAGGCAGAAAAACCGGTCGGACTGGTATTCATCGCCGGCGCCCGTCGCGACGGGCACACGCGCGTCGATCGTCATCTTTTCGGAGGAAACCGGGCACAAATTCGCGAAGCCACCGTGCTGGCGGCGCTGGACCTTGCGCTCAGTCTTGCTGTGGTTTGAGCAACAGAGCGACGAGATCGCGCATCGGATGACCGGGACGTCGCGCGAAATTGAGCAGATGCTCGTCCCAGCTGTCGAACACGTTGAACAGGTCGCGCGGGTGCTCCAAGCGCCGCCACTGCATGTCCCGCAAGCGCGACACGGTCTCGGCGACGTCCGCTGTGCTGGTGTCCTCTAGCACCCGGTCGAGATAGTAGAGCTTATCCGCGTGAAAGGCATAGCAGGCCAACAAGATACCGGCGACCTCGGCGGCACGGCTGTCATTTTCAACCGTGAAATCGACCAGATCGAACAGGACCGTCCGGCTGCGCCCCTCGATTAGCAGGCAGATACGCGGCGCCGTGGCGCCGACCCGCCCGCTCAGCCGGGCGAAAAAGAGAATCCTGCGAATGCGCACCAGTGAGGCCGGACCGACCGTCTCAAGGACGCGCTGGCTCGCGAACAGCGTATCGTAGGAGCTTGGCCGCGACAGCCGGTGCAGGCGGACCTCCTCCGTCAATCCGTCGTCGCCCACCTCGACACCGACAGTGGCGAGCGCACGCTCGATCGCGGCCAGCGTGCTGCTGCGCGGGTCGGCGACGCCACGTTCGATGTTGTTCAGCGTCGCAAGTGATATCCCTGCCGCGCGTGCAAGGTCCTTCTGCTTGATCTCGAGCATCGCGCGCGCTGCGCGAATCTGCCGTGGTGTGATGGTCACCAGCCTTTGACCCCCCGCCGACTCGACCGCGACCATACTAAAAATTAGGTGCCATGCCTAGTTTCTTACGGGCAATCCGGTTTCCTGGCCCCGCGGATCCCGTTTCGCTGCTACGAACGGCCCAATGACCTCAACCACATTGCATTGCGGTCGGCGGGATTCTACTAAAATTTAAGTATCATTCGTTACAACAGCGTATCGGTTCCGGACGGTCGTCAGGTCGTCTGGGTGCCGGTCCCGTACAGGCGGCGGGCCCGGGCTTCGAAGGCGGCCACCATGCGCCGCACCGCCTCGTTGAACAGCACCCCCATGATCCGCTGAAGGATGCGCGAGCGGAACTCGAAATCGACAAAAAAGTCAATTTCGCATGCGTCGCCGGGCAACGCGTTGAAGATCCAGTGATTGTTGAGGTAGCGGAACGGGCCGTCGAGATAGGCAACGTCGATGCGCATGCCGGGCCGGTCAAGCGTCACCCGGCTTGTGAACCGTTCTCGAATGCCTTTGAACCCGATGATCAGGTCGGCAACGATGACGTTGTCCCGTCGGCTGCGAATGCGCGCTCCAAGGCACCAGGGCAGGAACTCGGGATACTGTTCGACGCCCGCGACGAGGTCGAACATCTGGTCCGGGCGGTAGGGGAGCACCCGCTTTTCCGCGTGAGTGGCCATGGTTGGGAGCGAGTCAGCCTAGCTGCTGCGCCTCGCGGGCCGCACGGAGCCGCGCAAAATCCTCCCCAGCATGGTAGGAAGACCGCGTCAATGGCGTACTCGCGACCAGAAGGAAGCCCTTGCCGCGGGCAAGAGTGGCGTATTCGTTGAACTCTTGGGGCGTGACGAACCGGTCGACCGGCGCATGTTTGCGGGTCGGCTGGAGGTACTGGCCGATCGTCAGAAAATCAACCTCCGCCGCCCGGAGATCATCCATCACCTGGCCGACCTCCTCGCGCGTCTCTCCCAGCCCGACCATCAGCCCGGATTTGGTGAACATCGACGGATCGATGCGCTTGACGCGGTGCAGCAGTTCGAGACTGGTGAAATAACGCGCACCCGGGCGGATCGCCGGATACAGCCTGGGCACCGTTTCGAGGTTGTGGTTGAACACGTCCGGCCGGGCCGCGGTCACAATCTCGATGGCACCGTTCCGGTGCTTGAAATCCGGGGTCAGGACCTCGATGGTGGTGTTCGGTGCCTCCTCACGGATCGCCCGGATCACCTTCGCGAAATGATCGGCTCCGCCGTCGGCAAGGTCGTCTCGGTCGACCGAGGTAACGACGACGTGTTCTAGTCCCAGCTGGGCCACAGCAAGCGCAACGTTGAGGGGTTCCATCGGGTCGAGCGGCGCCGGCCGTCCGGTGGCGACGTTGCAGAACGCGCAGGCACGGGTGCAGACTTCGCCCATGATCATCATGGTGGCGTGTCGCTTGGCCCAGCATTCACCGATGTTCGGACACGCCGCCTCCTCGCAGACGGTATGCAGCCGGTTGTCCCGCACGATTCTGCGGGTCTCCTGGTATTCCCTGGAAACGGGCGCCTTCACGCGGATCCAGTCCGGCTTGCGCGCCACCGGGCTGTCGGGCCGGTTGCGTTTCTCGGGATGCCGCGGTCTGGGGGCCGCACCGATGCTCATGTCACTTTCTTCCAACGACTCGTGGACATCAGATGTGGATGACGCGGCCGTAGGCGTCAAGCACGGACTCGTGCATCATCTCGCTCAATGTCGGATGCGGGAAGACCGTGTGGATCAGCTCCGCCTCTGTGGTCTCCAGCCCCATCGCAACGACGTAGCCCTGGATCAGCTCGGTCACCTCAGCGCCGACCATGTGGGCACCGAGCAATTCCCCGGTCTTTTCGTCGAAGACGGTCTTGATCATGCCTTCCGGCTCGCCCAACGCGATCGCCTTGCCGTTGCCTGCGAACGGAAAGCGGCCGACGCGCACCTTGCGCCCTGATTCCTTGGCCTTGGCCTCGGTAAGGCCAACGCTGGCAACCTGGGGATGGCAGTAGGTGCAGCCGGGGATCCGTGCCTTGTTCATGGGATGGACGTCCTTCAGACCGGCGATCTTCTCGATGCAGACGATTCCTTCGTGGCTCGCCTTGTGGGCCAGCATCGGCGGGCCCGCGACATCCCCGATCGCGTAGACTCCCGGCTCGTCAGTGCGGCCGAAACCGTCGGCGACGATGCAGCCGCGCTCGACCTTCACCTTGGTCCCTTCGAGCCCCAGGTCCTCGACGTTTCCGACCACCCCGACGGCCGAGATTACGCGCTCGACGGTGATCTCAGTCTTCTTCCCCTTCGCGTCTTCGACGGTGGCGGTGACCGTATCCTTGCCCTTTTTTAACCCGGTCACCTTGGCCCCCGTGATGATTGTCATGCCGTCCTTCTCGAACTGCTTGTGGGCCAGCGCAGCGATCTCCGAATCTTCGATCGGCAGGATCTGCGGCAGCACCTCGACAACCGTTACCGCTGCACCGAGTGTGCGGAAAAAACTGGCGAATTCGATGCCGATGGCGCCGGATCCGACAACCAGAAGCGATTTCGGCATCTTATCGGGCACCAGCGCTTCCATATACGACCACACGAACTTTCCGTCCGGCTCCAAGCCCGGCAGTTCGCGCGCACGCGCGCCGGTCGCCAGAATGACGTGCTTGGCCGTAACGGTGGCCACCGGCTTTCCTTCGTTGGTAACCTTGACCTTGCCGGGGCCATCCAGCCGGCCCTCTCCATCGAAGACCGCAACCTTGTTTTTCTTCAACAAGAAGCCGACGCCACCGCTGAGCTTCTTCGAAACCTTGCGTGACCGTTCGACGATCTTGCCGAGGTCGAACCCCACCTTTTCCGCTGTCAGGCCGTAATCGACCGCATGGTTCATATTGCGGTAGACCTCCGCCGAGCGCAGCAACGCCTTCGTCGGTATGCAGCCCCAGTTGAGGCAGATTCCGCCCAAATGCTTGCGTTCGACGACGGCGGCGCTGATACCAAGCTGCGCAGCCCGGATCGCGGTCACGTATCCACCAGGGCCGCCGCCGATGATGACGACGTCGAATTTGCTGTCTGCCATGGTCAAATCCTGTCCAGCGTTTGGCGGGTGAGTTCGCTAACGGTTGCATCGCCCGTGTTGACGACGCCACAACGTTCGAAAAGCATCACCTCGCATTCCCGTTTCGCGCGCGGACGGTGTTCGACGCCCTTGGGAACCACCAGGAACTCGCCCTGTCCCAGTTCCACCGAACGGTCGCGGAAGTCGATTGCCATGCGTCCGCGTACGACGAAAAACAGCTCGTCCTCGGCGTCGTGCTTGTGCCAGACGAATTCGCCTTGCAGCTTGACCAGCTTGATGTCGAAGTCGTCGACCGTGCCGACGAGCCGCGGAGTCCAGTGATCGTCGAACAGGGCGAATTTCTCGGCCAGATTGACTTTGTTCATGGTGCCTCACAGCAACATGGCAACAGGATTCTCGACGAACCGCTTGAAAGCGGCGAGGAATTCCGCTCCGACGGCGCCGTCGACCACCCGGTGATCGACCGAGAGGGTGCAGTTCATCACCGTGGCGACGGCGAGCGCGCCGTCCCTGACGATCGGCTGCTGTGTGCCGGCGCCGACCGCCAGGATGCAGCCCTGCGGCGGGTTGATGATGGCCGAGAACTCCCTGATACCGTACATGCCGAGATTGGAGACGGAGAACGTGCCGCCCTGGTACTCTTCCGGCTTCAGCTTGCCCGCGCGGGCACGGCCGGCGAGATCCTTCATCTCGGCCGAGATCGCCGCCAGGCCCTTGCCCTCGGCTGCCCGTACGATCGGCGTGATGAGGCCCGATGGCGTCGCCACCGCGACCGAGATATCCGCGTGATCGTAATACAGGATTCCGTCGTCATCCCACGAGGCGTTGGCCGCCGGGACATGCATCAGCGCCGCAGCGGCCGCCTTGATGACGAAGTCGTTGACCGAAACCTTGAGATCGTTGTCCTCGTTGATGCGCTTGCGGGCGGCCAGCAGATCGTCGATCACGCTTTCGATCGTCAGGTAGAAATGCGGCACGGTCTGCTTCGACTCACTCAGCCGCCGGGCGATGGTCTTGCGCACATTGGTGTTCGGCTCGAGCCGGTACGACATGCCCAGGGCCTCGGCCATCTGGCGGGCACCCGGGCCGACCGGCGCCGTCAACGGACGCCGTGCGACGGGTGCGGCGGCAGGCGCCATGGCGCCAGGCCCACCCGACCTCGCAGCCTCCACGTCGGTCCGGACGATGCGGCCGTTCGGCCCGCTACCCCTCAGTTGCGCGAGATCCAGCCCCGCCTGCTGCGCCATCCGACGCGCCAGCGGGCTGGCGAATATCCGCGTGCCCTTGGCTGCGGGGGCCGGTTGCGGGGTTGCCGCGGGCGGTGCGGCCGGGGTTGGCTGCGCGGCCGCCGCAGCTTTCGGTGTCGGTTCCGGTGCCGGCGGCGCTTCTGCGGGAGAAGGCGCTGTCTTCTTAGCGTAGCCTTCCAGCGCGGCGGTGTCCTCCCCTTCTTCCAGGAGCAGGGCGATCGGCTGGTTCACGGCCACGCCCTCGGTCCCGTCGGGTACGAGAATTCGCCCCAGCACCCCCTCGTCGACCGCTTCGACTTCCATTGTCGCTTTGTCGGTCTCGATCTCGGCGATCACGTCGCCGGCAGCAACCGCATCGCCCTCGTGCTTGAGCCATTTCGCGAGGTTGCCTTCCGTCATGGTCGGCGACAGCGCCGGCATCAGGATCTCGATCGGCATATCGTCCCCCTCCCCTTCACGCCCGGTAGCAGACCGCCTTTGCGGCCGCCGCGATGGTGTCGGCCTGGGGCAGGGCCAGGCGTTCCAGGTTCGCCGCATACGGCAACGGCACGTCGGCGCCGCAGACCCGGGAAAGCGGTGCGTCGAGCCAATCGAAGGCGTGCTCCATGATCTGCGCCGCGATCTCCGAGCCGATCCCGGCATAGGCCCAGCCTTCCTCGACACTGACGATCCGGTTGGTTTTCTTGACAGACTCGACGACTGCGGCAGTATCGAGCGGGCGCAGCGTTCGAAGGTCGATCACCTCCGCATCGATGCCATCCGCGGCCAAAGCCTCGGCCGCCTCGAGCGCCTTTCCAACCATGATCGAAAAGGCGACGATCGTGACATCCGTACCGGGCCGCACCGTCTTTGCCGCGCCGATGGGCACGGTCCAATCCTCGCTGTCCGGCACCTCGAAGCTCTGTCCGTAGAGAATCTCGTTCTCGAGAAAGATCACCGGGTTGGGATCGCGGATGGACGATTTCAGGAGCCCTTTCGCGTCGGCCGCCGACCATGGCGAGACGACCTTGAGCCCCGGACAATGCGCAAACCAGCTGGCATAGCATTGCGAATGTTGGGCGGCGACGCGGGCGGCCGCGCCGTTGGGGCCGCGGAACACGATCGGACAACCCATCTGCCCGCCCGACATGTAGAGCGTCTTGGCCGCCGAATTGATGATGTGGTCCATGGCCTGCATGGCAAAATTGAAGGTCATGAACTCGACGATCGGCCGCAGCCCGTTAAACGCCGCTCCGACGCCGAGACCCGCGAACCCGTGCTCGGTGATCGGTGTGTCTATGACGCGGCGGTCGCCGAATTCATCGAGCAGGCCCTGGCTTACCTTGTAGGCGCCCTGATACTGGGCGACCTCTTCACCCATCAGGAAGACACTGTCGTCGCGCCGCATCTCCTCGGCCATGGCGTCGCGCAACGCCTCACGGACGGTCATCTTTACCGTCGCGCCGGTCCACTCCGGCTCGCTGACGACCACGGACTCGACTTTCGTCGGCGCTGCGGTCTCCGTCACCGCCGCCGGTGACGCCGGCGCCGGCACGGCAGACGACGGCGGCGCGGCGCTTTGGAGTGCGGACGCATCCTCTCCTTCCGCCAGCAGCAGGGCGATCGGCTGGTTGACTTGCACACCTTCGCTTCCATCCGGAACGAGGATCTTTCCCAGCACCCCCTCGTCGACTGCTTCGACTTCCATGGTCGCCTTGTCGGTTTCGATCTCGGCCAGAACGTCGCCAGCGGCGACGGTATCGCCCTCGTGCTTGAGCCATTTCGCGAGGTTGCCTTCCGTCATGGTCGGCGACAGCGCCGGCATCAGGATTTCGATCGGCATGGTCTGGCCTCTCCGTCACGCCTCGACGAGAACGTCGGTCCACAGTTCCGACGGGTCGGGTTCAGGGCTTTCCTGGGCGAACGCCGCGGCATCTGCGATGATGTCCTTGACCTCGCGATCGATCTGTTTCAGCGCCGCCTCGTCGGCATGGCCGCCCTCGAGAATGCGCTCGCGCAGAAGATCGATCGGGTCGCGCTCGCTGCGAATTTTCTGGACCTCCTCCTTGGTCCGGTATTTCGCCGGATCGGACATCGAATGGCCGCGATACCGGTACGTCAGCGCTTCCAGGATGTATGGACCCTTTCCGGCGCGACAGTGGTTGATCGCCTTTTCCGCCGCGGCCCGCATCGCGGAGACATCCATGCCGTCGACCGCTTCGCCGGGGATGCCGTAGGCCTTGCCGCGCAGACAGAGGTCGGTGCTCGCCGAGGCACGCTCGACGGCGGTGCCCATGCCGTATTTGTTGTTTTCGATCACGTACAGGACGGGCAGTTTCCAGAGCGCGGCCATGTTGAAGGACTCGTAGACCTGGCCCTGGTTGACCGCGCCGTCGCCAAAATAGGTGGCGCAGATGTTGTCGGTCCCGCGGTACTGAAAGGCGAAGGCGATACCGGTGCCGATCGGTACCTGTGCGGCGACGATTCCATGCCCGCCATAAAAATTCTTCTCGCGGCTGAACATATGCATCGACCCGCCCTTGCCCTTCGAGTAGCCGCCGGAACGGCCGGTCAGCTCCGCCATGACACCGCGCGGCTCCATGCCGCAGGCCAGCATGTGACCATGGTCGCGATAGCTCGTCACCACCGCGTCCTCCGGCCGACACGCCGACTGGACACCTACGACCACCGCCTCCTGCCCGATGTACAGATGGCAGAAGCCGCCGATCAGCCCCATACCGTATAGCTGGCCCGCCTTTTCCTCGAACCGGCGGATCAAGAGCATGTCACGGTAGTATTTGAGAAGCTCTTCGCCGGCCGCGGGTGACGGCTGCGGTTTGCCACGCGGCTTGCGCCTGGCAGAGGCCTTTGCCATGCGATCCTCCCGGTCTGTCTTGGTCGCGGACGCGTCAAGGTTTGATTGCGGGGCGCAACGTAGGTTTCCCTGAGAATTTTATCAAGTTCTTTGTAACTTATTGTTTTAAAATGACAATTATCTAATTAACCATATATCGGTTCATCTGCCAAACCAACCAGTCGTTTTACCCGGGCCGGCAGAAAGCGCGCCGGCACAACTGCCGGCGGCTCCCAGTTTTGAAAGAGCCCGGTCTTGCGGAGCCGAAATTCAACGTCCGGCGGGCCGTGGCGCCGGTTACCGCCACATCAGCGTTGCGGCTGTGGCAACTGGATCACGAAATCGTCTTCGTGCACGAGGTTGAGCAATTGACGGGCGCGTTGGTCAAGTACGTCGAGGTCAAGCGAACCGGGCCGCAATGCAGCGACGCGGCGTTCGATGGACTGGTGCTCTTCTCGCGCACTGTCCCGCTCGGCGCGAGCCAGCTCGATCTGATGTCGAAGGGCAACATAACTGCGCAGGCCGCGTTCGCCATCGACCGCGTGATAGGCAAAGTAGCCAATCACAGCGATGCCCAGCAACGAGGCAAGAATCTGCCGGGCCTGTCGACGAAGCTCGCGAATCACAGCCATGCAATGAGAGAATCACAGGGCCGAGTCGCACGTCAACGAAAAAAGAGTCTTTAATTACAATATGATTCCTTAGGCTGTATCGATGGAGTGCCAAGACTCGTATTAGGCGTTCTGTCAAGCCTTCAGAACGGTCTTGCCCGCGAACAAGGCGTCGACGCCCAGGATTTCTTCGATGCGGATCAGCTGGTTGTACTTTGCCAGTCGGTCCGACCGCGACAGCGAGCCTGTCTTGATCTGTCCGCAGTTGGTCGCCACCGCAAGATCGGCGATCGTCGCGTCCTCTGTCTCCCCGGAGCGGTGCGACATCACCGCCCGAAACCCCGCCTGATGGGCGGTCTCGACGGTTTCCAGGGTTTCGCTCAGGGTGCCGATCTGGTTGACCTTGATGAGGATCGCATTGCCCGCGCCTTTGCCGATCCCCTCGCGAAGACGCTCTGTACTGGTCACGAACAGATCGTCCCCGACCAGCTGGACGGTTGCCCCGAGTTCGCGCGTCAGGGCCTGCCAGCCCGCCCAGTCATCCTCCGCCATTCCGTCTTCGATCGACAGGATCGGATAACGGCCGGCGAGATCGGCGAGATATCTGACCATGCCCCCAGAATCAAGGGTCTTGCCCTCACCCGCCATCTGGTAATGGCCATCGCGGTAGTATTCGGTTGCGGCGCAGTCGAGCGCCAGCATGACATCCTCACCCGGCTTGAAACCTGCAGCCTCGATCGCCGTCATGATGAAGCCCAGGGCCTCGTCCGCGGACTTGAGATTTGGGGCAAATCCGCCTTCATCTCCGACATTTGTGTTGTGCCCCGCATCTTGCAGCGAGGCTCTGAGCGCATGGAATATCTCGGCCCCGATCCGGACCGCCTCCGCCATGCCGCCGGCGGCCACCGGCATGATCATGAATTCCTGGATGTCGATGGCATTGTCCGCATGCACGCCGCCGTTGATGATATTCATCAGCGGCACCGGCAGGGTCCGCGCGTAAGCACCGCCAACATATCTGTAAAGCGGTAGTCCCGCGTCCTCCGCCGCCGCTTTGGCGACGGCCAGGCTCACAGCGAGAATCGCATTGGCGCCGAGCCGCGCCTTGTTTGGCGTGCCGTCGAGATCCAGCATCATGCGGTCGATCGCCAGCTGGTCCTCGGCATCGAGACCCGACAGGACATCGAAGATTTCGCCGTTCACCGCCCCGACCGCCTTCTGAACGCCCTTTCCGCCGTATCGCGTGCCGCCGTCGCGCAGTTCCAGTGCTTCGTGGCTGCCCGTCGAAGCACCGGATGGCACCGCGGCACGGCCGAAGGCACCGCTTTCCAACGCCACGTCGACTTCGACCGTTGGATTGCCGCGACTGTCGAGAATTTCGCGGGCATGCACGTCAACAATTGCTGTCATGTCTGGATCCTTGGTGGCGGCCGAAGGTGGCGTTGTTACCGAGATACTTGGCGCGCCTTGGCCAGCCGGTCGAATTCCATCAGTTGCTCCAGAATGCCGCGAAGCTGATCGAGGCGAACCATGTTCGGCCCGTCCGATGGAGCGTTGTCGGGATCCTGGTGGACTTCCATGAACACCGCGGCGACGCCGATGGCAACGGCAGCGCGCGCCAGCACCGGGACGAATTCGCGCTGTCCGCCCGAGGTGGCGCCCTGCCCGCCCGGCTGCTGTACGGAATGGGTCGCGTCGAACACCACCGGGTGCCCGGTCTGCGCCATGATTGGCAGTGCTCGCATGTCGGACACCAGGGTGTTGTAGCCGAAGCTGGCACCGCGTTCGCAAAGCATGACGTTCGGGTTCCCTGCCTCCGTAACCTTCCTTGCGACGTTCGCCATGTCCCAGGGCGCGAGAAACTGCCCCTTCTTCACGTTGACCGCCCGGCCGGTGGCCGCGGCGGCGATGAGCAGGTCGGTCTGGCGGCAAAGGAACGCCGGAATCTGGAGAACATCGACGACTTCCGCCACCCGTGCGCAGTGATCCGGCAGGTGCACGTCGGTCAGTACAGGCAGGCCCCGCGTCTCCCGGATTTCCGCGAATACCGGCAATGCAGCCTCCAGGCCGACACCGCGCGGGCTGGAGCCCGAAGTGCGATTCGCCTTGTCGTAAGAGGTCTTGTAGATCAGGCCGATCCCAAGATCGGCCGTGACGTCCTTAAGCGCCTGGCTCATTTCCAGCGCATGCGCGCGGCTTTCCATGGCACAGGGGCCGGCGATCAGCGTCAGCGGCAGATCGTTGCCGATCCGCAGCCCGCCGACATCGATATGGTATGGCTTCGTCATGATCGGTCCCGCTCACACCCGGTCAGACCAGACGCGACTGTTCGATTGCGGCCTGGATGAACGACGCGAACAACGGGTGCGGTTCGAAGGGTTTCGATTTCAACTCGGGATGGAACTGCACACCGACAAACCACGGATGGTCCGTCAGCTCGATGATTTCCGGCAGCACGCCGTCGGGCGACATGCCCGAAAATTCCATTCCCGCCTTTTCCAACCTGTCACGATAGGCGATGTTGACCTCGTAGCGGTGGCGGTGCCGCTCGCTGATGTCCTGCTGGTTGCTGTAAATGCCGGCCACCTTAGATCCGGGCTTCAGGCGGCACGGATAGGCGCCAAGCCGCATGGTGCCGCCGAGGTCGTCGCTGCCGGTACGCTGCTCGATAACATTGCCGCGCTTCCATTCGGTAAGCAGCCCGACCACGGGCTCCGCGCAAGGGCCGAACTCGGTCGATCCGGCTCCGGCAATGCCCGCAAGGTTCCGCGCTGCTTCGATCACAGCCATTTGCATACCGAAACAGATGCCGAAGAACGGAACGCGCCGTTCCCGCGCAAAGCGGACGGCCTCAACTTTGCCTTCCGCACCGCGTTCGCCGAATCCGCCCGGCACCAGGATGCCGTTCACGCCCTCCAGGCGCAGCAATGTATCGGAATCGCTCTCGAAAATCTCGGACTCGATCCAGTCAAGCTTGACGCGGACATTGTTGGCGATGCCGCCGTGGCCGAGTGCTTCGCTCAGCGACTTGTAGGCGTCGAGGAGATTGGTGTATTTGCCGACGACGGCGATCGAGACCTCGCCTTCCGGCGCCTGCACCCGCTGCACCACGTTGTGCCATGCGGACAGGTCGACGTCGGCTTCGCGGCCCTTGTCCATACCGAACCGCTTCAGCACTTCGGTATCGAATCCGGCCTCGTGATAATGGATCGGCACCTCGTAAATTGTGCTGACGTCCAGCGCCTCGATCACGCGTTCGGGCCTGACGTTGCAGAACAGCGCGAGCTTGCGCCGCGCATCCTCGGGAATCGGACGGTCCGAGCGGCAGAGAATGATGTCGGCCTGGACGCCGACGCTCAGCAGCTCCTTCACCGAATGCTGCGTCGGCTTGGTCTTGATCTCGCCGGCGGCCGGGATATAGGGCAACAGCGTGAGGTGCACGAACAGGACCCGATCGCGGCCCAGCTCGTTGCCCAACTGACGAATCGCCTCGACGAAGGGCAGCCCCTCTATATCGCCGACGGTGCCGCCGATCTCGCACAGCACGAAATCCTCGTCGGTCAGGTCCGACGTTACGAACGACTTGATGGCGTCGGTGATGTGGGGGATGACCTGGACGGTGGCGCCCAGATATTCGCCCCGGCGCTCCTTGGCGATTACGTCGGAATAGATCCGACCGGTTGTCACATTGTCGCTCTGCCGCGCGGCAACTCCGGTAAATCGCTCATAATGCCCGAGGTCGAGGTCGGTCTCCGCCCCATCGTCGGTCACGTAGACCTCGCCGTGCTGGTACGGGCTCATCGTGCCTGGATCGACGTTGATGTACGGGTCCAACTTGCGCAGGCGGACCTTGTAGCCGCGCGCCTGTAAAAGCGCGGCAAGAGCCGCAGATGCTATGCCTTTTCCCAGAGAGGAAACCACGCCGCCGGTGATGAAGATAAACCGCGTCATGGACCTACGTTGTAGCCAAAGAGCGGGCCATACCCAAGCACGAATTGCGCCGGGCCGGGACGGCTCTGTTCGAATGTTCCGTCCTTGCCATCCGCGGCATGTTCCTGGTGGGACGCCGCTACTGCGAGAGCGGGACGCCCGGCTGCCCGGGCTGCTCCGGCTGTGCCGGCGCGGCAGGAACCGCCGGCGCCTCGTCCATGATGGAGCGAGGTTCCATGCGACTCGAGGCCATGATTGCCAGGGTCAGGCTGGTCACGAAGAACGCGACTGCCAGAATCGCGGTCGTGCGGGTCAAAAGATTGGCGCTGCCACGCACGCTGACGAGGCCGCCTCCCCCGCCGCCACCGATCCCAAGACCGCCGCCTTCACTGCGCTGCAGCAGGACAACAATGATCAGCGTGAGGATCACCAGCAGGTGGATAACGAGAATAATGGCTTCCATAAAACTTCCCGGGGCCAGCGGTTATAAGAAAGCGGGCGGAGCTTCTTGCCCGGTCCGGCCGCGCTCGCGGCTTATTTAGCGAGTCATGTGCCGGATTGCCAGCGCCATCTTTCGGTGCCGTGCGCCGACCAGTGCGGAACCCACCGCCGTCACGGACAGCTCGTCGCGATCGCGAGGAAATCCTGTGCATTCAGGCTGGCACCGCCGATCAATCCCCCATCGACCCCGTCGATGGCGAGCAGCGCATCGGCATTCGACGGCTTCATCGATCCGCCGTACAGAATTCGCATCCCGTCCGCGACCTCAGGACCGAATCGCGCAGCGATCTGGCCACGGATGTGCGTATGAACCTCGGCGACGTCGTCCGCGGTCGGCGTGCGACCGGTCCCGATCGCCCAGACCGGCTCGTACGCGATCACGGTGTTTTCGGCGGTGGCATCGTCGGGCAGCGATAGCTCGACCTGACTGCCGATCCGCGCCAGCGTCCGGCCGGCGTCCCGCTCGTCCAGGGTCTCGCCGACGCAGACGATGGCGACCAGCCCTGCGGCATGCGCAGCCGTGGTCTTGGCTCGAACCAGCGCATCGTCCTCGCCATGATCGGCGCGGCGCTCGGAATGGCCAAGAATGACATGACTGCAGCCCGCGTCGGCGAGCATGGGTGCGGCGATGTCGCCGGTGTGCGCTCCGGCCTCCGCGAAATGGCAGTCCTGGGCACCCAGCGCGACGGCGCTCCCGGCAAGTGCATCTGCGACCGGCGGGATCAGGACCGCCGGAGGGCAGATGAGCAAATCGCATCCCTGAACGGAACCGGCGGCGACGGCGCGGGCGAGAGAAACTGAGTCGGTCCGCAGTCCGTTCATCTTCCAGTTTCCGGCAATCAGCGGGATGCGGCTGGGCATGCTTCTGCTCCTTCCTCGGTTCGCAACATCGCGCCGGTGTTCCGGCGCCACACCTGCCTTAACATGCGGTCAGGCGCTTGGCCATATCGGCGGGTGTTTCGCTGGCGGATTGCCTGTTGCGATGCCCACCCGTGCACCTTTATGATGCCGCGCCGCGCGGCCGGCCGCGCGTATTCTCGAGATCATCACCGCTATCACCGGGTCCGCCCATGCTTCAGCAGCTTCGTACCTCCGCCGCAAGCCTCGTTGCCAAGCTACTCGTCGTCTTGCTGATCATCAGTTTCGCGGCGTGGGGCGTGACCGACTACATCACCCAGGCCCAGCAGGACGATGCCGTCGCCACCGTCGGCGACGTCTCGATTTCCGCGGCTGAACTGTCGGCGGCGTTCCAGCGGGAACTCAATCGGTTTCGCGCGCAGGGCATCGAGCTTACCTCGGAACAGGCGCGCAGCCTGGGACTTCTCGACCAGATTCTCGACCGGTTGATCTCGGCTCGGGTTTATGAGGCGAGCGGCGAATGGCTCGGTTTGGCGGCCAGCGACGATATCGTGCGCAGGGTGATCGCAGAAGAACCGTCCTTCTTCGACGAAACCGGGCGCTTCAGTCGCTCGCGCTACGAGTTCATTCTCAGCCAGTCGGGGATCTCCGAGGGGCAGTTCGTCGCCGACGTGCGGCGCGATATCCTGCGGCGCCAGATCCTCAACAGTCTGGACTTCTCCGACAAGGCGCCTGACGCGCTGGTGAAGACGCTGCATCAATGGCGCGGCGAGAAGCACGTGGCCACCTACGTGACCGTACCGGTGGACGCGGATCTGGATGTCGGCGAACCCGACGCGGCGGCACTCGAGACGTTGTACCAGGAACAAGCCGAGCGTTTCACCGCACCGGAGCGGCGGCGCTTGAGCTTCCTGCATCTCAGCCGGGAAGTTGCGGAAAAGGAGATCGTCGTCACCGACGAGCAGTTGCGGCAGCGCTACGAAGAGAATCTTGCAGCCTACACCGAGCCCGAGACCCGGACGGTACAACAGATTCTTGTGCCTGCTGAGGCGGCGGCGAAGCAGGCGTCCGGTGCCCTGCGTGAAGGTCGTACGTTCGAAAGTGTCGCCAAGCAGTTCGCCGACCTGGATGCGGCGGATCTTGAACTCGGCACCTACAGCGCAGCGGCGTTTCCGATGCCCGAGCTATGGGATTCCATCGCCGAGTTGGCCGAGGGGGAAGTGTCGAAACCCCGGGAGTCGCCGTTCGGCTGGCACATCTTACGGGTCACCGCCATCGTACCCGAATCCGTCACACCCTTCGATGACGCGCGCACCCGCATCGAGGAAGAATTGAAAGCCGAACAAACGGGTGACGTGCTCTGGCGCCTGTCGCGGGCGCTGGAGGACGAGCTGGCCGGCGGGGCGACGCTCGAGGAGGCCGGGGCGGCGCTTGCCGTGCCGGTACGGAAGACGGGCCTGATCGACGTCGGTGGTGCCGGAGTCGATGGCGAGCTGGCCGAGAACCTGCCGGGCGGGGATTTCCTCGACACCGCATTCCTGACCATCAGTGGTGAGCTGAGCTATGTCACCCAGCTTCCCGAGGGCGACTACTACCTCTTGCGGGTCGACGAAGTCGTGCCGTCGGCCTTGCGTCCGCTCGACGACGTCCGCGATGAGGTTGCCGCCCTGTGGAAGGAGGAGCGTCGTCGCGAGGTGGCCCGGGAGCGTGCCCTTGCGATCGTCGCGCGTGTCGAGAACGGCGAGGCGCTGTCGGACGTTGCCGCCGCGGACGGACTAGTCGTGAACGAGAGCAAACCGTTTGATCGGCGTGGCAACGGCGCGGAATCGCCGCGCATCACGCCGCTGCTGGCCGGCGACATCTTCAATATCCGGGCCGGACAGGCCGCCATGGACGAGGCTTTGGACGGAATTACCGTCGCCCAGCTCAAGTCCATCGAGCCGGCCGATCCGTCGAAACCCGGCGAGTTGCCCACCATCCTGGCCAACCAGATGATCGGCGACGTGGTGATCCAGTTCAACAACAGCGTCCGGCAGCGTTTCGGGGTGGAGGTCGACCGGGCCGCCCTCAACCGCTTCTAGCGCGGCAATGATCGTCAAGCCGGCCTTTGCGGAGTTTGAACGCGTCTACGCCGCCGGCAGACCGCAGGTTGTGTCGACGTCGCTGATCGCGGATCTCGAGACACCCGTTTCGGCCATGCTCAAGCTGGCTGACGGAAAACCGAACAGTTTCCTGCTGGAATCGGTGGAGGGCGGATCGATCCGCGGACGGTATTCATTCATCGGCCTGAAACCCGATTTGATCTGGCGCTGTTTCGGAGACAAGGCAGAGATCAATCGCGATGCCCGGTTCGATGAGGATGCGTTCGAGCCATGCGACGGCAGCGCACTGGAGTCGCTCCGAGCGCTGCTCGAGGAATCGGCGATCCAGCTGCCCGACGACATGCCGCCAATGGCCGCGGGGCTGGTCGGCTACATGAGTTACGACATGGTCCGGCTGATGGAACGGCTGCCGGAGGGCAACCCCCGGATCATCGATGTGCCGGATGGACTGTTCGTGCGCCCGACCGTGATCGCTGTCTTCGACACCATCGAAGACCTCGTCACCGTGATCACACCCGTCCGTCCGCAACCGGGTGTCGACGCCGAGACCGCATGGCGCGGCGCGCTGGAGCGGCTTGCCGACACCGTGGCCGACTTCGAGCGATCGCTGCCCTATCGGCGGGAGCCGGGCACGATTACGGCCGAGCCGGCCGAGCCCACATCGAACATGACGCCCGCGGAGTTCCGCTCCATGATCGAAGCGGCCCAGGAATACATCCTGGCCGGCGATATCTTTCAGGTCGTCCTGTCGCAACGGTTCGAGGTGCCGTTCGCATTGCCGCCCTTCGCGCTGTACAGGTCGTTGCGCCGCCTCAACCCATCTCCGTTCCTGTTCTATCTCGATTTCGGGTCGTTCAGCATCGTCGGATCGAGCCCCGAAATCCTGGTACGTCTGCGCGACGGCAAGGTCACCATCCGGCCGATCGCCGGCACGCGGCCGCGCGGCAAGGACGCCGCCGAAGACAAGGCACTGGCCGCGGACCTGCTGTCCGATCCCAAGGAACTGGCCGAACACCTGATGCTGCTCGATCTGGGACGCAACGACGTCGGCCGGGTCGCAAGCGTCGGCAGCGTTACGGTGACCGAGCAGATGACCGTCGAGTACTACTCCCACGTCATGCACATCGTCTCCAACGTGGAAGGCGACATCGCGCCGGAATTCGATGCCCTCCAGGCCCTCGCCGCGGGATTTCCCGCCGGGACCGTCTCCGGCGCGCCGAAGGTCCGCGCGATGGAGATCATCGACGAGTTGGAACCGGACCGGCGCGGCGTCTATGCCGGATGCATCGGCTATTTCGGCGCCAACGGGGATATGGACACCTGCATCGCGCTGCGCACCGCAGTGGTCAAGGATGGCAGGATGTATGTCCAGGCCGGCGGCGGGATCGTGTATGACAGCAATCCGGAAAGCGAATTCCAGGAAAGCTGCAACAAGGCCCGTGCCTTACTGCGGGCTGCCGAGGAGGCCGTTCGCTTTGCCGCTGCCGGCGGCCGCGGCTAGCTGGCTTCCCGCATCGGCGCCATACTCGAGCTTGACGATGGCGCTGACCGGCACGAGGTCGAGTCCACGTGCCCGGGCTGCCGGAATCCACTCCGCCAGAACGTCGACGGTCACATCGTGCGGATGACCGATGGCAATGGCGTGGCCGCGCTGCCGTGCGACGCGTTCCAGCACCGCAAGCTGTGCCAGGATGCTGTCGGCGTCGAGCTCGTTGTCGAGGAAGACCTGCCGGCTGGCATGGGGCAGCTCCATGCCGCGGGCCAGTTCGGCACCGACGGTCCTGCTGTCGGTCCGCGAGTCGAGGAACATCAGGCCGCGGGCGTTCATTTCGGTCAGCAGCGGCTCCACCAGGTCGGCCCGTGCCATGAATTTGCTGCCCATATGGTTGTTGACCCCGACATAGCCGTCGAACTGCGACAACGCCCAGCGGAACCGGCGCATGATCTCGTCTTCGTCGAGCGTCGTAAGCAAGGCGTTCGGACCGGGGTCGACGGTGTCGCTACCCGGCTCCATCGGGATATGCAGCAGGAGTTCATGGCCGTTCTCGCGCGCCTGGCGCGTCTGCTGCTCCAGGTTCCGGCTGTAGGGGATGAAGGCGATAGTGAGCGGCGCCGGCAGCTCGATGGCCCGCGCGGTCCGCGCCTGGGCGACACCGGCATCGTCAATGACGATCGAAACCATAGGACGCCGGCCCGGCACGTGTTCGGTCTCGACCGCGTTGGCGAGCCATTGCGGACGAACAGAGGGCACCGGGGGCTGTCCGTCATGCCGGTACGGCGAATCCGGCGACGGCGGGCGCTCGGGCCCTCTCGCAACGCCGTCGCGGTGACGGCCGTCGGGCAGGTCGAGCAGAGGCAACGCCGCCGCCAGGTTTTCGTCCTCGTCGGTCGCCCCGCCATCGCGTGCCACAGGAACACCGGGTGCCGGCTCGACGATGCCACGTGTCAAACCACGCCCTTGCGGCGGCGTCTGCGATTCGAAGTCCGCGGGTGATCTTTCGGTCCATTCCGGCATCGCCGTGGGGCGGCGATCCGGACCCGGGACCGGACGATCCGCCGTGACGACGGCAACGTCCTGCGGCGCCGGGCCGCGATCGCGCAGCGCGTGTCCGACCAGGACGACGAGGCCCGCGAAGGCAATGACCGCGATGCCGACCGCGGTGCCGAATATGACGGGATCGCGGCCCGGGATTTCCGGCAGGCGAATGTGCGCGATCCGCTGCGCCACGCGGTGGCATGCGAGGTAGAAGCGGGCTGCCGGTCCCGCCAGCTGGCGGCGTGCGAATATGAGCCGAGCCGCGGCCTGCTCGAAGAACCGCGTACAGGCGGACCACCCGCGAGCGGTCAGTTCGCGGCAGGATTCGCGAACCCGGATCGATGCCAAGGAACCGGCGAGGTGGTGGCCGAGCGCGCCCGCACGGCGCGCAATCGCCCTCGCAAACGCGGTCAGCGGCAGGAGGCGCCGCCGCAGCCTGCCGCGCCGGAATACCGATGGCGCGGCCGGCGCAATCGCACGCCGGCGCCGGCGGATCCTCCGCCGGCGGCCGATCGGCCCTGGGGCACTATTACGCCGCATCATTCCCTCGCATATCCCGCCCTCGCATATCCCGCATCCCACAGGGTAACGGGGAAAGCGTTACCGGCCAACCGTTTCAAAATCGTTGAGATCTTGCGTTTTTCCGACGATGCCTGTCAGGCATCGACCAGTTGGCCGGCCAGCCCTTCGAGGATCGGGCAGTCCGGCCGGTCGTCGCCGTGGCAGCGATGCGTCAGATCCAGCAGCGTATCCCGCATCCGCTGCAGCTCCTCGATCTTGCGGTCGACTGCGGCGATATGGGCCGTGGCCAGCGCCTTCACGTCGGCGCTGGCACGTTTCTGGTCGCGCCACAGATCCAGCAGCATCGACACGTCCTTGACGCTGAACCCCAGGTTCCGGGCATGGTGGATGAAGCTGAGAGTCTGCACGTCTTTTTCGCTGTAGGTCCGGTAACCGCTTTCCGTGCGGCTGGCCGGTGCGATCAGGCCGATGCTCTCGTAATAGCGGATCGTCTTGGCACTCACATTCGACTGCCTCGCCGCTTGTCCAATATTCATCTAAACGCTCCGTTTCCCGCTACATTTTTCTGATATTATTAACTTATTTAGACGATGCCGTTGCCTTCCACCGGCGCAACGTCAGGGCATTGGTGACGACGCTGACGCTGCTGAACGCCATTGCGGCACCGGCGATGATCGGGCTGAGAAAGCCGAACGCGGCCAACGGAATCCCGACGATGTTGTAGATGAACGCCCAGAACAGGTTCTGGTAAATCTTGCGTCCGGTCGCCCGGCTGACGTGGATCGCGTCGGCAGCGAGTCGCGGATCCGGCCGCATGAGGGTAATCCCGGCGGTCTCCATGGCGATGTCGGTGCCGCTGCCCATGGCGATGCCGATGTCGGCGGCAGCCAGCGCCGGGGCGTCATTGACGCCATCGCCGACCATGGCGACCACCCGCCCCTCGCGGCGTAGCCGCTCGACCTCGGCGGCCTTGTCCTCCGGAAGCACTTCCGCCCGGAAATCGTCGAGTCCCAGACGTGACGCGATCGCCTGCGCGGTGCGGGCATTGTCGCCCGTCAGCATCATCACCGCGACGCCGCGCCTGTGCAGGATCTCCAGGGCCTGCGCCGCCTCGTCGCGCAGCTGGTCGGCGACGGCGATGGCACCCTGCATTCGGCCGTCCTCGGCTGCGACCCACATCACGGTCTTGCCGTCATTTTCCAGCCCGGCCACGCGGTCCTCCAGCGGTCCGGTGTCGGCGCCAGCCTCGGCCATCAGGCTGCGGTTGCCGATCCACAGCCCCGTGCCGCCAACGCGCGCGGTCAGACCGCGACCGCCGATGCGACTGAAGCTCTCCACGGCCTGGAGATCAAGCCCGCGGGCCGCTGCCTCTTCGAGCACGGCCTTGGCCAACGGATGCTCGCTGCCCTGCTGCGCCGAGGCCGCGAGGCGCAACAGGCTCGCCTCATCGACGCCCGCCGCGGCAACGATGTCGGTCACCTCGGGGCGGCCCACGGTCAGGGTCCCCGTCTTGTCGAAGATGATGGTGTCGACGGCACCCGCCCGCTCCAGCGCCTCGACATCCTTGATCAGGATGCCGGCACGCGCGGCCGCGCCGGTTCCCGCCATGATCGCCGTCGGGGTGGCGAGCCCGAGCGCACACGGGCACGCGATGACCAGCACGGAGACGGCGGCGATGATGCTTTGCTCCATGGTGCCGCCGCTCAGCAGCCAGCCGGCCCAGGCGACGATCGCGATCACGACGACCACCGGCACGAACACGTTGGTTACGCGGTCGACCAGGCGCTGCACCGGGGGTTTCGCCGCCTGCGCGCTTTCGATGAGGGCGATGATGCGCTCCAGCATCGAATCCTTGCCGACGGTGGTGGTTTCGATGCGCAGCAGTCCGTCACCGTTGACGCTGCCGCCAGTGACGCGATCGCCCGACGCCTTGTGAACCGGAATGCTTTCCCCGGTCAGCAGCGACTCGTCGACCGCACTGTCGCCGCTTGCCACGGTGCCGTCGACCGGAATTCGCTCGCCCGGCCGGACGACAACGATCTCTCCGGTCCGCACCGCCGCCGCCGAAATCGTTACGACGACACCGTCGCGTTCGACATGCGCCTGCTCCGGCCGCAGTTTCATGAGCTGGCGGATCGCCGCCGACGTGCCGCGCCTGGCCCTGGCTTCGAGCCATTTGCCGAGCTTGATCAGGGTGATGATGACAGCGGCCGCCTCGAAATACAGATGCGCCTCGACGCCCGGCGACGCAAGAAACAGGTTGTAGGTGCTGAGTCCATAGGCCGCGCTGGTGCCCAATGCGACCAGCAGATCCATCGTTCCGGTCAGCGACTTGAGCGCCTTCCAGGCCCCGACATAGAAGTTCCAGCCGATGACGAACTGGACGATGCCGCCGACGGCGAGTTGCCACACGCCGGGGAGGGCGAAGTGCCATCCCGCGAATTCCCCGAACATCGGCACGACGAGCGGCACGGTCAGCAACGCCGATGCCAGGACCAGCAGCATCTCCCGTCGGTCGGCCGCTCGCTCCGCCTCCTCCGCCGGTGCGCCGCCGTCGGAGATCTCGGCGCCGTATCCGGCCCCTTCGACCGCGGCGACGAGATCCGCCGGCTCGACTCCGAGCCCAGTGATCCGTGCGGTTTCGGTGCCGAGGTTGACACTGGCGTCAAGCACCCCCGGCACGCCCTTCAGCGCACGTTCGACATGGCCCACGCAGGCGGCGCAAGTCATGCCGGAAACCGACAGCGTTATTTCGCTCCTGGTCACCCCGTAGCCTGCGTCCTCGACCGCGCGGGCCAGCGCGTCGACTGCGACGCCATCCGCAAAGTCGACATCGGCCTGCTCGGTGCCGAGGTTGACCGACGCCGCGCTGACACCCGGCACCGCCTTCAGCGCCCGTTCCACGTGGCCGACGCAGGCGCTGCAGGTCATGCCCTCCACCTTGAGCCGCGCATGGCGGGTGGCGTGCTTCGGTGCCGGGTGATCGGCTGTGTCGGCCGTATGTGCCGCGGTCATCTGAGACTCCTCTTAACTCTTACCCGACAATTCGAACGGTCATTGCGGCGACGGTCCCGTCACGCGGCCTGGGCTGTGTAGCCCGCGGCCCCGACCACACCGATCAGCGTCGACGCATCGGTTTCGCCGTCGAACTGGACCTCCGCAGTTCCCGCTGCAAGATCGACCTTCGCGGCGCGCACGCCGGATGCCATATCGAGCGCCTTCTGCACGCGCGCCACGCAATGGCCGCAGGTCATGCCCTCGATTTTCAGAGTCACCGTCTTCGTCGTCGATCCAGTCACGGCCGTATCCCTTCCGTATCAGCGATGGAAACTGTCGGCGACATACATAAGGGTTCCAGAAACTGGAAGGTCAATGGCAAACTTTCCAAAAACTGGAAAGTATCGGAAGCTGCCGACAACGCGTCCCTTCCGTCCCCGGTCGAACACTGCTATAAACCGCCGTCCGGTGCCGTCGCCGTTGGCGCCAAGGGATTGATATGTTTCTGCTAATCGACAATTACGACAGCTTCACATACAACCTCGTGCACTTCCTGGGCGAACTCGGGGCGGAGGTCACTGTGCGTCGAAATGACGCGATCACCGTAGACGAAGCGCTGGCCCTGAAGGCCGAGGGGATCGTCATTTCGCCGGGCCCGTGCGATCCCGACAGGGCCGGGATCTGCCTCGAGCTGGTCCGGGCCGCCGCCGGCAAGGTGCCGTTGCTCGGCGTGTGTCTCGGACATCAGGCGATCGGCCAGGCCTTCGGCGGGACGATCGTGCGCACGCTGCCGATGCACGGCAAGGTCAGCCAGATACATCACAGGGGCGCCGGCGTATTCGCGGGCCTGCCGGCCCCCTTCCCCGCGACCCGTTACCATTCGCTCGTGGTCGCGCGCGACGGCCTGCCGGACTGTTTCGAGGTGACAGCGGAGTCCGACGACGGCCTGATCATGGGCCTGCAGCATCGGGATCTGCCGGTGCACGGCGTGCAGTTCCATCCGGAAAGCATCGCCACCGAACACGGACACGACCTGCTGGCCAATTTCCTCAAGCTTGCGGGTCACGAGGTCGTGTACGCGTAATTCAGCCTTTGGGAAGGTAAGGAATCCCGCCGGTGGCGTCGGTATCGTCGATGGCGTAAAGCCCGCTGACGGTTCCGGCGATGCGGGCCTTCAGATAGGGCGCGTAATCCGGGTCGTCATAGAATGCCTGGGCGGCATCCAGCGACGGGAACTCGATCAGTGCGATCACATTCGCATCCAGGGGCTTGCCCTCGACAGTCGTTATGTTGCCGCTGCGCGATAGATACCGACCGCCGTGCCGGGCGGCGATTTCGTGGACCGCGCCTGCGTAATCCGGGATCCAGCTGTCGTCGGTGACCTTCACGATGGCGATGACGTATACGGACATGGATTTTCCTCCCTCTGTGGCTCCTGGTTGCGCCTGTCTCGACTGCGGCCAGTTGCAGCGCCGCACAACAGGCTAGTCCGAAACGCACGTTTCCGCGAGTTTCGAAATCACCGACAGCTATCAAACTTTTGTGGTCGATTCGCCCATTCGGCTGTTATATCAGGCATCACGACAGAAGACCGGGGCACCCGCATGACAGGGGATATGGAGGATTTCAGGGGGCTGCTCGGCAAGGTTGCCGATGGCAAGCCGCTGACCGAAGCGGAATCGGAACGCGCCTTCGACATCATGATGTCCGGAGACGCGACGCCGTCTCAGATGGGCGCCTTCCTGATGGCGCTGCGGGTGCGCGGCGAGACCGTGGCGGAGATCACCGGCGCCGTGCGCGTGATGCGGGCAAAGGCGGTGCCCATGCCGGCGCCGAAGGATGCGATAGATATCGTTGGCACCGGTGGCGACGCGTCCGGCACCTACAACGTGTCCACCGCGGCGGCTCTTGTGGTGGCCGGCTGCGGTGTGCCAGTCGCCAAGCACGGCAACCGTGCCGCCTCGTCGAGATCGGGATCGGCCGACGTACTGTCGGCGCTGGGCGTCGACATCGAGGCGGATTTCACGAAGGTCGAGCAGGCAATCCGCGAGGCGAACATCGGCTTCCTGATGGCGCAGCGGCACCACGGTGCGATGCGTAACGTCGGGCCGACGCGCGTCGAGCTCGGCACGCGCACGATCTTCAATATTCTGGGCCCGCTGTCCAATCCTGCCGGCGTCAAGCGGCTGCTCGTCGGTTGTTTCTCGCGCCACTGGATCGAACCGATGGCCGAAGTGCTCGGCAATCTCGGTGCCGAGCGGGTCTGGGTGGTGCATGGCGGCGACGGGCTGGACGAGCTGACCACGACGGGGGTGAGCTACGTCGCGGAATACAAGGACGGTGCCATTTCCGCACTCGAGGTCACGCCGGAGGATGCCGGTATCGCCGAGGCCCGGCCGGAGGACCTCAAGGGCGGCACGCCGGAAGAGAATGCCGTCGCCCTCCGTGCCGTCCTCGATGGGACGCACGGCGCCTATCGCGATATCACCGTATACAATGCGGCGGCCGCCCTGTTGATCGCCGGCAAGGCGTCGGACCTGCGCGACGGTGCCAAACAGGCCGCCGCCGCGATCGACTCGGGCAAGGCCAAGGCGGCGCTCGACAAGCTCGTATCGATAGCCGGGCTTGCGGCGGAGCAACGATGAGCGACGTTTTATCCCGCATCTGCGCCGAAAAGCGCGACCATGTCGCGGTCGCAAGACGGGCTGTCCCGTGGGCCGAAATCGAGGCGCGTGCGGCCGCCGCGACACCGCCCCGTGGATTCGCGAATGCGCTGACCGCCGCGCTGGCCGCTGGCCGGTACGGGCTGATCGCCGAAATCAAGAAGGCGTCGCCCAGCAAAGGGCTGATCCGCGCCGACTTCGATCCGCCGGCGCTGGCCCGGGCGTATCGCGACGGCGGCGCGACATGCCTGTCCGTACTGACCGATGGGCCGTACTTTCAGGGTCGCGACGAGGACCTGGTGGCGGCCCGCGGCGCTTGCGACCTGCCGGTCCTGCGCAAGGATTTCATGCTGGAGCCCTATCAGATCTACGAGTCGCGGGCGCTCGGCGCCGACTGCATCCTGCTGATCATGGCGGCGCTCGGCGATGAACAGGCCGCCGAGCTGGAGGGCGGCGCCCGCTCGCTCGGCATGGACGTTCTGGTCGAGGTGCACGATGCCCGGGAGATGACGCGTGCACTGAAACTGCGCTCGCGCCTGCTCGGCATCAACAACCGCAATCTCAAGACTCTGGCCGTCGATCTTGCGACAACCGAAGCGCTGGCGCCCGCGGTACCCGCGGACCGCATACCGGTCTGCGAGAGCGGCCTGCACGATCCGGCCGACCTGGCCCGCATGGCACGGGCCGGCGCGCGGTGCTTCCTGATCGGCGAGTCGCTCATGCGGTCGGCCGACGTCGCGGCGGCGACGGCGCTGTTGCTCGCCGATCCGGTACAGGCCTGACGAGGGTATGACCGCGATGCCAGAGTTCACCCATTTCGACAAACACGGCAAGGCGCAAATGGTCGATGTATCGGGCAAGGACGTGACCGAACGCTCCGCCACCGCGGCCGGCAGCGTCATCATGCAGCCCGAGACCATCGCCATGATCGTTTCAGGCGGCGTGAAGAAGGGCGATGTCCTCTCGGTCGCGCGGCTGGCTGGCATCATGGGCGCCAAGCGCACCCCGGACCTGATCCCGCTGTGCCATCCACTGCCTCTCAGTTCGGTGACCGTCGACCTGACGGTGGACGAGGCACGCAACGCGGTCGATATCAGCGCGACCTGCAAGCTTGCCGGCCGCACCGGGGTGGAGATGGAGGCGCTCACCGCCGTTTCCGTCGCCGCGCTTACCGTCTACGACATGTGCAAGGCCGTCGATCGCGGCATGCACATCGCCGACATCCGGCTCACGCACAAATCCGGCGGCAAGTCGGGCGAATTCAGGGCGCGTTGATGCTGTCGGTCGACGAGGCACTGGAGCGCATACTCGCCACCCTCAAACCGCTGCCGGCAGAGCAGGTCGTCGTTGCCGATGGACTCGGCCGCGTCCTCGCGGAGGACGTCGCAGCACGCCGCAGCCAACCGCCCGCCGCGGTGTCGGCGATGGACGGTTATGCCGTCCGGGCCGCCGATGTCGCGACGGTTCCGGTCACCTTGAAGGTCATAGGGCAGGCGCCGGCCGGCGATGCGTTCTCCGGCACCGTGGGAGCCGGTGAGGCGGTTCGCATCTTCACCGGCGGGCCGGTGCCGGACGGCGCCGACACCATCGTCATTCAGGAGAACACCAAACCCGGCAACGGCACGGTCTCGGTGCTCGAGAGTGCCGAAACGGGACGCTTCGTGCGCCCAGCCGGTCTTGACTTCAAGGCCGGCGAGGTGCGCCTGAAGGCGGGCCGGGTACTCACCGCACGCGATGTCGGACTTGCCGCTGCGATGAACGTGCCCTGGCTGATGGTGCGCCGGCGGCCGCGGGTCGCGATCCTCGTGACCGGGGATGAAGTTGTGATGCCCGGCGATCCTATCGGACCGAGCCAGATCGTCAGCTCCAACAGCATCGCGCTCGCCGCCGCAGTCCGCGTCTTCGGAGGCGAGCCCTGCATGCTGGGCATCGCCCCGGACGATCGGGATGCCCTCGCCACCATGGCCGCAGGCGCTGCCGGGGCGGATTTGCTGCTGACCAGCGGCGGCGCCTCGGTCGGCGATCATGACCTCGTGCGCAGCGTGCTGGGCGAGATCGGGTTCGAGCTCGACTTCTGGAAGATCGCGATGCGCCCGGGAAAGCCGCTGATCTTCGGCCGCGTCGGCAATACGCCGGTGCTCGGCCTGCCGGGCAATCCCGTCTCTGCGCTCGTTTGCGCGATGGTCTATTTGCGGCCGGCGCTGTGCCGGATGCTCGGTTCCAGCGAGGTCGAGGCAGCGCCGCGCCTGACGGCGCGGCTGGCCGAGCCGCTGGCGGAGAACGATGAACGACAGGACTATCTGCGGGCCACGCTGGGTAATGGCCCGGACGGGAGTCTCGTTGTCACGCCCTTCTCCCGCCAGGACAGCTCCATGCTGGCGACACTCGCGGCAGCCGACTGCCTTATCGTCCGGGCGCCGCATGCGCCGTCTCTCGATGCCGGCGCCATCGTCGAAGTCCTTCCGATTCCCGGAAGTCTTCTTTCGGCCTGAAAAAAGCGTCGCACCCCCGGGAAATCCCTTGACCCCCCATTAGAACTAAACTAGAACATGTATCGATGTTTTGGTTTTGTTCTATATGTGGTACCCGCCGGCTCGCGGACCACTAGGATGGAACCAGGCGCAGCCACGGAAGCAAAGGGCAGTCCGAAGACCGAGGCTCGACCGGGAGGGGCAAGGCGACCAAGGGGGACAAACCGGCCATGCTGACACGCAAGCAATACGAATTACTCAACTTCATCAACGAACGGCTCGAATCGACCGGGGTTTCGCCGTCCTTCGATGAAATGAAGGATGCGCTCAATCTAAAGTCGAAATCCGGTATCCATCGTTTGATCACTGGCCTGGAGGAACGCGGCTTCATCCGCAGGTTGCCGCATCGCGCCCGGGCCCTCGAAGTTACGCGCCTGCCGGAGAATATGGGCGGCCAGGCGCGGGGCAACATCGTCCGACCCGACTTCAAGGGAAGCGCGGCGCCCGTGGGCGAAAGCGCGACTCTGCCGCTTCTCGGCCGGATCGCCGCGGGCACGCCGATCGAGGCGCTGCGCGACAGCTCCGCGGACGTCGGTGTACCGGCGAGTCTGGTGGGGAGCGGCAATCACTATGCGCTCACCGTCGAGGGGGATTCGATGATCGACGCCGGCATTTTCGACGGCGATACCGTGCTCATCAAGAGCTGCGATTCGGCGGAGAACGGAGCCATCGTCGTCGCGCTGATCGATGACAGCGAGGTCACGCTGAAACGCCTGCGCCGCAAGGGGGCGTCGATCGCACTGGAGGCCGCGAATCCGGCATATGAAACGCGGATTTTCGGGCCCGACAGGGTCAAGGTGCAGGGGCGCCTCGTCGGACTTATCCGCTCCTATTGACTGTCTCGCCCGTCGCGCGGTTGCCTGCGCAGATTGCGTTGCGCAAGGGATGACCAGGGCCGGTTTCCTTGCATTTGCGCGACCGTGCGAATGCTCACCCTCCCCCGCCTCACCCAGAGTGCGGTGGTTCCGCTGCGCCACAGATCGAATCTGTCGATCAGTAGCGTCGGATTGGGGCATCGCGTGCGGACCGGCACCGCGCTGATCACGACATCGGACCGGCGACAATCTTCGTCCAGGGCGCGGCCGTCCCGCAACAGCGCGATCTCAAGGCCCGCGACACGGTATGTGCAGCCCAGCCTGTCACATACGAGCCTCGAATCCGGGGTCCCTCCCGCCTCCGGCCAGGTATCGGCAGTCGACTGCCCGCTGCGTTCCAGCCAAATGTTCGCCCGGAAACGCTCCCGGTTGCCATGCGAGAGGCTCAACCGGCCATCGGCGAGGCGCGCGGCCATCAGTCGCGCATCGCCGGAAACGATGATATCCGGCCCCGGCGTCAGCGGAATGGTGGCGGCGCCGGCCGCAATAGCCGCCAATCCCAGGTACCGCCATCGGTATCGCCACAGGCACAGCCAAAGGCCGCCGACGGCGACGAGGACGAGGCCGGCCAGCGGCATCGCCGCGACATGCCGGACGGCGCCCGGCCAATCCGCAACGGAGCCCGCAATCCACAGGACGGCATCGATGCCCAACCCCATCGCCGCCAGGGCCGGCCCCTCCACACCCAGCGGCATCAGAATCGCCGCCAGCACGCCCCACGGCATGATCCACAGCGCGGTAAGCGGGACCGCCAGCATATTTGCGGGCAAACCGTACATCGCGATACGCCCGAAATGGTGGAGGACGATCATCCCGGTCGCCGCACTGGCGACGATCGTCGTCGCCGCGACACCGACCGTGTATGCAAGGATCCGGCCGACAATTCCTCCGGGCAACATCGCGCGCAGACTCTGCAGTCGCCCCCGCACGGCCTCGTAGAACGCGACCAGTGCGACCACGGCGGCGAACGACATCTGGAAGCTGGCACCGAGCACGCTTTCCGGCGCCAGCAAGAGGACCGCAACAGCGGCCCAGGCCACCAGTCGCATGGAGATTGCCTCTCGATCCAGCAACACGGCGATCAGGACCAGGCCCGTCATCAAGAACGCGCGCTGGGTGGGAATCGTGGCGCCGGCAAGAAGGAGATAGCCGAAACTCCCTGTGAGCGCCGCGACGGCGGCCCATTTCTTGATCGGGTGACGCAGGGCAAGCCGCTCGGAGAGCGCCAGCAACGCACGCACGCCGAAGAACAGGGTGGCGGCCACGAGGCCAAGATGGAGGCCGGAGATCGCCAACAGATGTGCAAGCCCCGAATCGCGCATCGAATGCAGCGTCCGCTCCGAAATCGCGCTGCGGTCGCCGGTCATCAGTGCCGCCGCCACAGCCCCCGTCTGGCCCGGCAGCGTCTGCCGGACCCGCTCGGCCATGCGATATCGCAGGCTGACCATGGCGAGCCGCACCGACGATGTTTCGTCACCCGGCACTGCCCGCATCGGCGCCAATGCGAACCCCGTCGCGCCCAGCCCCCTGAACCAGGCGGTGCGCTGGAAATCGAACGCGCCCGGCATGGCCGGCGTGAGCGGTGGCGAGAGTCTGGCGAAAACGTCGATCCGGTCGCCAACCGCGGGATGGTCGCCGCGGCGGAGCTTGACGCGCACGCGCCGCGGCGTTTGCTCCCGTGCGTGATCTTGCAGCCGGACCTGTTCCAGCGTCACCCGCGTCCCGTCGGGCAGGCTCTCCACCTGGACCACGACGCCGACAACGGGGGCCGGCCCGTAGCGGCCGTCCAGCACCGGCGCCGCCGCCAGATGGCTGCGCAGCTGCGCCACCATGAAACCGCCGGCAATCAGGGCGCAGCTGAGGCCGCCCAGCAGCAAGGCCGGGCTTTGCCGGCCCGCAAGCGCAAGCGCCAGGCCGCCCACGAGGGCCGCCGCGCCGGTCCAGCCCGCGGGCTCGTCGGCAAGTGCGAAATACAGCCCGATGCCCGCGCCCAGCAGAACGGGCACCCAAAGCGGCCAGCGCTCCCGCTCGGCGAGCACAACCGCGCCCGCCGCTCCTCTCAGCCGGCGCAAGAATTCGGCCGCTGGCCCTGAGCCGCGCGAGTTCGGTGCTGCGCGTTCGGTCATCCCCGATCCGACCCTGTGGTGGCGAAAACGATTTTGCCGCATTGCTGCGCGATGTGCTACATCCGCCCGGATTTCGCGCGCACCTGAAGCAATGTCGAGGACACAGCATGACGGTCACGACCCGATTCGCGCCGTCGCCAACCGGCTTTCTGCACATTGGCGGCGCCCGAACCGCCCTGTTCAACTGGCTGTTCGCGCGACATCACGGCGGACGATACCTGCTGCGCATCGAGGATACGGACCGCGAACGATCGACGCCGGAAGCGATCGCGGCAATACTCGAAGGCCTGGAATGGCTCGAACTCGACTGGGACGGCGACGTCATCTATCAGTCCGTCAACCGCGATCGGCATGCCGAAGTGGTGCTGTCGCTGCTCGACCAGGGCCGCGCCTACCGGTGCTATTGCACGCCGGACGAATTGGCGGAAATGCGCGAACTGGCCAGAGCGGAAGGCCGGCCCGTGCGGTATGACGGCCGCTGGCGCGACCGCGATTCCTCCGAAGCACCGGCCGGCGTTCCGCCGGCGATACGCCTGAAGGCACCGCAGGATGGCGAGACCGTCATCTCGGATGCCGTCCAGGGCGAAGTGCGGATTGCCAACGCACAACTCGACGACATGGTCCTGCTGCGCAGCGACGGCGCGCCGACCTATATGCTGTCCGTTGTCGTGGACGACCACGACATGGGAATCACCCATGTCATTCGGGGTGTCGACCATTTGACCAACGCAGCGCGGCAGATCCAGCTTTTCAACGCCCTGGAATGGGACGTTCCGGAGTTCGCCCATGTCCCGTTGATCCACGGGCCGGACGGCGCGAAACTCTCGAAGCGACACGGCGCGCTGGGTGTCGGGGCCTATCGCGACATGGGATACCTGCCCGAGGCCATGCGCAACTATCTGCTCCGACTCGGCTGGGCGCACGGCGACGCGGAAATCATCGATACGGCGCAGGCGGTCAAGTGGTTCGATCTGGCCGGGGTCGGCCGCTCGCCATCGCGATTCGACGTCGCCAAGCTGGAAAACCTGAACGGGCACTACATACGTGAAGCCGACGACCAGCGGCTGCTTGGGCTCATCCTGCCGCAGCTGGCCACCCGGCTCGGCCATGAGGTCGATCCGGCCGGCCGGCAGCGCCTTCTTGCCGGCATGGACGGCTTGAAGCAACGTGCGAAGACATTGATAGAATTATCTGATAACGCGATGTTTTACGTTGAGCGCCCCGTCTTCCCGTTGACGAATTCGAAGGCTGCGAAACTGCTCGAAGGTGATGGAGCCCGGCGGGTCGCCGAGGCGGCGGCCCGGCTTGCGGCACACGACTCCTGGGATCCACGCTCTCTGGAAACGCTGGTCCGTGACATGGCGGAAGAGATGGGAATCGGCCTGGGGAAAGTCGCACAGCCCCTGCGGGCCGCCCTGACCGGGTCCAACGCGTCGCCCGGAATCTTCGAAATCATGCAGATCCTGGGGCGCGACGAAAGCCTGGCCCGCCTTGCCATTGCAGCGCAGGCAGCCGCGCCTCAGGCCTCGTAATCGGAGATTTCCGACGATCGCCCTGCCCCGCGGCAAACCGGCGCACCGATGCGTGAGCATATTTGCTCCGCGACGGACCGCAGGATATAATATTTCCGCGCCAGACCAGGTTGCAGTAGCGCAGCGTCGCGCTTCGGCCAGCGTGCCCCGCATCGTTTTCGCAAACATTTCAAGAGGTTGCCATGAGCGACGGATCCACCGCCACGAAACACGTCGTCACCGGTGATGTGGTGACCATGACGGACCAACGCAGCGGCAAGACTTTCGATTATCCGATCTTCGACGGATCCATCGGACCGTCGGTCGTGGATATCCGGAAATTCTATTCAGATACAGGTTATTTCACATACGATCCCGGCTACACGTCGACCGGCTCCTGCGAGTCCCGGATCACATTCATCGACGGCGAGGAAGGCGTCCTGCTCTATCGCGGCTATTCGATCGAGGAACTGGCCGAAAACAGCGACTTCATGGAAGTCTGCTATCTTCTCCTGGAGGGCGAACTGCCCAACGCCGCCGAGAAGGAGACCTTCAACAGGAACATCACCTATCACACGATGCTGCACGAGCAGCTTCAGTACTTCTACCGCGGGTTCCGGCGCGACGCCCATCCGATGGCGGTGATGGTCGGCGTTGTCGGCGCCCTGTCGGCGTTCTATCACGACTCGACCGACATCTACGATCCCCAGCAGCGCATCATCGCCTCGCATCGGCTGATCGCCAAGATGCCGACGATTGCGGCGATGGCCTACAAGTACTCGATGGGTCAGCCGTTCGTTTATCCGCGCAACGACCTGTCGTTCGCCGCCAATTTCCTTCACATGACCTTTGCGACGCCATGCGAGGAGTACAAGATTCAGCGATCGGTGGCCCGGGCCATGGACCGGATCTTCATCCTCCACGCCGACCACGAGCAGAACGCCTCGACCTCGACGGTGCGTCTCGCCGGCTCGTCGGGCGCCAATCCGTTCGCCTGCATCGCCGCCGGCATCGCCTCGCTGTGGGGCCCCGCCCACGGCGGCGCCAACGAGGCGGTCCTGAACATGCTCGGCCAGATCGGATCGAAGGACCACATCAACGAGTTCATCAAGCGCGCCAAGGACAAGGACGACCCGTTCCGCCTGATGGGCTTCGGCCACCGGGTCTACAAGAATTACGACCCGCGTGCAGCCGTCCTGCGGCAGTCCTGCCACGAGGTTCTCGAGGAGCTCGGCGTGCAGCACGAACCGCTGCTCGACCTCGCCATGGAGCTGGAGCGCATCGCCTTGGAGGACGACTACTTCGTGAACCGCAAGCTGTTCCCGAACGTGGACTTCTACTCGGGCATCATCCTGCGGGCCATGGGCTTCCCGACGTCCATGTTCACCGTGCTCTTCGCCGTCGCCCGCACGGTCGGGTGGATTGCGCAGTGGCGCGAGATGATCGAGGATCCGGAACAGAAGATCGGACGCCCGCGCCAGCTTTACACCGGGCATCCGAAGCGGCCGTTCATACCCCTCAACAAGCGCAAATAGCCGCGGGCGTCGAACCGATCGGTGGCGGCCGCCTGGCGCAGCCTGGCGCCAGGCCGGTTCGGCCGCGTGTCAGGCCCGCTCGATCAACTCGATCTTGTAGCCGTCCGGATCCTCGATGAACGCGATCACCGACCCGCCGTGCTTCATCGGGCCCGGCGGTCGCGGAATCGGCACGCCCTCGGCCTCCAGCGCTTCACACGTCTTGTAGATATCGGGCACGCCGATCGCGAGGTGGCCGAAGCCGGTTCCAAGCTCATACGGTTCCTCTTGCCCCCAGTTGTGGGTCAGCTCGATGACCGTGCTGTCCGCCTCATCGCCGTAGCCGACGAAGGCAAGGGTGAACTCGCCGCTCGGATAGTCCTTGCGGCGCGTCAGCTTCATGCCGAGCAGCCGGGTGTAGAAATCGAGGGATTTCTCGAGATCCCTGACACGGATCA
Organism: Alphaproteobacteria bacterium; assembly: GCA_041602815.1. Taxonomy (GTDB): domain Bacteria; phylum Pseudomonadota; class Alphaproteobacteria; order UBA8366; family JADFVY01. The sequence goes on along the minus strand of JBFIFO010000001.1, from coordinate 10,431 downwards.
TCGTGTGCAGGAGCCGGAATTTTCCGAAATCGCCGTCGGCGCTCATGGACCGTCCTTTCCAGATATTGCGGGAGTTCGTTCGCGTTTCCTGCGCCCGTTCATGGCGCAGGATCGCCGATTATGTCAAGAATCGCGCGCGCCGCGCGGCGGCTTGGCGCCTCCCCCTCGAGGCCGAGCTGGCGAAGAGCCGGCTGGCTAGCCGCGACCTGGGCCGCCCCGGCCGGACCCAGGAGCCGCTCCAGCTCGTGCGCGAGGCGGTCGGGCCGGCAGTCACCCTGGATCAGTTCCGGCACGATCTCGCGATTTTCGATGATGTTGATCAGGTTTCCGTACTTGACCGACACCAGCCGGCGCACGATGAAATGCGTAAGAGGCGCAACCCGATAGGCGATCACGGTGGGCACGCGCGCCAACGCCAGTTCCAAGGCCACGGTTCCGGAGGCCGCGAGGGCCGCGTTCGAGGCCGCCAGGGCGTCTTTCTTGTCCGTCTCGCCGCGCACGACGAGCGCCCGACCGGGCCAGTTGGCGGCGTAGCTCTCAACCATGGCGGCAACGCCGGGTACCGTCGGGACGACGACCCTCGTATCGGGGACGCGGCGCCGGAACAATTCCAGTGCCGCGCCGAAATCGCCGGCGAGGCGCGATACCTCGCCGCGCCGGCTGCCCGGGAGCACGCAGATGACCGGCGCGTCGCCTGCGATCTCGTGCCGGGCACGAAATCCCTCCCCGTCGCCGCTGCCGGCGCCGCTTTCGATGACGGGATGTCCGGTAAACGTACAGGGCAGGCCAGCCCGCTCGAACCATGGCGGCTCGAAGGGGAGCAGCGCGAGCAGATGCGAGAAATCGCGGGCAAATCCCTTTGCGCGCCCCGGCCGCCAGGCCCAGACGGTCGGCGCGACATAATGAATCCGCGGGATCGTGCGCCGGCGCACGCGGCGCGCGACGCGCCGCGTGAAGTCCGGCGAGTCGATGGTCACCAGGGCATTTGGGGCAACCCGGTCCACCGCCGCGGCGGTTTGCCTGATTCGGCGCAGCAGCCGCGGCAGATGCGGCAGAATCTCGGTGATCCCCATCAATGAGATCTCCTCCATCGGAAAGAGGCTTTCCAGGCCCTGGTGGGCCATCAGCTCTCCCCCGACACCGCAGACCTCCACGGTTCCGCCGGTCAGTTCGCGCAGCGCCGCAATGAGGCGCGCGCCGAGCACATCGCCCGAAGGTTCGCCGGCAATCATGAAGATCGAAAGGCCGTTGCTCATGTCTCCTGGGCGACGCCGAGGACGAATATGCCGGCCGCATCCGCGGCACGGACCAGTTCGTCGACATCGAGGATGATGGTCGAACCGGCGCCGACGGCGATACCGCGCAACCCTGCCGCAGCGACCCGTTCGATGGTTTCCGGCCCGATGGTCGGCATGTCGACCCGGGTTTCCTGACCGCGCTTTGAGAATTTCACCAGTACGCCACCGGGGCCATGGCGTTTCAACGCCTTGCAGCGCACGATCAAGGCATCCGTGCCCTCGATCGCTTCCACGCCGAGCACGATCCCCTGTTGCACCACCACGGCCTGCCCGATGTCGACATCGCTGAGCGCCAACAGGACGGCCATGCCGCGCTCGATATCCGCGCGCGCCTGTTCGTCGGGAACCACGGAACCGAGCGGACCCTCATCCGCGGTCAGTCTCGGCAGGACATCGTGGGCACCGATAACCGTGTACCCCTCCGACTCCACCTCATCGATGACCGCGCGAAGCAACCCGTCGTCACCAATCCCCTTTCGCCCGAGCCGCGCAAAGAATTTTATCACCCGCATGTCCGGCCTGAGGTCGAGGAGCGACGGCCGCCGTACCCGGCCGGCCATCACCAGCTCTTCGACGCCCTGCTCCTTGAGAATTGCGAAGCCCTTCCCCGCCGCGCCCATGCGAACCCACTCGTGGGGAACCTGGCTAACGATATCGGGATCGGCCTGGCCCTTCAGCGCCAACACGAAAAACTCGCGCCCGGACTCCCGGCACGCATCGATCAGCAGCTTGGGCAAACGGCCGCCGCCGGCGACGATGCACAGCTTACCCGCCATGCTCCGACTTCGGCACAACCAGACCGCGCTTGGACTCGCCGCGTATGAAGGTGGCAACCTGCTGCACCACGGCGTTATCGGCAAACTCGCCCGCAACCCTTTCCAGCCGGTCTTCCAGCGTGCCGGCTCCTCCGAACAGGCCCTTGTATGCCGCCCGGATTCCGTGGATGGTCTCCCGATCGAATCCGCGGCGCTTCATCCCCACGATGTTGAGTCCGGAAAGGCTGGCGCGCTCGCCCGCGACGGTGCCGAACGGAATGACGTCGTGCTCGACCCCTGAGAGCCCGCCGATCATCGCGTGGGCGCCGATGCGCACGAACTGGTGGACCGCCGCGAGACCGCCGATGACCGCGAAGTCCCCCACGACGACGTGCCCGCCCAAGGTCGCATTGTTCACCATGATGACATTGTTCCCGATCTGGCAGTCGTGGGCGATATGGGCGCCGATCATATACAGCCCACCGTCACCGATGCGGGTTTCCATACCGCCGCCCTCGGTGCCCGGGTTCATCGTCACGTATTCGCGGATTACGTTGTTCCGGCCGATGATCAGCCGCGATTCCTCGCCCGCGTATTTCAGATCCTGTGGCGCCAGCCCGATCGAGGCAAAGGGATAGATATGTGTGCCCGCCCCCACGGTCGTGTGACCATCGACGACGACGTGAGGTTTCAGGACCACCCCCTCCGCCAGCGTCACGTGTGGGCCGACGACGCAGAACGGACCGATGGTAACGCCGTCTCCGATGGTGGCCTTCTTGTCGACGATGGCGGTGTTGTGGATTTCTGTCATCGATCGACGAGCATGGCGGCGAAGGTTGCATCCGCGACGACCTTCCCGTCGACCATCGCCTTGCCCTCGAATTTCCAGACCGCGCCGCGGCTCTGCTTCTTTGTGACATGGATGCGCATGACGTCGCCGGGGACGACGGGCCTGCGAAACCGGGCGGAGTCGATCGACATGAAGTAAACCAGTTTTCCCTCGGCCTCATGACCCAAGGTATGGCAGACAAGCACTGCCGAAGTCTGGGCCATGGCCTCGACGATCAAGACGCCCGGCATGATGGGTTGCGCCGGGAAATGCCCCTGGAAATGCGGCTCCGCCACCGACACACATTTCACACCCACTGCGCTCTCGTTCGGCACCATTTCGGCGATCCTGTCGACCAGCAGGAATGGATAGCGGTGCGGAATCATCTGCATGATTCTGTTGATATCGACTTCGTCGTCGGGACGCGGATCGTCGACCATGCTACCCGGCTTTCCTGTGTTTTCTTACCAGACGCGAGAGGATTGCAATTTCCTTAAAAAAGTCCCGTACCGGTCGCGCCGGCGTCCCCATGACCCGCGCGCCTGGCGGAAGGTCCTTCAAGACACCGCACTGCCCGCCGATCTGGGCGCCTGCCCCGACCTTGATGTGCCCGGAAAGACCGCTCTGCCCGGCCATGATCACAAGATCGCCCAGCTCGGTACTGCCCGATATACCCGACTGCCCGGCGATCACGCAACCGCGCCCCATCTTCACGTTGTGGGCGACATGCACGAGGTTGTCGATGACCGTCCCCGCGCCGATCACGGTATCGGGTCCGGCCCCGCGGTCGATGGCACAATTCGCCCCGATGTGGACGTCGTCTTCGAGAATGACCCGCCCGAGCTGCGGCACCGCGACATGTCCGCCAGGGTCCATCGCATAGCCGAATCCCGGCTGACCGATGCGGACTCCCGGGTAAATCAACACCCGCGCTCCGATGAGGCAATGCGACAGGGTGGAGTTGGAGCCGACGACCGTATCGTCGCCGACCACGACACCGTCGCCGATCACCACATTTGCCCCGATGTGACAGCGCGCGCCAATTTCCGCATGCGCGCCGATGACCGCCCCGGGCTCCACCCTGATATTCTCGCCCAGCATCGCGCTCTCGCTTACCGTGGCGGACGATGCGATTCCCGGCTCGAGCTCCACTGCCTCATAGAACGCGCCGGCGACCAGTGCATAAGCTTTATAGGGGTTTCGGGACAGGAGGCATGCCATGCCCGCAGGCGCGTGGTCAACCGAATCCGGTTTCATGATGCAGGCACCGGCCGAACTGGCCTTCATTTGATCGAGATATCGGGGGTTGTCGAGAAAGCTGATATCGGCGGGGCCGGCCGCCGCAAGCGGCGCGGCATCTACGATCTGCTTTTCCGGATCGCACCCTGCCGCCAGTTGGGCACCGCACATAGAGGCCAGCTCGGCGAGTTGAAACGGCCCTCCGCGCCGAAAGAAACGGGCGTCGGCCATGCGCTCAGTCTGCCGCCGGCTTGACGGTGACTTTGGGAAGCTTCTTGTTCAGCCGTTCCATGACCTCGTCGGTGATGAACAGATCCTTGCTGGCCATCACGATCGTTCCGGTGCCGGGCCCAGCATTCATCACGATGTCATACCCACGTTCCTTGACCATATCGCCAAGGATTTCGCGCAGCACCGTCTCGATTTGGCGAAGGCCGTCATCGCGCATCTCATCCAGGGTGCGTTTGCGGTTTTGCGCGCGGCGCTGCAGTTCGCTGGCCTGCTTCTGGAATTCCTGCCGCTTTCGCGCAAACGCCTCCGGAGAGAGCACCGCCTGCTGCTGCTTGAGTTCCTGCTGCGCCTCTTCGAGTTTGGTCTCGGCGTTCTTGATTTCCTTTTCGTAGATGGCGCGCTGTTTGTCGAATTGCTGGCGCAGGCTCTGCCCGGCCTTCGATTCGTGAATCGCCCGCGCATAATTGATGACGGCAATGACCGGAGGTTTGCCCCCGGCCTGCGCCAACGCGACGCTCTCAGGGAACCACGTCGCCGCAAGCAGAAGTCCCAGGGAAAATACCAATCGCGAGTGAAACGTCATTGTAATCCATACCTGTTTAGAAGCGGGTGCCGAAACGCAGCCGGAACACTTCCGTCTTGTCGAAGCTTTCCTGTCGTATCGGCCACGCAAAATCAAGACTAAGCGGTCCGACCGGGGAATTCCATGACAATCCGGTGCCCCACGACACGCGAGCCGAGGGGTTGTCGCGGATATCACTTGTTCCCGACGTGTCGACGAAATCGATATCCGTCAGCGTGCCGAAGTCGCTGAACAGGAGACCCTTGATCCCGTACTCGTCGGGCAGCCCGATCGGGAAGGTGAACTGCAACGAGCCGTAGGCGATCTTCTTGCCGCCCAGCGAGTCACCCGTAATGACATCGCGCGGCCCGACCCCTGCAGTCGCGAATCCGCGCAAGCTGTTGCCGCCCAGAAAGAAACTGTCGGTGATGCGAATGTCCTCGCCCAAGCCCTCGACGATGCCGGCCGTTGCCGTCAGGCTGGCGATGATATCGTCGGTAACCGGCAGGAAATAGCCACCGCTCAGGCGGCCTCTCACATAGTGCAGGTCGCCGCCGAGTCCCGCGTAATCGGTCGACAGGCGGATGTAATACCCTTCGGTCGAATTGATGGTCCTGTCGCGCCGATCGTAGGTGAGATCCTGGCCGATGAGGGAGGTCAGGGTCGTGCCGTCCTGTTGCCGAATTGCCGCGGAAGTCGACGCCGGATCGCTTATCTCGATCTCGTCCTGGCGCACCGTATAGCGCAGCCGCTGCGACCATCGTTCGTTGATTTCATAACCAAGGCGCAGGCCGGCGCCGGTTCTGGTGCTGGTGAACGAGCTGAAATCGGTGTTGTCCTCGGTGATGTGGAACAGGTCGATACCCGCCGACAGGTTGCGATCGAGGAAATACCGTTCGGTGAAACTGATGTCGAATTCCTGGCGCCGCTCCCCCGCCGTGAGCGTTATCCGGATGTCCTGGCCCTTGCCGAGAAGGTTCCGCTCCCGCAACGCGATGTTGCCGATGACGCCATCGGCCGTCGAATAACCGGCTCCGATGCCAAGTTCGCCGGTCGACCTCTCGACCACGTCCATCTTGATCACGGTGCGGTCCGGAGTCGACCCCTCCTCCGTTTTGACCTCGACGCGGGAAAAGTATCCGAGATTCTGCACGCGGGCCTTGGACCGCTCCAGCTTCGCAGCGTTGAAGGCGTCCCCTTCGACGAGCCTGAACTCCCGGCGCACGACGCGGTCCAGCGTCCGCACGTTGCCGCCGATATCGATGCGCTCCACGAAGACGCGCGGGCCTTCGTTGACATCGAAGGTAATATCGATGGTCCGTTCCTCGCGGTTGCGCTTGACCTTGGGGCGGACATCGACGAAGGCGTAGCCGAAATTCCCTACTTCCGTGGTCAGCGCGAGCACCGAGTCCTCGACCTCCTTCGCGCTGTAAGTATCCCCTTGCCTGGTCGTCAGCAGTTTCCTGAGGGGCGCGGGATCCAGCTCCGGGATCGTCGTTTCCACGTCGATCTTCCCGAACCTGTAACGCTCGCCCTCCTCGATCGTGAATGTGATGAAGAACGCATCCTTGTCCGGCGACAGCTCGGCGATCGCGGACAGGATGCGAAAATCGGCATGTCCCTTGTTCAGGTAGAATCGCCGCAACGTATCCTGGTCGAATGCAAGCTGGTCGGGATCGTAGGTATCCGCGGAGGTGAAAAAACGGTACCACCGCGACTCCCGTGTGAATATCTCGCCCCGCAGCGTCCGATCGGAAAAACGCTGGTTGCCGACGAAACTGATGCGGGCGATCTTCGTGAGCGGTCCTTCGTTGATCTCGAAGACGAGATCGACGCGGTTTTGCTCGAGCATGATCACCTTCGGCTCCACGGTGGCGCCGAACCGTCCGTTGCGCCGGTAAACCTGGAGGATCCGCTTGACGTCGGCCTGTACCTTGGTACGGGTGTACACCACGCGCGGACGCAGCTGCACCTCCTGTTTCAGGACGTCATCCTTTACCCGAAGGTTCCCCTCGAAAGCGATCCGGTTGATGATCGGGTTTTCCACCACGCGCACGATTATCACATCGCCCTGGACGCGGATGGCAACATCTGCGAACAGGCCGGTCGCAAACAGCTTCTTGAGGGATTCGTTGATGTCGGCCGGGCCGAACCGGCTGCCGGGCCGCACCGTCATGTACGAGGCCACCGTTTCTGCCTCGATCCGCTGGTTGCCCTCGACGAGGATGCGTTCGAGGGTCTGCTGGCGGACCCCCGGTGCTCCGGTCTCATCGGTCGGCGCCGGTTGCGCCTCGGCCGGCGGTTGCGGCGCGCGCCCCGGCGGCGCAACGATCACCGGCACGCCCGTGCCTTCCTGGGCGTAACCGGCAGTCGACAAGACAAGAACGGCACAGAGCAGGACGCCCGGTACGCCAACCCATTTCAGCAACGACTATGCCTCCCCGTGCGAGGCCTTGTTCAAGTTATTGTCCTAAGGCGGGTGTCAAAAGACTCGGTGCAGAAGATCATTCACCATTACGAATATCATGAGGCTGACGACCAGCGCCAGCCCGATCTTGAAGCCGTATTCCTGGGCCCGCTCGCCGAGCGGCCGCCCCCGAATCGCCTCAACAGCGTAGAACGCTAGATGGCCACCATCAAGCACCGGGATGGGGAACAGATTGATCAGGCCAAGCGTTATCGAGAACAGCACCATCATGCCGATGAAGTCGACGACGCCGCGTTTCGCGATCTTGCGCGAGACCTGCGCGATCATGATCGGTCCGCCCATCTCCTTGCTGTCCCGCAAGCCGACGGCGATCTGCGCGAGGCCGGTCAAGGTGCCTTCGGTAATCTCCGCAGACCGTTTCGTCGCCTGCCACAACGCCATGGTGGGACCGTGGCGGACGATTGCCGTGGGTGGCGCCTGGGCGGCGATGCCGAGCTGGCCGACGATCCGCGTTTCGCCGTCGCTCTTGACTTCCAGCGATCTGGGCGTCGCCGTCAGGGTCACCGTCGCCCCGTCACGCAGGACCAGGAAATCGAGCGGCCGTTCGGGCGCCGCCAGAACGATGTCGCGCAGATCCTCGAACCGCCCGACCGGCGTGTCGTCGATCTGCAGAACCCGATCGCCGGCCCGGAAACTGGCTGCCTCGGCGGCACTGTCCTCGACGACCTCTGCGACCACGGGCGGCATCAGCCCGACGCCGAGCGATCCGATGGTCTGCACCGTGTCGTCGAGCATCTTCATCTCGACGGGGTCCGGCGTAACGGTGAGCTGCATCACCTCGCCGTCCCGTTCGATCTCGATCGACAGCGGCCGGCCCGGGTGCAGCGCCACCCGACCCGCCAGGTCCTCATAACGATCGAGCGCGTCGCCGTCGATGCTGACGACCCGGTCGCCCGGCTCGATCCCGGCGCGGGCCGCCGCCGAGTCCGGGGCGACGGCGGCAATCACGGCAGGGGTATAGCTCTGTCCGAAGGTCATGAACATGACCGCCAGGACGACAATCGCGAACAGGTAGTTCGCGGCCGGTCCGGCGAACACGATCGCCGCGCGCTGGGACAGCCGCTTGTGTTCGAAAGAGACCTCCTTTTCCGCCGGCGTCAGCTCGCGTACCTTGCCGGATTCGTCAGGCTCCAGGGCGGTTTCGCCGAACATCTTGATGTAGCCGCCGAGCGGAATGGCGCAGAACTTCCACCGGGTACCGTTCTTGGCGTTCCAGCCGAACAGCTCGGGGCCGAAGCCGATGGAAAACACGTCGACGCGCACGCCGCACCAGCGAGCGACAAGGTAATGGCCGAGCTCATGCACGAAGACCAGCGGCGTCAGAAGGACGAGGAACCAGAACAGCCCGTCCCAGAAGTTCGCGAACAATTCCATATCACCAATCCGATCGAGATATCCTGAATATCGACTTCAAACGTTTATGGGCAGGTTAATATCGCGACCGATAAGTCAGCCCGCCATGGCCGCGATCTCTTCACCGACACGCCGTCGTGCCTCCGCATCCGCCTCCAGCACGGTCTGCAGCGAATCCATCGCTCCGGCCGGCATGTGCGACACTATATGCTCAACGAGTCGGGCAATGTCGAGGAATCCGATCCGGTTTCGCAGGAATCCGGCGACCGCTTCCTCGTTCGCCGCGTTCAGCGCGGTCGGCATCGTCCCGCCGGCGCGCAGCGCCTCGCGCGCGAGCCGCAAGGCCGGGAAGCGCCCCGTGTCGGGCGCCTCGAAATCCAGCCGCGCCAGCTGTGCGAGGTCGAGCCGCGCGACCGGCGCCGGCATGCGTTCCGGCCAGGCGAGCGTAAAGGCGATCGGGGTGCGCATGTCCGGCTGTCCCAGCTGCGCCAGGACCGAGCCGTCGACATACCGCACCATGCTGTGAATGACCGACTGCGGATGCACGAGCACCGAGATCCTGTCCTCGGAAAGGCCGAACAGGTGGTGCGCCTCGATGATCTCCAGCCCCTTGTTCATCATCGTTGCCGAGTCGATGGAGATCTTGTCGCCCATGTCCCAGTTTGGATGGTTCGTCGCCTCGGCCGGCGTCACGTCCTGCATCGCTTCCGCCGACAAGGTGCGAAACGGGCCGCCCGACGCGGTCAGGACCAGCTCCTCGACCGCTTCCCGGCGATCGAAGTCGAAGACCTGATAGATCGCATTGTGTTCCGAGTCGACCGGCAGCAGGGTCGCGCCGCTCTTGGCCACCTCCCGCATCACCAGCGGGCCGGCGCACACCAGGCACTCCTTGTTGGCAAGGGCGACGATGCCACCGCGGCGGACGGCCGCCAGTGTCGGCGCAAGTCCGGCCGCGCCGACGATCGCCGCCATGATCCAGTCGGCCGGATGTTCGGCGGCTTCGACCAGGGCTTCGGTTCCGGCGCCGACGGCGATGCCGCTGCCGGACAGCACCCGCTTGAGCTCACCGTAGCCCGCGGGGTCGGCCAGCGCCGCGAACCGCGGTCGCAGACGCAGCGCCTGTTCGGCCAGACGCGCGACATTGCTCCCCCCGGTCACCGCGACAACCTCGAAGCGGTCCCGGTTCCGCTCGATCAGGTCGATCGTGCTGCAGCCGACCGAACCGGTGGACCCGAGGATGATGACCCGACGCCTCGCCGTCGAGCTTTCGGGCAGGACTATTGCCATGCGACCGGGCTCCCGCCACTCAACAGGACCAGGGCCGCCAGGACGAGCGACGTCGAGAGAAACCCGTCGAGCCGGTCGAGAACGCCGCCGTGGCCCGGTATGAGATTACTCGAATCCTTGACACTGAAGGTTCGTTTCGCTTTCGAAACAAGAAGATCGCCGAGCTGCGCAATCACGGCAAATGCCCCGCCAAGCAGTCCCAGGGTCGCAACGTCAGCCCCGTCGACGGCGACCGCCACGGCACCGCCGGCAGCGGCCGCCCCCGCCATGCCGCCGAGCAGGCCCGACCACGTCTTCTTCGGGCTGATTTTCGGGGCCAGCTTGGGCCCGCCCAGCGTCCTGCCAGTGAAATAGGCCGCGGTGTCGGTCGCGACAACCACGGCGCCGAG